>NZ_JBIVLI010000005.1:0-422046 GCF_044751205.1 Streptomyces sp. NPDC088732
CCGCCTTGCGATGCACCGCACCTGGGGGTACCCCCAGCGGTAGCTGGGGGAGCCGCGGGACCCGCCCTCCGGGCGGCCGGCGCTACTTTCGAAACACGCCCTAGCACAGAAGTTTGTGCCCCGCCGGGTGCCCGTCAGCCCCTCTTAAGATCTCCGCATGGAGCTGACATTCGTGGATGTACGGCCCGGTGAACCGGACATGACGGCGGAAGTGGGGCCCCTCATACGCACGTTGAGGCCCGCCCTGACCGCCGACGGGTTCGCCGCCTTCGCCGGCGAGGCACACGCGCAGGGCCTCGTCTTCACCGCCGCACGCGACAACCAGGGACGCTACCTGGCCGTCGCGACGCACCGGGTGCTCGCCACCAGCCGGGGCCGCACCCTCTTCGTGGACGACCTGGTCACGGCGCTCGACGCACGCCGCGCCGGGGTGGGCGCCCGGCTGATGGACGAACTGGAGATCAGAGCGCGCAAGGCGGGCTGTGAACGCGTCGAGCTGGACTCCGGTGTCACCAACCACGGCGCGCACCGCTTCCACCACACCTGCCGCATGGCCATCACAGCCCTGCACTTCACCCGCGACCTCTCCTGACCGCCTCACCGTGCTGCGCGGCGTCAACGGCTGCGCGAGCACGGTGCCGCTTCAGACCACCCACCGGCGATCAGGCGCGATACGAGACGGAGGGGGCGGGGGAGGTGGGGGCACCTCCCAGCGGTAGCTGAGGGAGGGTGGCGTTCTGGACACTCGAGCATATTTGGGTGCATGACCCGGAGCGATCAAGGCGGGTACCTGAGGCACCTAAATGTGCTGTCCGGAATGGCAGCCCCGGAGGCCCCGAACCCGGCCCCCAACAACGCGCGTCGGGGCGCCCGGACTTCCTGGGGCTGGGGGCACCCCCGGCCGAAGGTTGGGGGAGGGCGGGAGGGCGGGGAAAAAACCCGGTACAGCGAAACGCAGCGCCCTCAGCCCCCGGTCCCCAGGAGCCACCCCCGCGTCCCCTCCGCCGCCCCCGGCGCCACCCCCTCGATGGACGCCTTCAGGTCCGCGAGCGTCTGACCGGCCAGTTCCTTGCGCCATGCGAGGTCCGCGCGGGCCATGGCCTGGTGCACCAGGCACGGCTGGCGGAAGTCGTCGTCGAGCAGCGTGCCGTTGTTGGGGGTCCGCTTGCGGATGTGGGTGCACTGGAACGCCGGGTCCCGCCCCTCGATGGCCGTGACGACGTCCAGGACGGTGATCTCCTCGGGCTGCCGGGCGAGCCGGAAGCCGCCGCGCGGTCCGGGGGTGGAGGAGACGATGCCCTCGCGGGCCAGCGCTTGGAGCTGTTTGTTGAGGTAGGCCGTGGGCAGCTCGTAGAAGGCGGCCAGCCGGGCCGCCGTGACGGCCCTCTCGGGACCGGCCCAGGCCAGGTTGAGGCAGCAGTGGAGTGCCCACTCCACGCCCTCGTTCATCCTCATGTTCTCGATGCTACATGTCCAGATCCCGTTATCACGGACATACGGAATCCAGGATTCCGGATCCCGGGGAACGGCACCCCTCAAAGATCGCCGGTGAAGGCCAGCAGCGTCGGCGTCCCCCAGGGGGCGCCCGCCGAGGCGTTCGGGGTGGCCTGGGCGATGAGCCACTTCTTCACCACGTCGAAGGGGGCGTCCCCGTACGTGTCCTTGTAGAGCGCGGCGATCCCCGTCACATGGGGCGCGGCCATCGACGTCCCGCTCATCATGGCGTACGAACCGTCGGGCCACGCGGAGGCGATGTCCACACCGGGCGCGGTGAGGTTGACGCAGCTGCCGAAGTTGCTGAACGACGCCAGGTGGTCGGCCTGGTCGGTGGCCGCCACCGTGAACGCCTCGGTCGCGCTGGCGGGCGAGATGACGCAGGAGTTGATGTCGTCGTTGCCCGCCGCGACGACCGGGAAGACGCCGGCGCGGGCCAGGCCGTCCAGGGCGTCGTTCATCGCGGGCGAGTACATGCCGCCCAGCGACACGTTCGCGACGGCGGGCTTGACCGCGTTCCGGGCCAGCCAGTTGATGCCCGCGATGATCCCCGAGTTGGGGCCCGCGGCATCGCAGTCCAGGACCCGGACGGAGACGAGGCGGACCTCGCGGGCGATCCCGGCGTGCGCGCCGCCGACCGTGCCCGCGACGTGCGTGCCGTGCCCGGCGCAGTCCTCGCCGTCGAGGCCGTCGCCGATCTCGTCGATGCCGGGCGTGGCACGGCCGCCGAACTCGTCGTGCGCGAAGTCGATGCCGCTGTCGATGATGTACGCGGTCACCTTGGAGCCGGTGGCCTTCACGGTGAAGCCGTGCGTGTGGGGCGTGCGGTGGGAGATGCGCTCCAGCCCCCAGAAGATGCCGGGCGCGGAGAGCTCGGCGTCCGTGGCGGCGGGGCCCGTCCGCCCGTCCGTGCCGTGTCCGCCGTCGTGGCCCGGGGCCGCGCCCGGGCGCGGCAGCAGCCGCCGGGGCGGCGAGGGGACGCGGTCCTGCGGGGGGAGGGCGACCTTGGTGTCCTGCTCCACCTTGCGGACCTGCGGCAGCGCGCGCACCTGCGCCAACTGGGGCTCGGTCAGCGGGGCGGAGAAGCCGAGCATCGCGTCCTGGTAGAGGTGGTGCGGGGTGACGCCGGCGTCGTGCGCCACGCGCGCGGGGTCGCTGCCGGGAGTCAGGGTCACGATGTACTCGCCGGGGATGGCGTTCGGCGCGCTCGCCCCCAGCAGCGGGGCGAGGGCGGGCAGCGGGGCCGGCGTCCGCGCGGGCGCGGCGGCCGCCATGGGCAGGACGCACACGGCGCAGACGGCGCTCACACACGCGGCGGTCATGGTCAACGTCCGGCGCAGGGACACACGCATGCGTGAACTCCTCGGTCGACAGGGGCCGCGTGAGCCGTCGGACCGTCAGCCGGCCCGCTCTCCCACCCTGTCAGCCAAGATCGCCCCGGTGCGCGCCCGGCTACGCCATCCGTGCCGGGGCCCCAGCAGCAGCCCCAAGGCGATCCAGACGTACGCGCTGCCGCCGATGAGCGAGCTGGGGCCGCCCTGGCCCGGTTCGTCCAGCCACAGCCACACGATGCTGCTGCACAGCACCACGTACGCGCCCACCGCGATCGCCACCCGGGCGCGGGTCCGCACCCGCAGCGCCTCACCGGCCAGCACGGCCAGCGCCGGGATCATCCACACCAGGTGGTGCACCCAGGTCACCGGGCTGATCAGGCAGGCCGCGACACCGGTGAACGCCACGCCGTTGGTGACGTCGGCGCGCCGCACCTTGTACGCCCACACCGCCAGCACGGCCACCACCGCGACCGCCCACACCCACTCCGGCGCGTCGAGCCGGGCGAGGGTGCCGCGCAGCGACTGGTTGCCGGCGTACGAGAGCGAGCCGACGCGGTCGGTGTCCCACATCGCCTGCGTCCAGAACGTCCGGGACGCGCCCGGCGCGGCCAGGACGGCGAGCAGGGTCGCCCCGGCGGCGGTGGCCGCCGCCGTGAGCCCGGCCCTGCGGTGCCCGGCGATCAGCAGCCACCCGATGAACAGGGCGGGGGTCAGCTTGACCGCGGCGGCCAGGCCCGTCGCGTACCCGGCCCAGCGGCTGCCGCGGCGCAGGAGTTCGGCGTCGAGCAGCACCAGCGCGAGCAGCGCGAGGTTCACCTGCCCGAAGGTGAAGGTGTCCCGGACCGGTTCGAGCAGCGACATCAGGCAGCCGGCCAGCACCATCGCGTACCACTGGGGCCAGCCCTGGCGGCGGATCACCGGCCCGGCCGTCCACTGGAGCACCAGCAGACCGGCGCCGATGTTGAGGGTGGCGGCCAGCACCACGGTGGTCGGCCAGTCCACCCAGGCCATCGGCAGCATGCACAGCGCGGCGAACGGCGGGTAGGTGAAGCCGTACACCGTGCCGGGCCGCAGGTAGTCGTAGAGCGCGCCGCCGTCGTGCACCCAGGAGTTGATCGCGCCGTGGTAGACGGCCACGTCGAACCAGTGCCGGTGCAGCGGCACCGTCGCGAGGAAGACGAAGGTCGCGGTCACCGCCACGACCGCGCTCACCACGCGTTGCGTGGCGGGAGCCCGAAGAGACCCGGGGGCCCCGAGGGATCTGAGGGACTCGAGAGCACGGAGAGCACTGCGCATGAAGGTCCTGACGTTCATGAGGCGGGGGCCGGGCGGGCCGGCCGTACCAGCCGCACGAGATGGAGCACGACGATCGGCAGCAGGGCGGCGGCGGCGCCCGCGGTCGCCAGGGCCACTTGGTGCACGGTGGCGGGGAAGCCGTTCGGGAGCACCGCCAGGGCCAGCACCGCGCTGCCCACGGCGGCCACCCGGCGCACCCGCCCGTCAGGAGCGGCCACGGCGAGCGGCACGAGCCCCCACAGCAGGTACCAGGGGCGTATCGCGGGGCCGAGCAGCGCGACCGCGAGCAGGCTCAGGCCGAGGGCGTAGACGGGGCCGAGCCGCCTGCGGAACAGCCACACCGCGCCGATCGCCACCGCGACGGCGACCAGGCTCAGCATCCGCCAGGTGTGCGGGGTGCCGATGAAGCGGGCCATGGTGTTGACCAGCGACCAGTTGGAGGCGGAGGCGGGCGTGCTCAGGGCGCCTATCCAGCCGTACCCCACGCCGGTCACCGCCGTGATGCCGACCGTCGTCGCCCCGGCGACCACCGCCGTGGTGCCGCCCGCGCGGGCCAACCGCCAACGTCCTTCCATGTGTTCGGCCCACAAGGTGGCCACGACCAGCAGTCCCAGCGCGGCCGGCGCCTTGACCAGGGCGGCCAGCGTCACCAGCACCGTCGCGATCACCTGCCGCCGCGCGAGCGCGGCACCGAGGCCGGCGCCCAGCAGGCCCAGCATCACCGCGTCGTTGTGGGCGCCCGCCACGAGGTGCAGCAGCACCAGGGGGTTGAGCGCCCCCAGCCACACCGCCTGCGCGGGGTCCGCGCCGCAGCGCCGGGCCAGCCGCGGCAACTGCGTGGCGAGCAGGGCCACTCCGAGCAGCGCCAGCGCCCGCATCCCGGTGATCCCGGCGTGCGCGCTCAGCCGCGCGAGGGCGAGGAAGGCGGGACCGTACGGTGCCGGGGTGTCGCGCCAGATCGCCGGCACCTCGGCCGCCGCCGCACCGCCGAGCACGCTCGGTCCGTACGTGTAGGCGTCGATGCCCTTGCTGACCATCGCGCCCTGCGCCAGGTAGCTGTAGACGTCCCTGCTGAACAGCGGGGGCGCGAGCAGCAGGGGTGCGGCCCAGACGGCGAAGGTGGTCAGCAGGCTCCGTATCGTCGGCGGCTGCGGACCGCGCACCAGCCGGCCGAGCTGCCACCACGCGGCGATCAGCAGCCCGAGTCCGAAGTAGGCCACCAGCAGCCCGATCGCCGCCTCCCCTCGGGGCAGGGCGAATTCGTCCCGGACGGGCAGCGCCCCCGCGGCCCTTCCGCCGACAGCCAACGCGACCGTCCCGGCAAGTCCGAGGGCCATGGTGCGAGTCACTACCGCACGATCGCATCATCGGGTGACCGCCGAACGACGCGCGGGCAACCGGCGGGTGACCGATCATCCCGCGAGCAGCCGGGCGGCGTCCCGCACGATGCCGCTGTGGACGGCGTCCCGTGTGTACGGTGACGGCTCCCGCCCGTGCTCGATCTCGTCGAGTTCCCCCGCCCACCGCACCAGGTCCGCCAGTTCTCCGGGGTGTCCCAGCTCCCCGGCCGCCTCGCGGATCAGCCGGACCCCGTCGGCGGGCGCGAGGACGCCGCGGGTGATCAGCCCGGCCCAGCACCGCGTCATCTCCCACCGCGCGGCCGCGACGTCGGCGGGGAGCAGCGGCAGCAGGCCCAGTTCCTCCAGGACGCGGTCGAACAACGCATCCGCCTCGTCCGTCTCGTTGCGCCCCAGCCCCGCGAGCTGCCGCAGCGCGGGGCTGTCCTCGCCGGCGAGCAGCGCGTCGAGTCCCGCCTCCACCAGTGCGGCGCGGTCCCGGCCCGGCCACGCGTGCGCGCGGTCCGCCGCGAGCATCCGGATACGGCTGAGCGCCTCGCTCCTCGTCATGTTCCACCCCCGAAGTCGTACGGACCACCAGGGCACGGACTCTATGCGGCGGAGCGCACGGCGTTCGGCCGTCAGCCGAGGCGGGCCGCGGGGAACTGCGCGACCGGCCACCGCGGACCCGCGCGGAACGATCGCACCCCCGGTCCCCGCGGAGCGCACGGCGTTCGGCCGTCAGCCGAGGCGGGCCGCGGCCTCGGCGATGATCGCGGCGACGCGGGCAGGCTGTTCGACGAGCACGCCGTGGCCGGCCCGTGGCACGGGGACCAGGGTGATGCTGGGGCAGGCGTCCAGGTCGCGGCGTTCGCCGTCGGTGAGGCCGATGTCGTCGGCCTCACCGCGGACGACCCAGGCGGGCAGGGCGGTGGCGCAGAGCCGGGGGACGAGCGAGCCGTGCCGGTCCAGGTGGTCGTAGTAGTGGCGGAGCGCGCGGTGGCAGAAGGCGGGGTCGTTGTCGGCCAGGACCGCGGCGAGGGTGTCGCGGCGGCCCGGCGGCAGGCTGTCGCGCACGGCGCGCGGGAAGAGCCGCAGGGCGACCGCCCAGGCCGCCCCGCCCAGGCCCGGGACGCGGCCGAGGCGGTCCAACAGCGCGAACTCGGGGGCCTCGTCGTTCCGCGAGAAGCTGGGGGAGAGCAGCACGAGCGGGCCGGTGAAGGCGCCGGCCACCGCCATCTCGATGGCGACCGTGGAGCCGAGGCCCTGACCGACGACGAGGTCGCAGCCCTGTTCCGCGGCGACCCGGCCCAGGAGGCGCGCGTAGTTCTCCACGGAGACGTCCTGCGGCGCCGGGGTGCGCCCGAAGCCGGGGAGGGTGACCGCGGTCAGGCCGAGGCGCGCGTCGGCGAGCGCCGGTTCGGCCATGACGTCGGCGTAGAACTCCGCGGTGCACAGGCCGCCGGGCAGCAGCAGCGCCCGGTGCCGGGCGTCGGCCGGGCCGGCAGTCCGGATGTCCCAGTCCACGGTTCGGGTCTCGGTGCTCACGGGGCCCCACCCTGGTGCTGCCGCCCTGGTCGCGCGACCACCCTGCTCCGTACGCGGCGTGTCGCCGGGATGCGATCCTGGAGGGCGTGCGGGACGTGACGACGGTGGTTCGGGAGGCGTTCGCCGGCGCCGTGGGGGCGGCCGGCGCGGACGCGGAGTTCGCTGTGGACGCCGGGGCGTCGGCGCTCGCGGCGGCGGGATGGGAGCAGGCGGGCCCGGCGGTGCTGGCCGCGCTCGACGATCTGCTGAGCGGCTGCCGGGGCCGCGGCTGGGGGAATCCGGACCTGGTGCGGATGGCCCGCAGGGAGCTCGGCCCCGAGCATGTGCGGCTCGCGGAGCGGCTGCTCGCGGTGGACGGCGCGCCGCGGCCGGAGGCGACGGCCCTGCTGACGGCGTACGCCCGCGAGGAGCGGCTGGACCGCTTCGGCGCGGCGACCGCCGTGCTGGAACTCGTCCGCCTCCTGGGCCGGCTGCCCCGGATCACCCCGCTGACCGCCGCCCCGCCGCGGCCCGCGGCGGGGAGCGGCGCGGGGTCCAAGCTGGGGCGGATCCGCGCGCTGCTGGCGAAGGCGGAGTCGACCCCGTACCCGGAGGAGGCCGAGGCGCTCAGCGCCAAGGCGCAGCATTTGATGGCCCGCTACAGCGTCGACGAGGCCCTGCTCGCGGGGCCGGCCCCCGGCGACGGGCCGGGTGCGCGCCGGGTCGGTGTGGACCGGCCGTACGAGGCCCCCAAGGCGCTGCTCCTGGACGCGGTCGCCTCGGCGAACCGCTGCCGCGCGGTGTGGTCGGCGGAGTTCGGCTTCTCGACGGTGGTCGGCTACGAGGCCGACCTGGAGGCCGTGGAGGTGCTCTACACCTCGCTGCTGGTGCAGGCGGAGACCGCGATGCTGCGCGGCGGCGGTGCGGCACGCGCTAAGGGCCGCAAGAACCTGTCCCGGAACTTCCGCGAGTCGTTCCTCATCGCCTACGCGGGGCGGATCGGCGAACGGCTCGCGTCGGCCACCCGGGACGCCACCCGTGAGGCCGGTGAGGAGGGCGGCGGCAGCGCGGAGGTGCTGCCCGTCCTCGCGGCGCGCGAGGTCGCGGTGGGCCGGGCGGCCGACGAGATGTTCCCGCAGACCCGCTCGCAGCGGCTCAAGGGCCGCGACCGCGAGGGCTGGGAGCACGGCACGGCCGCGGCGGACGGCGCCCGGCTCTAGCGAACGGAAAACCGGCCCTCGCGCGCCCGCCGAAGCTCCCGCGGCGGCCCCTCGCGGGGGCGCGGAGCCCCGTCCGCGGCCGGGCCCGAGGGAGCCGTCACCCGGAGCCCGCGCGGCCGCTCGGACGCCCGTACCGGCGATGGGGAAACCGTCGCTGAGCTGGGCTTTCATGCCCCACGGGCCTAGGCTGGCGGCACCGCGAAAGGAGTCCTGATGGATCGTCATATCCGTACGGTCGAGGACGTGCTGGAACTGCTGGACGGCCTGTTCGCGCCGGAGGCCGACCGCTGGACGGGCGGCGCGGCCGACTGGTGGGACGGCTTCTACACCGACCGCTCCAAGCCGGTCCCGTTCTTCGCGCGGAAACCGGACGAGAACCTGGTCTCCTACCTCGACCGGGGCCTGCTCGCCCCCGGCGGCCGGGCCCTGGACCTCGGCTGCGGTCCCGGCCGCAACGCCCTGCACCTGGCCGCCGCGGGCTTCGCCGTGGACGCCGTCGACCTCTCGCCCGCGGCCGTCGCCTGGGGCGAGGAGCGGGCCCGCGAGACCGGCGCGCGGGGCGTGCGCTTCCACCGCGGCGACGCCTTCGCCCTGACCGCGTCCGGCGGCCCGCTGGAGGGCCCGTACGACCTGGTCCACGACTCGGGCTGCTTCCACCACCTGCCGCCGCACCGCCGCGTCAGCCACCTCGCCCTGCTCGACCGCGTCCTCGCTCCCGGCGGCCACTTCGCCCTCACCTGCTTCGCCTCCGGCGCCATGGGCTCGGAGCTGCCGGACGCCGACCTCTACCGGCAGGCCCGCCTGCACGGCGGGCTCGCCTACACGCCGGAGTCCCTGCGCGCGATCTTCTCCGGGCTCACCGAGATCGAACTGCGCCGCATGCGCGACGAGCCGCCGGACTCCCCGCACTTCGGCGAGCCCTTCCTGTGGACCGCCCTGTTCCGGAGGACGCCCTAGAACAGCCAGCGCGTCTGGCTGTACGTCGTCCCCCGTCCGTAGGCGAAGGCCGTCCTCGGCTCGACCTGGTAGACGAGCGCCTCGTTGCCCGCCTCCCCGCGGAACACCTCGCCGTGAACCTCGAAGCGCCATTCCTCGCCGTACTTGGCCTCGTACACCTCGGCGATGCGGCGCAGCTGCGTGTCACTGCGCACGCGCGCCGCCTCGCCCTCGACGACCACGTCCAGGCCCTCGTGCAGCGCGTTGGTGCCGGTGGTGAGCACCACCTTCGCGTTGCGGGCGAGGTTGCGCGCCTTGCGCTCGTCGGCGCCGGTGCTGAAGTGCAGGGCGTTCTCGTACCAGACCCCGATGAGCGGGGTGACATGAGGACGCCCGTCGGGGCGGACGGTGGTCAGCCAGTAGATCTCGGCATCGGCCAGGAAGCGGTGCGCCTGGCTCCAGGTCGTCGGGTCGGCGCCGTCACTGCTGTAGCGGGCGTCGAGCTCGGCCTCGGGTTCCTTTTCTGCTGCCATGACTCCACTGATACTCCATCAGGCCGCGCGGAGCGCGTACGCGCGGTCGACGGACTCCGCCAGGTCGGCCACGGCCGGGTCCTCCGTGGTCCTGGCCAGGGAGCGCGCGCGCTCGGCGAGTTCGGCCAGCCCCGGGGCGCCGGGCAGCTGCTCGTCACCGGTGGGGTACGTCCGCAGGGCGTCGGCGAAGTACGCGGCCACCGCGTCGACCCGCAGCCGCGCCGACGTACCGGAGTCCCACAGCGCACCGGTCAGCCGGTCCGCCTCGATCGTCGCCGACCGCTCGTGCGGGGCGCGGCCCGCGGGGTCGAGCCAGCGGACGGTCGCGGTGGCCACATGGCCCCGCGCGCCCGGCCGAAGGCGCACGGCGTACAGCGCGGTCACGGTGTGCCCGGGGCCGACCTCGCCGCCGTCCACCCGGTCGTCGCGGAAGTCCTCGTCGGCCACGGCACGGTCCTCGAAGCCGATGAGGCGGTAGTCCTCCACCGTCCCCGGGTCGAAGGCGACCTGCGCCTTGGCGTCACGGGCGCGCAGCTCCACATTGGCCGGCAACTGGTCCACGAAGAGCGCCCGGGCCTCGCGCTCGGTGGAGACGTACGAGGTGTGGCCGTCGCCCCGGTCCGCCAGCCGCTCCATCAGCGCGTCGCCGTACTCGCTGCCGACACCCACCCCGTACAGCGTCACACCGTGCTGCTCCCGGGCCCGGGCGATCCGCTCCAGCAGGGCGTCCGGATCCGTCTCACCGGTGTTGGCCAGCGCGTCCGAGAGCAGCACGACCCGGTTCGTGACGCCCGAGCGGGCGCCCTCCAGGGCCACGTCGTAGCCCGCGCGCAGGCCCGCCTCCAGATTGGTGGACTCCTCGGGCCGCAGTCCGTCGATCACCTCCCGTGCGTGCGCACGGGCCCCCTCGGCGCCCAGCCGCGTCATCGGCAGCGCCACCCGCGCCCGCGAGCTGAACGTCACCACGGCCAGCGAGTCGTCCCCCCGCAGCTCGCCGACCGCCGACCGCAGCGCCTTCTGCACGAGGTCCAGCCGCCCCGGCTCACCCATCGAGCCCGAGACGTCCACGACGAACGTCAGCGCGGCGGGCTTGCGTGCCGCCTTGTCGGCGGCGCGCGTGGCCAGCCCGATCCGCAGCAGCGACCACCGCGAACCGGCCCCGGGGGTGCGGGCACCGTCCGCGGTGACGGAGAAGCCGTCGCCGTCCGGGCTCGGGTAGTCCTGCCGGAAGCTGTTGACGAACTCCTCGTACCGCACCGCCGACGGGTCCGGCAGCTGCCCGTTGCTCAGCTGCCGGGCGGCATAGCCGTACGACGCGGTGTCCACGTCCAGCGCGAACGTCGACAACTGGTCCTGCGCGGGGGCGCGTTCGCCGTCCGGCGCCTGTGTTCCCCCCGCGACGCGGGCCGGTGCGGGCGCGGGGCGGTGCCCCGCGTCGTGACTGCTCCCGCGCGGGCCCACCGCGCTGCACCCCGCGAGCAGCGCCCCCGCGGCGACCGCCAGCGCGATGGTTCTCGTCGTCCGCCTCATGTCGTGTCCCCTCCCCGTACGGCTTCTGTGACTGTGACGCACGGGGCCTTCCCAGGGGGGCTTCGGCGGCGTTGCGGATGCGTCTCGTTCAAGCAACGCCGCTGCGCTTCGCTGTGCCTGGGTTTTTCCCCGCCCGCCCTCCCGAGTGCCCGGCGCGGTAAGTGCGGGCCCCGCTCTGTTCGTTGTGGGGGTCGGCGCCGCTCCGGAGTCCTCCCCCAACCTTCGGCCGGGGGGACCCCCACGGCGCTCGCGGTTTACCCCCGTACATCGTGTGCCGCGGTCGCCGCTCGTCCCTCCCCCAGCTACCGCTGGGAGGTGCCCCCAGCGGGCGGACCCCGGCGCACCCCCTCCCGGGGTCGTTGGGGCGCCTTACGGCCGGTGGGGTGTCGGTGGGCGGTGACGGCTGCGCACTTGGACAGCGCGGCGCCAACGGGTGCCCGAGTACGGTGCCGTCCATACCCACCCACCGGGGATCAGGCGCGAGAGCTCACGGAGGGGGCGGGGTCGTAGGGGTGGCGTTCTGGACGCTGGAGCATATTTGGGTGCATGACCCGGAGCGCTCGACGGAAAGTGCCTGAGGCACCTAAATGTGCTGTCCAGAATGGCAGCCCCGGAGGCCCCGAACCCGGCCCCCACACAACGGGCGGCGGGGCGCCCGGACTTCCTGGGGCACACGGGCGGGCGGGCGGGGAAAAAACCCGGTACGGCGAAGCGCCGCGTTGGGTCACCGCCTCCGACGGCGTCCCCCTCGCGGTGTACGAACACGGCGACCCCGCCGCCCCCACGGTCCTGTGCGTGCACGGCTTTCCCGACGACCACCGGGTGTGGGACGCCGTGGCGGCACGCCTGGCCGCACATGGTTTCCACGTGGTGACCTACGACGTGCGCGGCTCGGGCTCGTCCGGCGCGCCGCGCCGCACCCGCGCGTACCGGCTGCCGCAGCTCGCCGCCGACACCACGGCGGTGGCGGACGCAGTGAGCCCGCACGCGCCGGTGCACCTGCTGACGCACGACTGGGGGTCCGTGCAGAGCTGGCACACCGTCAGTACGCCGGAGCTGGCGCACCGTTACGCCTCGATGACGTCGATCTCGGGCCCGGATCTGGACCACACCGGCCGCTGGTACCGGGCCCAGGTGCGCCGGCCCACCCCCGCACGGCTGGGCAAGCTACTGCGCCAGGCGCTGGCCTCGCAGTATGTGGCCTTCTTCCATCTGCCCGGCGTCGCCGAACTGGCCTGCCGCAGCGGCTTACTGGACGGGGTGATCAAGGGCCTGCTCCGCCTGGAGACCGGTGAGCCCCCGCAGGGGTACGGGCCGGGGCGGGCCGCCCGCAACCGGGCCGGGCTGAAGCTCTACCGGGCCAATGTGCTGCCCCGCATGCTCCGCCCGCGGGTCCGGCACGCCGCCCTGCCGGCGCAGGTACTGGCCCCGTCCAAGGACGTGTTCGTGCTGCCGCCGTGGCAGACGGAGATCTCCGACTGGGCCCCCGGTGCCGAGATCCACCACGTGGACGGCGGCCACTGGCTGCCCGGCTTCCGCCCCGCACTCGTCGCCGAGTACGTCGTGCGCCTGGTCGAGCGCGTCGGGAGGGAGGGGGCCGCCCGGTGACCGCCGGGCGCGGGCGGCGTGGGCCGTCACGGCAGTGCGGCGGCCCGCCGCCCGGGCGTTACGCCGACATCGAGTCCATCGGCATGGGCAGCACCTGCCCCTCCATCATCGCGCCGAGGCCGCGCACCGCGCAGACGTCCGGCCGGTCGGCGATCGTGACGGGCATCCCGGTCGCCTGGCGGAGCATCATGTCCAGGCCGGGCAGCAGCGCGCTGCCCCCGGCGAGCATGATGCCGCGGTCGGTGAGGTCGGCGACGAGGTCGGGCGGGCAGCGCCGCAGGACGGTGCCGATGCCGTCGATGAGGGCCCCCATCGGCATGCGGATGGCCCGGCGGACGCTCTCGATGTCGACGGTGACGGTGCGGGCGATGCCGCTGGCCACGTCCCGGCCCTGGACCTCCGTGCTCGGCGCGATGGGCCCGGGGGCGGACAGGATCTCGTGCAGCGGCCGCACCGACTGGGTGGGCAGCACCAGTTCGTGCGCGTTGCGGACGTGCTGCACCACCACGTGGTCGATGGCGTCGCCGCCGACGGGGATGGTCTCGGCCGCGACGATCGCGCCGAGCGACAGCACCGCGATCTGCGTCGTGCCGGCCCCGCTGAGCATGATCATCGTCGCTTCGGGCTGCTCGACCGGCAGTCCGCAGCCGACGGCGGCGGCGATGACGGAGTCGACGAGTTCGACCCGCCGGGAACCGAGCCCGTAGAGCGTCTCGATCGCCGCGCGCTGGGCCAGCGGCTTGCTGCTGTTGGGGGTGCACACCGCGGCGCGCAGCATGGGCTTGCGCCGCCACGCCTTGCGGAGCCGGCCGCCGAGCAGGTGCCGGAGCATGCGCTGGGCCATGTCGATGTCGACGACCATGCCGGCCTGGATGGGCCGGACGACGCGGATGTGGTCGGGGGTCCGTCCGGTCATCTGCTCGGCCAGTGACCCGACGGCGATGAGGGCCCCGCTGTGGGCGTTGACGGCGGCCACGCTGGGCTCGTCCACGACGAGTCCCTGTCCCTTGATGTAGACGCGGGTCCGTGAGGCGCCGAGGTCGACGGCTACGGAGCAACGGCGCAACTGCGCGAGGCTGACGGTCACGGCAGGTCCTCCCCGAGGGAGCCGGTTCCCGGGACCGCCCCGGTGGCAGTCCCGTATGATCATCGTGACGGTATTGCCCCGATTTCGCCCGTAGAGTTGCGCTGCCCGGGGGAGGCGTCCCTCCTGCGGCCTAGCGGACGATGCGCGCCGCGAGGACCGCGATGTCGTCGTCGGCGGGCTCGCAGACCAGCAGGGACAGGATCCGGTCGACCAGACCGCCCAGATCCCCGTCCGGGTGCAACCGCAACCTGGCGAGCCGGTCGAGGGACACGTCGATGTCCTCGCCGCGGCGTTCGACCAGGCCGTCGGTGTAGAGCAGCAGGACGTCGCCGCGCCCGCACGCGCCCGAGACGATCTCGTAGCCGCCGTGCCCGGTCCCCAGCGGCGGCCCGACCGGCACCTCGACGAGCTCGACGGAGCCGTCCGGGCGAATCATGGCGGGCGGCAGGTGCCCGGCGCTGGAGTACGCGCACTTGCCGCGCGTCGGGTCCACCAGCGCCAGCAGGCAGCTGGCCGGGCGCCCCGACTCCGTCTCCGAGATCAGGGTGTCCAGCCGGCGCAGGATGCGGTGCGGCGGCAGGTCGGCGCCGGCCACGAAGCGCAGCATCGAGCGGTACTGGCTCATGTCGACCGAGGCCTCCACCCCGTGCCCCATGACGTCGCCCATGGCCAGCAGGGTGCGCCCGAAGGACAGCCGCACGGTGTCGTACCAGTCGCCGCCCACCAGGGCACTGCTGCCGGCCGGCTGGTAGCGGAAGGCGGCCTCGACGGTGGGGTGCGGCGAGCCCGGCTCGGACATCAGCGCCCGCTGGAGTTCGAGGGTGATGCCGTGCTCATGGGTGTAGCGGCGGGCGTTGTCCAGGCTGATCGCCGCGCGGCCCACCACGTCCTGGGCGATCTCCACGTCCCGTTCGGTGAAGGCCGGCGACTCCCCGCCGCGGACCATGCTGACCGTCCCGATGGGGTGCCCGCGCGCGGTCAGCGGCACGACCAGCGCGGAGTGGATGCCGGCCGCCCGGTAGGCGGCGATCCGCTCCAGGCCGCTCGCGGAGCGAGCGAGCGCGCCGTCGTGGCACAGGTCCTCCAGCACCGGGCGGCCCGACTGGAGGCAGCGCGGGATGGTCGAACCCTCCTGGTAGTCCAGGTACTGCCCGGGCTCGCCGAAGATCCTCACCTGGTCCCGCAGATTGGGCAGTGCCGCCATCGCCGCGCGGCGCAGCCGCAGCAGGCCGCGGGTGTGCGCGGTCGTGCCCTCCGGGGGCAGGACGTCCACGCTGGCGATGTCGGCGAGCAGCGGAACGAGGAAACGGGCCAGCTCGGAGCAGGTGGCCTCCATCTCCAGCGTGGTGCCGATCAAGGTGGCCGCCCGGTCCAGCAGGGCCAGCCGCTCGCGGGCCCGCTCCAGTTCGTGCTGCTCGTGCCGGGAGCTGCTGACCTCCAGCGTGATGCCGACCAGGCCGACCGCCGTGCCGTCCGGGCCGCTCAGCCGGTGGTACGCGCCCTGCCAGTAGCGCCGGGTCAGCCCCGAGGGCGCCCGGGTGTGGCCGCTGGACGGCACCTCGCGGGACGTGCCGTCGGCCAGGACCTGCTGCATCGTGTCCTCGCCGGTGTCGTCGAGGTCGGGCAGCACCTCGGTGATCGTGCGGCCCACGTGGGCCGCGGCGGAGACGCCGTTCATCCGGGCCAGGGCGGGGTTGACGTAGACGTAGCGCAGCCGCGCGTCGAGGATGCTCACGCCCGCCGGTGTGCCGTCCAGCACCTGCCGCAGGACCTCGTGGTCCAGTGGTGACCAGTCGCCGGGCCCCCTGTCACCGCTCACCCGGGTCATCCTCCCGTCCGCCGAGTGCGCCCGTACCCATGATCTGGCGGTCGGCCGTTCGGCGCACGCCCGGATGCGATCACCCCGGCGGGTGGCTATGGGCCCCGGCGGGGCGTGTCGCCGGACCGCCGCACGCGGGCGGCCGTCACGATCGGCCCGATGCGATGCAAGGCGGTGGCCGTGGTGCTGTGCCTGCTGCTGGCGGTGCCCTTCGCGCTGCGGGGGACGGCGACGGCGGCGGTGGCGACGGCGGCCGGACCGCCCGCGGGCGGCCCCGGCGTGGAGCGGCTGTACGCGGAGGCCGAACGCGCCGTGGAGCGGTACCAGGCGGCGGAGCTGGCGGCCGGGCGCAAGCGGGCCGAGCTGCGCGCGTTGCGGGTGACGGCGGACGGGGAGCGGCGCCGGCTGCGCGTGCTGCGGGACCGGGTCGGCGCCATGGCGCGCACGGAGTACCGCAACGCGGGACTCAGCCCGTCGGCCCGGGTGCTGCTGTCGGGGCGCCCGGACCGCCTGCTGGAGGACGTGACCCTGGTCCGCCAGGGCGAGCACGCCGAGGCCGCGCTGCTGACCGCGCACCGGGTGGCGCAACGCCGGCTGGCCGCGGACACGGCGGCCGTGGACGCCGCGCTGGACGACCTGGACGACCGGGTACGGCGGCAGGCCGAGCTCCGGCGGGACATCGAGGAGAAGCTGCTGCGCGCCGGGGCCGGGCTCGCCGCCCGCTACCTCGCCCTGCTGGGCGGCGGCATCCCGGCCCGCTGCCCGCACGCCGACCCCGTCGACGGCCCTGCCCCCGGCGCCTTCCGCCGCGGCGCCCCGCACTGGGTGAGCCCGGTGGCCCGCTACCGGCTCTCCGCCGGTTTCGACGACGCCGGCTCCCACTGGGCGCACCGGCACACCGGCCAGGACTTCGCCGTCCCCTCCGGCACACCGGTCCGCGCGGTCGGCGACGGCACCGTGGTGGCGGCCGGCTGCGGCGACGGCTTCGGCAACCAGATCGTCCTCCGGCACGACGACGGCTACTGCACGCACTACGCGCATCTGTCCGTCATCGAGACCTCGCCGGGCCGCCGGGTGCGTGCCGGGCAGCGCATCGGGCTGTCCGGCAGCTCGGGCAACTCCACCGGCCCCCACCTGCACTTCGAGGTCCGCGTCACCCCGCAGATGGGCTCGGCCGTCCCCCCGCTCCCCTGGCTCGCCCGGCACGGCGTCCGCGTGGCCGACCCGGGCGACTGAGGCGCCGCGGCCCCACCCGTCACAGCTGTCGCACAGGTCCGTTACTGTTCGGCTTCCGGCGTGCGATCTTGCCGCCGCCGGCTTTTCTGACCTGTGGGGGGTCCTGCATGCGCATATCGCGCGCACCCAGACCTGCCGTTCTGCACGCGGCAGCCCTTCTTCTGACCATCACCGGCGTCGCGGCCTCGACCGCCGCGCCCGCCTTCGCCGACAGCGGTGCCACCGTGCAGCGGGTGACGACCGGCGACGACGGCACACTGGCCGTGGTGTTGGACGACCCGAGTGCGCTCTGGGTCAAGATCAGCGTCCGTGCCTCGACGGCGCCGGACGCGCCCGTGCTCGCCTCCACCGACGAGGTGGAGTACAGCGAGTCGCGCGGCTGGTACACCCGGCAGCCGGTGCGGCTGCCCGAGGGCACCGCGTACGGCGACTACCCGGTGGACGTCGACTACCGCATGCCCGGCGGCACCACGCAGCACTGGTCCGGGAACAGCCTCGACTACCGCAAGCACACGGTCGTCGCCACCGCGGCGTTCGACCGCGGCACCACCGACTACGACCACCGCACGCTCGGCGTCAGCGGCACGGTCACGACCTTCGACCCGGCCACCGGGACGACCGTCCCCGCCGCGCCCGGCGTGGCCGTCCTGGTCTACTGGCTGGAGCAGGACGGTTACCTGCGGTCCAAGGGACTCACCGCGACCACCGCCGCGGACGGCACCTTCCGTCAGTCGGTGACCGTCAACGGCGCCCTGTCCGAGGTCAGTACGTACGTCCGGGGCGGCCAGTCGGCCGACGCCGCGCCCGACAGCCCGATGCCCCTGCCGAACGTGCCCGCGGAGCAGTTGACCTACCGGATCAGTGCTGATCCGTCGGCCGCCCGGGTGCACAAAGGTGTGGCCTTCGGCATCAGGGGCACGGTCCAGCGGCTGACGGCGGACGGCTGGAAGCCCTTCGCCGGCGCGAGCGTCCTCACGGGCTCCCGGCCGGTGAACACCTCGTCGCACGTCCCTTCCGGCGTGATGGGCTCGGGCACCGCGAACGCCTCGGGGGCGTTCGCCTACAGCGCGACGGCGTCCGTGACCACGACGCACTACACGTACGTCAAGCCGAACGGCTACTTCAGCTCCTTCCCGCAGGTGCAGCACCAGCTCTCCGTGCCCACCTCGGGGTCGTTCTCCGGCATGAAGATGTCGATCGACGCGTACGGCAAGGTGAAGGCCACCGGCAGGCTGTCCGGGTCCTGTTCCGCCGAGAAGCTGGCGTTGCAGTACTCCAAGAACGGCAGCACCGGCTGGTCCACCTTCAAGACCGCCGCCGCGGCCCAGAAGTCCGGCAGTACCTGCTCCTTCTCGATCAGCGAGTACGGCTGGCTCGACGGCTACTACCGCGTCCACCACGACGAGTCGAACGCGATGCTCGCCGCCGACTCCGGCAAGTCGCGGCTGCGCCGCACCGACACCCGCTTCGCCGCCTTCGACATGACGCCCAACAGCCCGCGTCTGGGCGGGGCGCTCACGGCCAAGGGCACCGTGCAGTACAAGTCGGGCAGCACCTGGAAGGCGTACAAGGGCGCGAGGATCGTCATCGTCTTCAAGCCGAAGGGCGAGAGCACCTGGTACTGGGCGGTGAAGGGGAAGACCGACTCCTCGGGCCGCTTCAGCCTCAGGACCAAGGCGTACGGCGACGGCACGTGGGGCGCCTACCTGGAGGCCGACTCCACCCACTTCTACAGCGAGTCGAAGGACGAGTACGTCAATGCGCGTTGATTCCTCCCGGCGCGCCCTGGCGCTGATCGTCTCCGTCGCCGCCCTGTCGGGCGGACTGGCTGTCACCCCTGCCCTCGCCGACGGCGCCGGGCCGGTGGTCGTCGGCGTGGCCCGCACGGTCGACGCCCAGCGGGGCACTTTCACCGTGCCGGCCTGGACCGACGCCTCCGGCGCCGACCTCACCTCGGTCACGGCGACCGTGCGCGAGGGCGACACCGTCGTGGCGGACGATCTGGCGCTGGCCCCGTCCGGCGGACTCTGGGCCGTGCCGTCCGACGCACCGCTGAAGCTGACCGAGGACGGCGGCGTTGTGCCGCATCTGGGTCGCTACGCCATCGACGTCACCGCCACCGACGACCAGGGCCACAGCACGACCCGCGCCGATGCGGGCACGCTGGACTTCACCCTGCGGCCGGTGCTGCGGACCAAGGGCTTCACCACTCCGCTCCTGGACTTCGCCCACCCCACGACGGCTGCGACCGGCCGGATCGAGGGCATCCAGCCGGGCAGCGGTGACTTGGTCCCTGTCGAGGGCCGTAAGGTCACCGTCGCCATGGTGTACAACGCAGTGGAAACGGCGCCGCTGCAGACGCTGACGGCAACCACCGACGCCGAGGGCGACTTCACCACGCCGGACTTCACCGTTCCTGGCAGCCGCGGGTTCCTCACCACGTTCACCGAGGACGGCGACGAGGTCCACGGCTCGGTCCGGGAGTTCTCCGCTCCCGCCTCCCACGGGCTGTGGGTGAGGATCGCCGCGAAGGCGGACCGCACGCGGGCGCTGCCGGGCCAGAAGATCACCATCAGCGGCACGGTCAAGGACGACGCGACGGGGCTTCCGGTGCCCGGTGCCGAGGTCGTCCTGGGCCTGGACTCCGTGCCCGAGGGCCGGATCGTGGTGACCACCGACAGCACGGGGGCGTTCTCCGGAGCTGTCGCCGCCGTGCCGCGGCTGTGGACCAGTTGGTACGCCTCCACGGCCCCGAACGGTTACCTGGACGGCAACGCCGTCTCCGGGCCGATCGCGCTCCCCGAGGACGGGACCTTCACCAACGTCAGCGCCAGGATCGACGCGGAGACCGAGGTGACGGTCTCCGCGAAGCTGTGGGCGGCGTACAACCGCGAGCAGTCCCTCCCGGCGCAGTTCGTCCACCTGGAGTACTCCCCGGACGGCAGGACCGGCTGGAAGGACCTCGGCACTGGGTACGCGAGGTGGAACGGCGGCACGGTCACGATCACCAAGTACGGCCGCCTCGACGGCTGGTACCGGCTGCACCACTACACCTCGGACCAGCTGGCCGAGACCGCCACCAAGCCCGTCCGGCTGACCCGCACCAACGCCCGGCTGTACTCGATGAAGGCGTCGTCCACCAAGGTGAAGAAGGCGGCCACGGTCACCTTCACCGGCACCCTGAAGGAGTACGTGTCCGGCACCTGGCGGCCGTACAAGGGCGCGCATGTCGAGCTGTTCTTCCAGAAGAAGGGCTCGACGAAGTGGACGTACATCTCCTCGGGCACCACCGCCTCGACGGGCAAGGCCACGCTCAAGGGCAAGCCCACCGCGGACGGCAAGTGGCTGATCCAGTACTTCGGTGACGCGAAGCACTTCGACAGCGACGGCACCGCCGTCTTCGTCGACGTGCGCTAGCGCACGGCACCACCCGCACGACGTGCGAGGGCGGGGACCGGCCGGGCGACCGGTCAGCCCCCGCCCTCGCGGCGTGCGGCCTCCGTGCGCAGCGACTGCCGCAGTTCGTGTGCCTCGCGGCGGTCCTCCTCGCTCGCCTCGGTGACGTCCAGGAAGATCTGGTCCAGTTCGGGGAACTCCCCGGCGAGCGTGGTCTTGATCCGGACGGCGGCCTCCTCCACCGTCTCGCTGTCGATGCCCTCCGTCAGGTCCACCCGGGCGGCCAGCAGCACCGAGTCGACGCCGAGCCGCATCGTCAGCAGCGCCGTCACCGTGTCGATCTCCGGCTGCCGGGTGAGCAGTTCGTGCGCCCGCTGCCGCAGCCGCGGGTCGGCGGCCTCGCCGATGAGGGTGTCGCGGCAGTCCTTGCCGAGCCGGTACGCCACGAACATGAGCAGCCCGGCGATGGCCAGGGACGCCCATGCCTCCCACTGCCGCCCCCCGGTCGCCCAGTGCAGCCCCACGCCCGCCAGGGCCAGCAGGACGCCGAGGACCGCCGCGCTGTCCTCGCCGATGACCGTGCGCAAGGTGGGGTCCTCGCCCTCGCGCAGTTCGGTGCGGAAGGAGCGGCCGTGCTCGCGCGCCCCGCCCCGCACCTGGAGCAGCGCCTTGGCCAGGGAGGACCCCTCGGCGAGCAGGGAGACCACCAGGACGACGGTGGCGATCAGGAAGGCCTTGAGGGTGTGCGGCTCGTGCTCGTGGAAGGCGCTGATGCCCTGGTAGAAGGAGAAGCAGCCGCCCATGACGAAGATCCCGACGGCGGCGAGCAGTGACCAGAACCAGCGCTCCTTGCCGTAGCCGAAGGGGTGCCGGGCGTCGGGACTGCGCCGGCTGCGGCGCAGCGCGGCGAGCAGGAAGATCTCGTTGAGGGTGTCGGCGACCGAGTGCGCCGCCTCCGACAGCAGTGCCGGCGACGTGCTGAGCAGGCCCCCGACGGCCTTCGCCGCGGCGATCACCAGGTTCGCGGCGAGGGCGACGAAGACGGTGCCCTTGGTCTGAGTGTCCTTGCCCATGGGGTGCGTCTGCCCGGGGCGCGGCGGCTCAGTGGTGGAAGGCCGTGGGCGCCTCGCCGGGCGGGTGCAGCGGACGCTCCTGCTCGCGCAACTGGGGCAGGTAGCGATCCAGATCGGCCAGGAAGAGGTCCGCGAGGTCCTCGGAGAATCCGTTGCGGACCACGATCCTCAGCACCGCCAGGTCCTCGCGGTCGGCGGGGAAGGTGTAGGCGGGCACCTGCCAGCCGCGCTCGCGCATCCGCCGGGAGACGTCGAAGACGTCGAACGCGGTGACGTGGTCGGCGGTGGTGAAGGCGAACACCGGCAACTGGTCGCCCCGGGTGATCAGCCGGAAGTCGCCGTACTCCTCGATCCGACCGGCCAGGTAGACGGCCACGTCGCGGGCGGTCTGCTGGACCAGGCGGTAGCCCTCGCGGCCCAGCCGCAGGAAGGTGTAGTACTGCGCGGCGACCTGCGATCCGGGCCGGGAGAAGTTGAGGGCAAAGGTCGGCATGTCGCCGCCGAGGTAGTTGACCCGGAAGACCAGTTCCTGGGGCAGGGTCACGTCGTCGCGCCACAGGGCCCACCCGACGCCCGGGTAGACGAGCCCGTACTTGTGCCCGGAGGTGTTGATCGACGCCACGCGCGGCAGCCGGAAGTCCCAGACCAGGTCCTCGTCCAGGAAGGGCGCGATCATGCCGCCGGAGGCCCCGTCGACGTGGACGGGGATGTCGAGGCCGGTGCGCTCCTGGAGCCCGTCCAGGGCCGCGCAGATCTCGGCCACCGGTTCGTAGGAGCCGTCGAAGGTGGAGCCCAGGACGGCGACGACGCCGATGGTGTTCTCGTCGCACCGGGCGAGGGCGGACTCGGCGTCCAGGTGCAGCCGGTCGCCCTCGACCGGCACGGTGCGCGCCTCGATCTCCCAGAAGTTGCAGAACTTCTCCCAGCAGACCTGGACGTTGGCGCCCATGACCAGGTTGGGGCGGGCCTGGCCCGGGTAGCGGTCGCCCTGGCGCTTCATCCAGCGCCGCTTGAGCGCCATGCCGGCGAGCATGCAGGCCTCGGAGGAGCCGGTGGTGGAGCAGCCGACGGCCTTCTCCGGGTCGGGGGCGTTCCACAGCTTGGCGAGCATCGACACGCAGCGCCGCTCCAGTTCGGCGGTGCGCGGGTACTCGTCCTTGTCGATCATGTTCTTGTCGAAGCACTCGGCCATCAGCACCTGGGCCTCGCGCTCCATCCAGGTGGTGACGAAGGTGGCCAGGTTGAGCCGGGCGTTGCCGTCGAGCATCAGTTCGTCGTGGACCAGCTGGTACGCCGTCGAGGGCGGCATCGGCCCGTCGGGGAGCTGGTGCTTGGGCGGTGCGGTGCGCATGCCCGCGACCGGATCGGCCCCCGCGTAGAAGGGGTTGACGGCGAGTTTCGGCAGCCCCTCGGCACCCTTGTGCAGCGACATAGCGCTCACATTAAGTGCGATGCGGCGCCGCGGCAGGTCGAGCCGCCGGCCCGGGACCGGGCCGGCGGGTCAGACCGACGACGCCATCGACAGCTTCGCCGCGAAGCCGAGGAACAGCGCCGCCGCCCCCGAGGTCAGCCCGGCCGCGAGGCGCCTGCGGCGGCGGAACTGGCCGGCCAGGTAGGTACCGCCGAATATCAGCAGGGTCAGGTAGCTGAAGCTGAAGACCTGCGCGATCGCGCCCAGCGCCAGGAAGGACAGCGCCGGATGGGCGTAGCCGGGGTCGACGAACTGCACGAAGAAGGAGATGAAGAACAGGATCGCCTTCGGGTTGAGCAGGCTGATCACCAGCGCCCGCCGGAACGGCTGCTCGGCCTGCGCCGGCCCGTCGGCGGCGGCCGGTGCGACCTCGGGCTCCGGTTCGGCCCGCCCCCGCCACATCCGCCACGCGGCCCGCGCCATGCCGAACGCGATCCAAGCCAGGTAGCCGGCACCCGCGTACTTCACGATGCCGAACAGGACGGGGTTCGTGGTGAGCAGGCCCGCCACCCCGGCCGCCGAGGCGGTCATCAGGACGGTGTCACCGAGGAAGACCCCCAGGGCCGCGCGGTAGGCGGTGCGGACCCCGCGCCGCGCCGCGACGGACAGGGTGTAGAGGGAGTTGGGTCCCGGCAGCAGCACGATGAGCACGGTGCCGAGCAGATAGGTCGGCAGGTCGGTGATACCCAGCATGGGCACCAATATGACACTTGCACCTCACGTGGCGTGAGGCCGGAGGGTGTGGTCATGAACACGAGCACGGGCTACCCGGTCGGGCAGGTGGCGGGTTTCGCCGGCGTGACCGTCCGCACGCTGCACCATTACGACGAGATCGGGCTGCTCTCGCCCAGTGGGCGCAGCCACGCGGGCCACCGCCGCTACAGCGACGCCGACCTCGACCGGCTGCAGCAGATCCTCTTCTACCGGGAGCTCGGCTTTCCCCTGGACGAGGTGGCGGTCCTCCTCGACGACCCGGCCGCGGACCCGCGGCAGCACCTGCGGCGCCAGCACGAGCTGCTGACCGCGCGGATCGGGAAGCTGACGGAGATGGCCGACGCCGTCCAACGAGCCATGGAGGCACGCACGATGGGCATCAACCTCACGCCCGAGGAGAAGTTCGAGGTCTTCGGCGACCACGACCCCGAGCAGCACGCCGAGGAGACCCGGCAGCGCTGGGGCAACACCGTCGCGTACGAGCAGTCGCAGCGCCGCGCCGCCTCCTACACCAAGGAGGACTGGCTGCGGATCAAGGCCGAGCAGGACGACTGGACCGCCCGCCTGGTCGCGCTGCGCGACTCGGGTGCCCCGGCCGACGGCGCGGCCGCGATGGAGCTGGCGGAGGAGCACCGGCGGTTCATCGTGGACCACTACTACGACTGCGGCTACGAGATCCACATCGGGCTCGCCGGGATGTACCTGGCCGATCCCCGCTTCAACGCCTACTACGAGGCGATCGCGCCGGGCATCGCCCAGTACGTGCACGACGCGATCGTCGCCAACGCTAGGCGGGCTCAGGGGTGATGACCGCCGCCGTGCCGTAGGCGCACACCTCGGTGCCGACGTCGGCGGCCTCGCTCACGTCGAAGCGCATCATCAGCACGGCGTTCGCGCCGCGTGCCCGCGCCTGCTCGACCAGCCGCTCCATCGCCTGGGTGCGGGTCTGCGCCAGGGTCTTGGTGAGTCCCTTCAGCTCGCCGCCGACCAGGGATTTCAGGCCCGCGCCGATCTGGCTGCCCAGATGGCGGGAGCGGACGGTGAGGCCGAAGACCTCGCCGATCACCCGCTCCACCCGGAAGCCGGGGATGTCGTTCGTGGTCACCACCAGGACGCCGGACCCCTGCCGCTGTCCGCCGCCGTACTCGTCGATATCCATGGGTGCATCGTGCGCGGCGACCGCCGTCCCGCGCGCGATGCACGCCGGGCCGCCGCGGAAATGGCGTGCTTTCCGCGGGTTCCACCGGAAGGCGGGGTTTCGGGAGCGGCGGGGGATGTGTGCGGGTGTGCGGTGGAACGTACGGGGGGAACCGTGGCCGGACGTTCGCGCACGGGGAACCGTCCGGTCCCGAGCGCGTTGATACTTTTGGCGCGTGACGACTATCGCCCTGGGCCCGCAATGGCTCGACCCCGATTACCTCATCTCGTCCGCGGGCCTGATCGGCCTGCTGGCGATCGTGTTCGCCGAGTCGGGTCTGCTCATCGGGTTCTTCCTGCCCGGTGACTCCCTGCTGTTCACCGGTGGCCTGCTGGTGGCCGGCGGCAAGCTGGACTGGCCGATCTGGGCCGTCTGCCTGCTCGTCGTGATCGCCGCCATCGCCGGTGACCAGGTCGGCTACCTCTTCGGCCGCAAGGTCGGCCCCTCGCTCTTCCGCCGCCCGGACTCCAAGCTCTTCAAGCAGGAGAACATCGAGAAGGCGCACGAGTTCTTCGAGAAGTACGGTGCCAAGTCGATCGTCCTGGCCCGTTTCGTGCCGATCGTGCGGACGTTCACGCCCATCGTGGCCGGTGTCAGCCGGATGAACTACCGCACCTTCGTCACCTACAACATCATCGGCGGCACCCTGTGGGGCGCGGGTGTGACGCTGCTCGGCTACTGGCTCGGGCAGATCGCCTTCGTGCGCGAGCACATCGAGCTGATGCTGGTCGCGATCGTGGTGCTCTCGGTCGTCCCGATCGCCATCGAGTTCCTGCGGGCCCGCTCGGCCGCGAAGAAGGCCCCGCCGCGGCCGGAGTCCCCGGCCGACGGCGCCGGGCCGGCGCAGCCGCCGGTCCAGAGCCCCACCGCCTCCGGCGGCGGGCGCCACCGCGCGAACCGGCGTTAGCGTCCGGCGGGCGACGGGCAGTCGAACCGCTGTGCCTGGGGGAGGGTGGTGACACCCTCCCCCTGCCGCACCCGGCGGGTGGGAACACCGAGAGGCTGAGTGGAGGAACGACCGTGACGCACCAGGAGGAGCCCGGGCAGCAGACCGGCGGCTCGGAGTTCACCCCGCCGCTCGGGGTCGAGCTGCCCCGGCCCGAACCGCAGGGTTCCGCTTTCACGCGCCCGAAGACCTCCCCGCAGTTGTCGCACCCGGCGTTCACGCCTCCCGAGGGCATCCCCGTGGTCAGCCTCTCCAAGGAGGCCCCCTGGCCTGACCGCATGCGGACGATGCTGCGCATGCCGCTCGGCGAGCGGCCGGCGCCGGAGCAGCCCGGTACGCAGCCGGAGGCCGGTGCCGGGCCGCCCGTGCCGCGCGTGCTCGACCTGACCTTGCGCATCGGGGAGCTGCTGCTCGCCGGCGGCGAGGCCGCGGAGGACGTCGAGGCCGCGATGCTGGGCGTGGCCCACGCGTACGGGCTCGGCCGCGTCGAGCCGAGCGTGACCTTCACGCTGCTGGGCATCTCGTACCAGCCCTCGCTGGTGGACGCGCCCGCCACCGCCAACCGCACGGTGCGCCGCCGGGCCACCGACTACACGCGCCTCGCGGCCGTCTTCCGGCTGATCAACGACATCACGGCGGCCGACCTCACCCTGGAGGACGCCTACCGCCGTCTCGCGCTGATCCGCCGCAACCGCCACCCCTACCCCGGCTGGCTGCTGACGGCGGCCGCCGGGCTGCTCGCGGGCGCGGCGAGCCTCCTGGTGGGCGGCGGCGGCCCGGTGGTCTTCGCGGTCGCGGCGCTCGGGGCGATGCTGGGCGACCGGCTGGCCTGGCTGTGCGCGGGGCGCGGGCTGCCGGAGTTCTACCAGTTCGTCGCCGCGGCCATGCCGGCCGCGGCGCTGGGCGTGCTCATCGCCCGCTACGGCCACGAGCTGCCCGGCACGGGCACGCTCCAGGCCTCCTCCGTCATCACCGGTGGCCTGTTCGCGCTGATCCCGGGTCGGGCCCTGGTGGCGGCCGTGCAGGACGGCCTGACCGGCTTCTACATCACCGCCTCGGCCCGGCTGCTGGAGGTGATGTACCTCTTCACCGGCATCGTCGTCGGCGTCACCCTGATCCTGTACGCCGGGGTCAGCCTGGGCGCGGAGCTGGACCCCGACCAGGCGCTGCGGGCGTACGAGAACCCGCCGCTGCAACTGGTGGCGGCGATGGTGCTGAGCCTGGCGTTCGCGGTGCTGCTCCAGTGCGAGCGCGGCGTGCTGCTGCCGGCGGCGCTCAACGGCGGAGTGGCCTGGACGGTCTACGCGGCGCTGCACCAGAAGTCGGCCGGCATCGGGATGTCGCCGGTGGCGGCGACCGCCGTCGCCGCGGGGCTGGTGGGCCTGTTCGGGCAGATGCTGTCCCGCTACCGCTTCGCCTCCGCGCTGCCGTACGTGACGGCGGCGATCGGGCCGCTGCTGCCCGGCTCCGCGACGTACTACGGACTCCTCGGACTGACCCGGGGCCATCTGGACCAGGGCTTCGCCTCGCTCACCAAGGCCGCCGCGCTGGCGCTCGCGGTGGCCATCGGAGTGAACCTCGGCGGTGAGACGGTGCGGCTCTTCCTGAGGCTGCCCGGTGGCGCTGACCAGGCACGACGCCGCGCGGCGGCGAAGCGGACGCGCGGATTCTGAGCGCTGCGGCCGCACGGACGGCCGTTCCTGATGATGCGTCGGGAAATCTGATGTTAACTGTCCGTATCGTGGTCGTAGTTGACTGTAATCATTCCCACGGGTTTCACTGCATACGTTGCTGTCCGATCCGGGGCAAAAGTGAACTTTTCGGAGGCGAGGAGCCTTGGCTGACGAGCTGTTGAGCCCACTGGATCTCGCCTTCTGGAACCTCGACTCACCGGGCCATCCCATGTACCTGGGTGCCGTCGCCGTCTTCGAGCGCGACCCGGAGCACCCGGTGGACGCCGAGGGCCTGGCGGCCCTGATCACCGCGCGCGCCGAGAACGCCCCGCGCATGCGCCAGCGCGTACGTGACGTCTGGTACGGCGTCGGCGGCGCCGCCTGGGCCCCCGACGAGCACTTCGACGTCCGGCGCCATGTGCACGCCGTCCGCCGCGCCGACACCTCCGCGGCCGTCGCCGAACTGATGTCCCGTCCGATGGACCGCGAGCACCCGCCGTGGGAGGTCTACGTCATCGAGGGCGCCCCCGACGCGCCCGTCTCCGTGCTCGTCAAGCTGCACCATGCGCTGGCCGACGGCCTGCGCGCGGTGGAGTTCGGGGCGGTCCTGCTCGACCAGGGCGCACGCCCGGCGCCCACGACGGCCCCGGCGCAGCGCGTCGACGGCGGGAACGCGCGCCCGGCGGCCGTCCCGGCGCCACCCGCGCCCCGGCAGCCGGCCGGCCTCCATCTGCCCGCGCTGCCGGGCCTGCCGGGGCTTCCGGCGCTCCCCGACCCGCGCCAGGTGGTCGCCTCCCTGCCCTCACGGATGCGCGAGGCGGGCCGGGCGCTGGGCATCGGCTCCGCGGTGCTGCGGGCCTCGCTCGACCCCGGCGGCCCGGCCGCGCTCGGTGCCGCGCCGCGGCACGGCGGCGCGCCCCGCCGCTTCGCCGGGGCCTCGCTCGACATCGACGACATGCACCGGGTGCGCAAGACCAGCGGCGGCACCGTCAACGACGTCGTGATGGCCGTCGTCGCCGGGGCCCTGCGGCGCTGGATGGAGTCGCGCGGCGACGACCCGGACGGGCCGGGCCCGCGGGCGCTGATCCCCGTGGCGCGCCGCCGCCGCAAAGGCGTGCGCGGCGGGCGGGGTAACCGCATCTCCGGCTACCTGCTGCGGCTGCCGGTCGGCGAGGCCGACCCGCTGGCCAGGCTGCGCGGCGTGCGCGAGGGCATGGACCGCAACAAGGCCGCCGGGCCCGACACCGGCCCCGGGGCGGTGGCGCTGCTCGCCGACAGCGTGCCGCCGCTCGCGCACCGCTTCGCGGCGCCGCTGCTGGCCGCCTCCGCGCGGCTGCTGTTCGACGTGCTGGTCACCAATGTGCCGATGCTGGACGTGCCGCTGACGCTCGACGGCTGCCGGATGACCGAGCTGCACCCGATCGCCCCGCTCGCCCGCGGCCAGTCGCTGGCCGTGGCCATCTCGACCTACCGCGGCCGGGTGCACATCGGGCTCTTCGCGGACGCCACCGCCGTGCCGGACACGGACGCGCTGGCCGCCGCGCTGCACGGCTCCCTGGCCGAACTGCTGGCGGCCTGCGGCGAGGGCGAGGACGGTCCGCGGCGGCAGCCCTGAGCACACACGAGGGCGGCGCGCCCCGGCAGGGAGCGCGCCGCCCTCGGCACGGGCACGGCGTCAGTGGCCGCCGTGCTCCTTCAGGCGCTTGTAGGACGCCTCGATCTCGGCCTCGGCCTCGGCGCGGCCGACCCAGTTGGCGCCCTCGACGGACTTGCCGGGCTCCAGGTCCTTGTAGACCTCGAAGAAGTGCTGGATCTCCAGGCGGTCGAACTCGGAGACGTGGTGGATGTCGCGCAGGTGCTCCACGCGCGGGTCGGAGGCCGGCACGCACAGCAGCTTGTCGTCGCCGCCGGCCTCGTCCGTCATGCGGAACATGCCGATGGCGCGGCAGCGCACCAGGACGCCGGGGAAGGTCGGCTCGTCCAGCAGGACGAGGGCGTCCAGCGGGTCGCCGTCCTCGCCGAGGGTGTTCTCCACGAAGCCGTAGTCCGCCGGGTAGACGGTCGAGGTGAACAGGTGCCTGTCGAGGCGGATACGACCGGTCTCGTGGTCCACTTCGTACTTGTTCCGGGAACCCTTCGGGATCTCGATCGTGACGTCGAACTCGAGCACAGCCTGTCCTCCATGATCAGCACATACTTCTGGTGATTAAGTGTCTCCCACGCTTGTGTGTGGTCGCGAAAGGGGCTGGTCCGGGGTGCCCGTCTCCAAGAACTGGCAGGTGGTGGCGGGGTCGACCGCCGCCGGCCTCGCCGTGGCGCTGACAGCGGTGGCCCTCGCGGGACCGTGGGAGTCAGGCCAGCGTACGGCCGAAAGGGTGAGAGCCGCCTCCCGGGAGGGAAAGCCCGGGGAGCGGGCCTCGGCCGGGCAGCCGCCCGGGAAGGCCGCGGGAGGCCGCAAGGGGGCCGCCGTGCCCGTCCCGGCGCCCGAGGTGCTGGCGGCCGCCGCGGGCACGCGGGGGGCGGTGCCGCCGGGCGGCGGGGGCCTCGCCGGCCGGCTCGCCCCGCTGCTCAAGGACCGGGCGCTCGGCCCGCTGACCACCGGGGCGGTCGTCGACGCGGCCACCGGTGAGGGGGTCTGGGGCCGGCGGGAGACCGCCGCGGCCGTGCCCGCGTCCACGACGAAGATCGCCACGGCGGTCGCCGCGCTGTCGCTGCTCGGACCCGACCACCGGCTCACCACCGGTGTCGTCGCGGACGGCGACGACCGCGTGGTCCTGGTCGGCGGCGGCGATCCCACCCTCACCGCGCGCAAGACCGCCGGTGGCGGCTACACGGCGGCGTCGCTGCGCACCCTCGCCGACGGCACCGCGAGCGCCCTCAAGGCCCGCGGCACGCGCACCGTGCGGCTGTCGTACGACACGTCGCTCTACAGCGGGCCCGCCCTGCACCCCATCGGCCACAACGACAACATCGCCCCGGTCGACGCCCTCATGGCGGACGAGGGCCGCGTCGACGGCAAGAGCTGGAAGGGCCCGGCGGCCCGCGTCTGGGACCCCGCGGCCAAGGCGGCGACGGCCTTCGCGGGGATGCTCCGCGACCGGGGCGTGAAGGTCACCGGGACGGTCGACCGGCGCTCGGCGCCCAAGGGGAGCGCCGCCGACCGGCTGGCCGTGGTGCGCTCGGCGCCGCTGTCGGACCTGGTCGAGCGGATGCTCACCAACAGCGACAACGACATCGCCGAGGCCCTGGCCCGGCACACCGCCCTCGCCGCCGGGCTGCCCGGCTCCTTCGGCGGCGGGGCGCAGGGCATCTCCTCCGCCCTGCGCGAGCTGGGGATCCCGCTCAAGGGGGCCCGGTTCACCGACGGCAGCGGTCTCAACCGGGCGGACCGGCTCACCGCCGACCAGCTCGCCCGGCTGCTGGTGCTGGCCGGCGACCCCGAGTACCCCGAGCTGCGGCCCACTCTGACGGGCCTGCCGGTCGCCCATTTCACCGGCTCGCTGAAGGAACGCTTCACCGCGGGCGACGCCGACGGCGGCATGGGCGTCATCCGCGCCAAGACCGGCACCCTCACCGGGGTCAACACCCTGGCCGGCACCGTCGTGAACGCCGACGGCCGGCTCGTCGCGTTCGCCTTCCTCACCAACGGGACCACCAGTCCCGCGTCGGCGCAGCGCGCCCTGGACCGGCTGGCCTCCGCGGTGGCCCGATGCGGTTGCCACGGCTGACCCGACACCCCGCGAACGCTCCCGGGCGCGGGGGACAGCACGTACCGTGAAGGAATGACGAGCATCGGTGGTGCGGAGATGGTCGACTGGAACCTCGCGGTCGCGACCGCGACCCGCTTCGTGCGGCCCGGGCCCGAGGTCAGCCGGGACGAGGCGCGCGCGGTGGTCGCGGAACTGCGCGGGTACGCGAAGGAGTCGGAGGCCCACGTACGGGCGTTCACGCGGATGTTCGGGGACGAGGAGCCCACGGACGCCGGGACGCCCGTCCTGATCGTGGACCGCCCCGGATGGATCAAGGCCAATGTGGCCGGCTTCCGCGAGGTGCTGAAGCCGCTGCTGGACAAGATGCAGGCCCGCAAGCCGGGGGGCCCGGGCGGCGCCGTGCTCGGCACCGTCGGCGGCAAGGTGACCGGGGTCGAGGTCGGGATGCTGCTGAGCTTCCTGTCCTCGCGGGTCCTCGGCCAGTACGAGACGTTCGCCCCGGCCTCCCGGGACATGCCGGCCGGCCCCGCCGTGCCGGGGCCGGGCGAGCCGCGCACCGGCCGGCTGCTGCTGGTGGCCCCCAACATCGTCCACGTGGAACGCGAACTCGACGTGGACCCGCACGACTTCAGGCTCTGGGTCTGCCTGCACGAGGAGACCCACCGCACGCAGTTCACGGCCGTGCCGTGGCTGCGCGACCACATCGAGCAGGAGGTTCAGGCCTTCCTCGGCGAGACCGAGATCGACCCCTCGACGCTGATCGAGCGGCTGCGCGAGGCGTTCCAGTCCTTCTCCGGCGGCCGCCCCGAGGCCGAGGAGGAGGCGATCGACGCCGCGCCCGAGGACGGCCCCAGCCTGATCGACCTCGTGCAGACCCCGAACCAGCGGGAGATCCTGGGCCGGCTGACCGCCGTGATGTCGCTGCTGGAGGGGCACGCCGACTACGTGATGGACGGCGTCGGCCCGGACGTGGTGCCGTCGGTGGCCGAGATCCGCGAGAAGTTCCAGCGCCGCCGGCAGAGCGGCGCGGGCCGGCTGGACCAGGCGCTGCGCAAGCTGCTGGGGCTGGACGCCAAGCTGCGCCAGTACCGGGACGGCGAGCGCTTCGTGCGGGCGGTGGTCGACCAGGCGGGCATGGACGGCTTCAACCGGATCTGGACCTCGCCCAACACGCTGCCGACGAAGCTGGAGATCGCCAAACCGGCGGACTGGGTGTCGCGGGTGCACCGCAGGACCGAGACCTGATCCGCCCGGGGCGTCCGCGCCCCGGGCGCACCCGTTACCCCACCCCGGCCCCAGCCGTTGATCCAGCCGCCCCTTGCCCGTCTTTTCGCCAGCCCTTTCACCCGTCCGAGGGACCGTCGGCGCAGCGTAAGCGTGCAATGCTCGGGTATCGCACGCTGTCTGTCACCATCTAGCTACCCTGCGTCACTCCACCGTCTCCACTGCCTCCACTGCTCCGCCAGTGCTCTTCAGGAGGGAAACCGGACATGGGTCCCCACCCCGCGGTCGCGGCGATACGCCTCGCGGTCCGCCGCGTACTCCAGGACGTCCTGACCGACCACCAGGGCGGCAGCCCGCTGGTGCTCGCCGCCTGCAGCGGCGGCGCCGATTCCATGGCACTCGCCACCGCGCTCGCCTTCGAGGCCCCCCGGCTCGGCGTGCGCGCCGGCGGCGTGACCGTCGACCACGGTCTCCAGGACGGCTCGGACGTCCGCGCCGTGGACGTGGCCGCCCGCCTGCGCGGCCTGGGCCTGGACCCCGTGGACGCGGTCGCCGTGACCGTGGGCCGCCAGGGCGGCCCCGAGGCCGCGGCCCGCGACGCCCGCTACGCGGCCCTCGACGCCGCCGCAGAGCGCTCCGGGGCGTCCGCCGTGCTGCTCGGGCACACCCGCGACGACCAGGCCGAGACGGTGCTGCTGGGGCTGGCGCGCGGCTCCGGCATCCGGTCGCTGTCCGGGATGCCGTCGGTCAACGGCCGCTACCGCCGGCCGTTCCTGCTGCTCGACCGGGACACGGTCCGCAAGGCCTGCCTGGCGCAGGGCATCGATGTGTGGGAGGACCCGCACAACCACGACCCGGCCTACACCCGCTCCCGCGTCCGCCACGAGGCGCTGCCCGTGCTGGAGAAGTCCCTCGGCAAGGGCGTCGTCGAGGCGCTGGCGCGCACCGCCCAGCTCTCCCGCGACGACGCGGACGCGCTCGACCAGTGGGCCGCCGAGGCGGAACGGTCCGCCGCCGCTGCCGAGGGCGGCCTGGAGATCTCCCGTCTGCTCGTGCTCCCCCCCGCCGTTCGCCGCCGGGTCCTGCGCCGCGCGGCCGTCGCCGCCGGTTCCCCGCCCGGTTCGCTCTTCGCCCGCCACATCGAGGAGACCGACCGCCTGCTCACCGCCTGGCGCGGTCAGAAGCCGCTCAACCTGCCGGGCGGAGTCGCCGTCGGGCGGCGCAATGGCAGACTGTTCTTCCAGGCCTTGTAGACCGAGCCGGAAGTTGTACGGGTGAACGAGAACGACATGGGCACCGACCTCGAGAAGGTGCTCATCTCCAAGCAAGAGATCGACGCCAAGCTGGCGGAGCTGGCGGCGAAGATCGACCGGGACTACCAAGGCAAGGACCTGCTCATCGTCGGCGTCCTCAAGGGCGCGGTGATGGTCATGGCGGATCTCGCCCGCACCCTGTCCTCGCACGTGACGATGGACTGGATGGCCGTGTCCTCGTACGGCGCCGGCACCAAGTCGTCCGGTGTGGTGCGCATCCTCAAGGACCTGGACACCGACATCGCCGGCCGCGACGTCCTGATCGTCGAGGACATCATCGACTCCGGTCTGACCCTGTCCTGGCTGATCAGCAACCTCGGCTCGCGCCGTCCGGCCTCGCTGGAGGTCTGCACGCTGCTGCGGAAGCCGGACGCCGCCAAGGTCAAGATCGATGTGAAGTACGTCGGATTCGACATCCCGAACGAGTTCGTGGTCGGCTATGGCCTCGACTTCGCGGAGAAGTACCGGAACCTGCCGTTCATCGGCACACTTGCGCCGCACGTGTACGGCGGCTGAGGCCGGCGGGAACCCTCACGCCCTCCGCGGCGTTGGAGGGTGGTAACGCTGTTTGTTAACGGTCTCCGGCGACTTCGGGTGACAATGCTGGGGTACCGTCCGAAGGTCGGTTCATACACCGGATGCACCGGCGGCTCTCCGGCCGCTGTGCCTCACTGTGGCAGGAGGGACGGGGCGTGATCGCCCCGCATGGATGGACGTGAAGCGCTATTTCCGTGGGCCAGTCATGTGGATCGTGCTGGCTGTCCTCGCCGTGGTCGTATTGATGCAGGTCGTCGGCTCGTCCGGCGGCTACAAGACGGTGGACACCGGCCAGGTCATCGCGGCGATCGACACCAATCAGGCCAAGTCGGCAGAGCTGACCACAGGTGACGAGAGCACCATCAAGGTCCAGCTCAAGGACGGCGCCAAGGTCAACGGCAAGGACCTCGGCTCCTCGAAGATCAAGGCGAGCTACATCGGCGACCAGGGCGTCGACATCGCGAAGACGCTGCAGACGAAGTCGGAGAACGGCCAGCTCCCGCAGGGGTACACCGTCGCTCCCTCGAAGCAGAACGCCTTCGTCGGCATCCTGCTCTCGCTGCTGCCCTTCGTGCTGATCGTCGTCGTGTTCCTGTTCCTGATGAACCAGATGCAGGGCGGCGGCTCCCGGGTCATGAACTTCGGGAAGTCCAAGGCCAAGCTGATCACCAAGGACACCCCGAAGACCACCTTCGCCGACGTCGCGGGCGCGGACGAGGCGGTCGAGGAGCTCCAGGAGATCAAGGAGTTCCTCCAGGAGCCGGCCAAGTTCCAGGCCGTGGGTGCCAAGATTCCCAAGGGCGTACTGCTGTACGGCCCGCCCGGAACGGGCAAGACGCTGCTCGCGCGTGCTGTCGCGGGCGAGGCGGGTGTCCCGTTCTACTCGATCTCCGGTTCCGACTTCGTCGAGATGTTCGTCGGTGTCGGTGCCTCCCGGGTCCGCGACCTGTTCGAGCAGGCCAAGGCGAACGCCCCGGCCATCGTCTTCGTCGACGAGATCGACGCCGTCGGCCGGCACCGCGGCGCGGGCCTCGGCGGCGGTCACGACGAGCGCGAGCAGACGCTGAACCAGCTGCTGGTCGAGATGGACGGCTTCGACGTGAAGGGCGGCGTCATCCTGATCGCCGCCACGAACCGGCCCGACATCCTGGACCCGGCGCTGCTGCGTCCCGGCCGCTTCGACCGGCAGATCGCCGTCGACCGTCCGGACCTGCAGGGCCGCCTGGAGATCCTCCAGGTGCACCAGAAGGGCAAGCCGGTCGCGCCGGACGTCGACCTCAAGGCCGTCGCCCGCCGCACCCCCGGCTTCACCGGTGCGGACCTGGCCAACGTCCTCAACGAGGCGGCGCTGCTCACCGCGCGCAGCGACAAGAAGCTGGTCGACAACTCGATGCTGGACGAGGCCATCGACCGCGTCGTGGCCGGCCCGCAGAAGCGCACCCGGATCATGTCCGAGAAGGAGAAGAAGATCACCGCGTACCACGAGGGCGGACACGCCCTGGTCGCGGCGGCTTCTCCGAACAGCGACCCGGTCCACAAGATCACGATCCTGTCGCGCGGCCGTGCCCTGGGTTACACCATGGTGCTGCCGGACGAGGACAAGTACTCCACCACGCGCAACGAGATGCTCGACCGGCTGGCCATGACCATGGGCGGCCGCGCGGCGGAGGAGCTGGTCTTCCACGACCCGACCACCGGTGCCGCGGACGACATCGAGAAGGCCACCGCCACGGCCCGTGCGATGGTCACCCAGTACGGCATGACCGAGCGGCTGGGCGCGATCAAGTTCGGGACGAGCGACGGCGAGCCGTTCCTCGGCCGGGAGATGTCGCACCAGCGCGACTACTCGGAAGAGGTCGCCGGGCTGGTCGACGAAGAGGTCAAGAAGCTCATCGAGACCGCGCACAACGAGGCGTGGGAGATCCTGGTCGAGAACCGCGACGTCCTCGACAACCTTGTTCTGGCCCTCCTGGAGAAGGAGACGCTGAACAAGGAGGAGATCGCCGAGGTCTTCAAGCAGATCGTGAAGCGTCCGGCGCGTCCGGCCTGGACGGGCTCGTCGCGGCGTACGCCGTCGACCCGCCCGCCCGTGCTCTCGCCCAAGGAGCTCGCCCTGACCAACGGCACGCAGCCGTCGGCCAACGGCACGGCCACCGCGGCCGGCTCGCTGAGCAAGGCGACCGAGAGCGTCGAGCTCCCGGAGGAGCCCGGCACCGAGGGCTGACGCCCCCGGCGTGGGATCGCTCACGTTCACCGGAATGTCCGCCGCGCCCCCCAGGTTTCTATCCTGGGGGGCGCGGCTTTTCCCGCGTGGTACGGCGTACGAGGAACGAGGCACAGATGACCGACCCGGTGACCCTTGAGGGCGAGCGGAGCCCCATCGGCGAGTTCGACGAGAAACGTGCCGAGAACGCGATCCGCGAACTCCTCATCGCCGTGGGCGAGGACCCCGACCGTGAGGGTCTGCGGGAGACCCCGGCGCGGGTGGCCCGCTCGTACCGGGAGATCTTCGCCGGCCTCTACCAGGAGCCGGAGGACGTCCTGACGACGACCTTCGACCTCGGTCACGACGAGATGGTCCTGGTCAAGGACATCGAGGTGCTCTCCAGCTGCGAGCACCACCTGGTCCCGTTCGTCGGCGTCGCGCACGTGGGCTACATCCCGTCGGCGGACGGCAAGATCACCGGGCTGTCCAAGCTGGCGCGGCTGGTGGACGTCTTCGCCCGCCGCCCGCAGGTGCAGGAGCGGCTGACCACGCAGATCGCGGAGTCCCTGATGCGGATACTCGAACCGCGCGGTGTGATCGTGGTCATCGAGTGCGAGCACATGTGCATGACGATGCGGGGGGTCCGCAAGCCCGGCGCCAAGACCCTCACCTCGGCCGTGCGCGGGCAGCTGCGCGACCCCGCGACGCGGGCCGAGGCCATGAGCATGATCATGTCGCGCTGAGCTGAACCGAGCTGATCGCCGGCGGCGTCCGGCGGGCATCCCCCCGGACGGGAAGGTCTCCGGGGGGACACGGTTGTGCCACCGACGGAACCCGCGGGCGGGAGTTCACGTCCTACAGGGCGCACATCTCCGTACGCGAGTCGGGCGTACGGCACATTTCCGCAGCGCTGGAACTTGGTGGGGCCATGTCTGTCGTCGCAGAGGAAGAGCCCGGCGTCCGGGTTTCCCGGGGGGCCGGGCGGAGGCTTCCCTCGGTGCTGCCCGCGGCGGCGTCCCCTCGCGCGGTCGGGACGGCGTGCGCCCTCGTCGGGCTGATGGACCTGGCGGCCGGGATCTTCCCGCGGTTCCGGCACAGCCGGATGCACGTGCTGGCGGGGGTGGTCCCCGGGACCGTCACCTCGGTGGCCGCCGCGGCGGCCGTGGTGACGGGCATCCTCGTGCTGATGCTGGCGCACGGACTCAAGCGGGGGAAGAAGCGCGCCTGGCGGGCCGCGGTGGTGCTGCTGCCGATCGGCGGGGTGGCGCAGGTGCTGCACCGTCACTCCCTGGGCGGGGCGGTGCTGTCGGCGTTCCTGCTGGCCCTGCTGATCCGGTACCGGGCGGAGTTCTCGGCGCTCGGGGACCCGCGCACCCGGTGGCGGGCGGTGGCGGCGTTCACGGGGCTGAGCGGGCTGAGCGTGCTGCTCGGGCTGGTGATCGTCAGCGCGCACCCGGCGGCGGAGATGGGCGACCCGACGGTGGCGCAGCGCTTCACCGAGGTGCTGTACGGGCTGCTCGGCTTCGACGGACCCGTCAGCTACACCACCGACCAGGCGGCCGATGTCGTCGCGTACTCGCTGGGCGGGCTCGGCTTCCTGACCGCCGCGGTCACCGCGTACCTGGCGCTGCGCCCCGCCCACCCGGTCGCCGAACTGACCGAGGAGGACGAGGAGCGGCTGCGCTGCCTGCTGGCCCGGCACGGCGCCCGGGACTCCCTCGGGCACTTCGCGCTGCGCCGGGACAAGAGCGTGGTGTTCTCCCCGAGCGGCAAGGCGGCGGTCTGCTACCGCGTGGTGTCCGGGGTGATGCTGGCCAGCGGCGACCCGATCGGCGACGTCGAGGCCTGGCCGGGCGCGATACAGCGGTTCATGGCGGAGGCCCGCGCGCACGCGTGGATCCCCGCGGTGATGGGGTGCAGCGAGACCGGCGGCGAGGTGTGGACCCGGGAGACCGGGCTGGACGCGCTGGAACTGGGCGACGAGGCCGTCGTGGAGACGGCGGCGTTCTCGCTGTCCGGGCGGGCCATGCGCAATGTGCGGCAGATGGTGAAGCGGATCGAGCGGGCCGGCTACGTGTGCAAGGTGCGCCGGGTGGGCGAGTTGGACGAGGACGAACGCGAGACGATCCGGCGCGCGGCCGACGCGTGGCGGGGCACCGAGACCGAGCGCGGCTTCTCGATGGCGCTGGGCCGCATCGGCGATCCGTCCGACGACGCGTGCGTGGTGGCGACGGCCTACGACACGGACGGCGAACTGCGGGCGGTGCTGCACTTCGTCCCCTGGGGGACCGACGGGATGTCCCTGGACCTCATGCGGCGCGACCGCGCCGCAGACCCGGGGCTGAACGAGCTGCTGATCGTCGCGGCGCTGCAACGGGCGCCGGAGATCGGGGTGCGGCGGGTCTCGCTGAACTTCGCGATGTTCCGTTCCGCGCTGGCGCGCGGGGAGCGGCTGGGCGCGGGGCCGGTGCTGCGCACCTGGCGCGGGCTGCTGGTCTTCCTGTCGCGCTGGTTCCAGATCGAGTCGCTGTACAAGTTCAACGCCAAGTTCCAGCCCGAGTGGGTGCCGCGCTTCCTGGTCTTCCGCGCCACGAAGGACCTCCCCCGGATCGGCCTGGCCGCGATGCAGGCCGAGGGGTTCGTCACGCTGGCCCTCCCCGTCTGGGCCTCCCGGCGTCTGCGGTGACCGCCCGTCCGGCCCGCCCCCTAGGCTGACCTCATGGGTACGATGCGCGGCCACGTGGCCGGATTGCCGTCCTGGGACCGGTGCGCGGTCATGGGCGTGGTGAACGTCACGCCGGACTCGTTCTCCGACGGCGGCGAGTGGTTCGACCCGGAGCTGGCCGTCAAGCACGGGCTGGACCTGGTGGCCGCCGGGGCCGATCTGGTGGACGTGGGCGGTGAGTCGACCCGTCCGGGCGCGGCGCGGGTGGACGAGGCGGAGGAGCTGCGCCGGGTCATCCCGGTGGTCAGGGAACTGGCCGCGGCCGGGGTCGTGGTGAGCGTCGACACGATGCGGGCCGCGGTCGCGGAGAAGGCCGTCGAGGCGGGCGCGGCACTGGTCAACGACGTGAGCGGCGGCCTCGCCGATCCGGCGATGATCCCGGTCGTGGCGGCCGCGGGCAGCCCGTTCGTCGTGATGCACTGGCGCGGCCAGAGCATCGACATGAACAACCGCGCGGTCTACGCCGACGTGGTCGGCGAGGTCACCGGCGAACTGCGGCGCAGCTTCGACGCCGCGGTGTCCGGCGGGATCGCCCCGGAGCGGATCGTGCTCGACCCGGGCCTGGGCTTCGCCAAGGACGCCGAGCACGACCTCGCGCTGATCGCGCACATGGAGGACCTGCGGACGCTGGGCCGCCCGCTGCTGATCGCGGCCTCGCGCAAGCGGTTCCTCGGCCGGGTGCTGGCCGGTGAGGGCGGCGATCCGCCGCCGGCGCGCCAGCGGGACGCGGCGACCGCGGCGGTGACGGCGATCGCCGCGAGCCGGGGGGCGTGGGCGGTGCGGGTGCACGAGGTGCACGACAGTGCGGACGCGGTCCGCGTGGCGCGGGCGATCGAGGGGGCGCGATGAGCGAGCGGCGGGAACAGGCCGGAGAAGGGCGGGGCCCTGTGGTGCGGGGGGTGTCGCGGTGACGCCGCGCACGGCCGAGGCGGCCCGGGTCGAGCAGGCGAACCAGGCGTTCTACGACGCGGTGGAGCGCTCGGACCTGGACGCGCTGGAGGAGTTGGTGCTGACCGGTCCGCTGGCGGAGACGGTGTCGGTGGTGCACCCGGGGTGGCCGGTGCTGCGCGGGCGCCGCGAGGTGATGCGCTCGTACGCGCTGATCATGGCGAACACCGACTACATCCAGTTCTTCCTCACGGACGTGGAGGTCGCCGTCGACGGGGACACCGCGCTCGTGACGTGCACCGAGAACATCCTCACCGGCGGTCCCGCCGAGGAGGAGGGCGACATGGGCTCGCTGGTGGGCGGTCTGGTGGTGGCCACGAATGTGTTCCGGCGCACACCGGAGGGCTGGCGGTTGTGGGTGCACCACGGTTCCCCGGTCATGGCGGGCGCGGGTGAGGACGACGCGGAGGACGGGGCCGGCGACGACGGCGCCGGGGAGGGCACGGCCTGAACACCGCCCGCCGCGCCAGCCGTTCGTGACCCGTTCGTGGCAAGAAGTCGGCGGAGGCGGAGTAGGTGCCTCCGGTACGGGGTAAGCGCGGGTCGTCCGGACCCCGGCCGGCCCGGTACCGCCCCGGTACCGGAGGGCTGTCGGTGGTCGCAGGTAGATTCGAGAAAGGGCGTACTGTTACGTTCCACCCCTCGTCAATTTCGTCCGTCCGTTCGACGACCAGCGGGAGTGCATCGTGGACCGAGTCGCGCTGCGGGGCCTGAGAGCCCGTGGACACCACGGCGTGTTCGAGCACGAGCGCCGCGAGGGCCAGGACTTCGTCGTGGACGTCGTCCTCGGACTGGACACCGCGCCCGCCGCGGCGACGGACGACCTGACGCGGACCGTGCACTACGGGATCGTCGCCGAGGAGGTCGTGGCCGTCGTGCAGGGCGAGCCGGTGGACCTCGTCGAGACCCTCGCCCAGCGGATCGCCGACCAGTGCCTCAAGCATGAACTGGTCGAGGAGGTGGAGGTGACCGTGCACAAGCCGCAGGCCCCGATCACCGTGCCCTTTGACGACGTGACCGTATCGATCATCCGGAGGCGCCCGTGAGCTACGACCCCACCGTGCAGCCCGTCCCGGCCTCCGTTGTCGCGCAGGTCGACGCGGCGGACTCCACGCTGCAGAACCCCAAGTTCGCCGTGATCTCCCTGGGGAGCAATCTCGGCAACCGCCTGGAGACCCTCCAGGGAGCGGTCGACGCGCTGGAGGACACTCCGGGCGTCCGTGTGAAGAGGGTCTCGCCGGTGTACGAGACCGAGCCCTGGGGCGTCGAGCCGGGCTCGCAGCCGAACTACTTCAACGCCGTGGTGCTCATCAAGACCACCCTGCCGCCCTCCTCGCTGCTGGAGCGCGGCCGGGCCATCGAGGACGCCTTCGCCAGGACCCGCACCGAGCGGTGGGGGGCCCGGACCATCGACGTCGACATCGTCGCCTACCAGGGTGTGGTCTCCGAGGATCCGGAGCTCACCCTGCCGCACCCGCGGGCGCACCAGCGGGCGTTCGTGCTCGCGCCGTGGCACGACATCGACCCGGCGGCGGAGTTGCCGGGCGCGGGCCCGGTGGCCGGGCTGCTGGCGGGTGTGGGCCGCGAGTCGGTCTGGTCGCGCGGTGACGTGGAACTCAGACTGCCCGAGTAATCGTTGACGACTTCGTCGTTGTGTCCGTCGATGTGGGGAGCGAGAACTCGGTGAAGGCGCTGCGTGTCAGGACCCTGGTGGGTCTCTTCGTGGTGGCCGGGGTCCTTTCCTGGGCCGGCGCCAAGCTCTGGGACTCGGTGGGCACGCTGCCCAGCGTGCCCGTGGCCGCCCCCATTGTGCTGGCGCTGATCGCGGTCGTGCTGGCCGCCACCGCGCTGTCGCTGCGGTCCCGGCTGCGGGCCCAGCGCGAGCGGCGCCCCGGCGCCAAGGGTGTGGACCCGCTGCTGGCCGCCCGCGCGGTCGTCTTCGGCCAGGCGAGTGCGCTGGTGGCCGCTCTGGTCGCGGGCATGTACGGCGGCGCGGTCGTTTTCCTGATCATGTACGAGCTCGACAACCAGCCCCGTCGCGACCAGGCGATCTACGGCGGCGCGGCGGTGCTCGCGGGCGTCGCGGTGTGTGCCGCCGCGCTCTTCCTGGAACGGGTCTGCCGGCTCCCCGAGGACGAGGACGACCACCGCAACGGCGTCATGGGCGACCGCGCGTAGCCGGGCCCGCACGGCTCGCGGCACGGCTCGCCCCTCAGTCCGTCAGTAGCCGCGCCTGACGTTCTCCGCGTGGGCGTCCTCCTGCCGCCGCGCGCGGCGCCGGCGTTCGGCGGACAGTTCGCCCACCGCGTTGTCGACGGCGGCGAGCACGCCCGCCGCCGGATCGCCGGCCGGCGGCGCGCCGTCCCGCAGTCCGACCGCCGCCCCGAGGCCGGCCAGGACGGGTTCCTCCGCCGCCCAGCGCGCCGCCGCACGGCGGCGGGCAGTGGTGTCGCCCGGCACGATCGACGTCGTGTGCAGGACCACCCAGCGGCGCTGCCGCTTCTCCACCAGTTCGCCCTCCGCCTCCATCGCGGCCAGGTAGACCGATGTGAGGTCCCGGCCCCGGCGCCACAGCCAGTCGGCGACCGTCTCGTACGGCGCCTGGCGGTTCAGCGCCGCCGCCGCACCGTCCAGCAGCGGGTCCGTCAGGGGGGACCGCTCGCCGGGCACCAGGCGGCCGTCCGCCAGCGTCACGGCTCCGGCGGCCAGGAGGTCGACCGCCTCGGCCCCGGCGAGCGCGAGCGAGAGATCGCCCTGCTCGACGGAGCGGCCGGACGCCGGCTCCGAGGCGGTGATCAGCAAATCCCGCGGTGTGGTCATCTCACGGCTCCCCGCCGGGACGCCGTCCGGCGGCCCTCCCGCCGATTGTCACGCGGCCGCCGTCCGCCCGCCAGTGATCTTCCCGGGCGGACGCCGATCGGAACGTCCGGCTAATCGCGATCAGCGCCGCACCCTGGCCCCGCCGAATTTCCCGGGGCGCCCGTCCCGCCCGCCCCGCGGGGCCGAAACAGCAGGTCGAAGCGGAGTCCGCGGAATTCCCCGGGGCCGGGGCGCGCCGCGGCGATGAGCAAGATCGGAATTCATTCGGGGCGGGCATTCGCGCCACGCATTGTGCCGGGGCGGCTGCCCTCCGTATTTGTCGTTGTATGTTCAGTGAGAAATCGGATGGCGGGGCCCCATGCGACTCACGGGCACGCTAAGTTCCTTGGCATGCCACGTGGACGCCACCGTCATTCCCAACCGCTGCACAGGCTTTTGCCGCCCGTGACGGTCGCCGGCTCCGCCGCGGCCCTCGCGCTCGGTGGTCTGGCGATCGGTGATCCGGCGCTGCTCCATGTGTTCGTGTTCGGCGCCGCGGCGTCCGCCGGTGCCGGTGCCTTCCTGCTGCGCAGCTGGGACCGTTCGGCCGGCAAGCAGGTCGCCGACCTCAAGACCGCCCGCGTGCGCGACGAGTGGCGTGCCGACGAGCGCATCGCGGAGCTGGAGGTCGACCTCGAGGACTCCCGCGACCTGCGCGGCAAGCTGGAGAACAAGCTGCGCGGCAAGCGCGCCGAACTGGCCCGGCTGCGCACCGAGCACGCCGATCTGCTGCGCCGCTACGCCACGGCCGAGTCCGAGCGCGCCCGCGCGCTGGAGGACGGCCGCGTCCTGGCCGTCCAGGCCGCCGGTTCCGCCCTGGCGGTGCCGGCGAACGCCCTCGGCCCCACCGCGTACCTGCAGGCCGCCGCGGCGCTCAAGGACCTGTCGCGCAACGCCGCCCGCCAGCAGGCCGCCGCCACCGTCCAGGAGGCCCGCCGCCGCGACGTGGCGGACTCCGACGAGCAGCACGGCCGGCACGCCGCCGCGGACGGTGCCACAGCCACCCGTGGCGTCCTGGAGCGCCCCGCGGGCAACCCGGCCCTGCCGGTGCGGCAGCCCAAGGCGCTGCCCGCCGTCGCCGCGGCCGTCCTTCCGTACGCCAAGCCGCACAAGCAGGCCTCCCGGACCCAGGGCGGGTTCGACTTCTTCGGCACGGCCAAGAACGCCAAGGGCCAGCCGAAGGAGCTGCCGCCGGGGACGGACGGGGCCGCCGGGGCGGACCTCGCCGACGTCGTCGGGGACGAGGCGGTCGCGGCCCGCGCCGCGCTGCAGTCCGACGCCGCGGCCGAGGCGGGCGCCGAGGTCATCGACCTCACCGCGCACGACGAGACCGAGCAGCTCGACCTCAGCGAGCTGCGCGCCCAGTCCTCGTAGCGCCGCGCCCCGGAGCCGGCGCCGGGGGCGGCGTCACTTGTCGATGTCGCCCACGACGAAGAACATCGAGCCGAGGATCGCCACCATGTCTGCGACCAGCGTGCCCGGCAGCAGCACGGCCAGCGCCTGGATGTTGTTGTAGGACGCCGAGCGCAGCTTCAGCCGGTACGGCGTCTTCTCGCCCTTGGACACCAGGTAGTAGCCGTTGAGCCCGAGCGGGTTCTCCGTCCAGGCGTAGGTGTGGCCCTCCGGGGCCTTGAGCACCTTGGGCAGCCGCTGGTTGACCGGGCCCGGGGGCAGTTCGGCGATGCGGTCGAGGCAGGCGTCCGCGAGGTCCAGCGCGTTGTGCGTCTGGTGCAGCAGCATCTCGAAGCGGGCCAGGCAGTCGCCCTCGGAGCGGGTCGCCACCTCCAGGGTGTCCTGCAACTGCCCGTAGGCCAGGTACGGTTCGTCGCGCCGCAGGTCGAAGTCGACGCCCGAGGCGCGCGCGATCGGGCCGCTGACGCCGTACGCGTGGACGTCGGCCGCCGCCAGCACCCCGACGCCGCGGGTGCGGCCGCGGAAGATCTCGTTGCCCAGCACCAGGTCGTCGAACGTCCCCATGCGGGAGCGCACTTGGGCCACGGCGGCGCGGGCGCGTCCGTGCCAGCCGTTGGGCAGGTCCTCCTTGAGGCCGCCGACGCGGTTGAACATGTAGTGCATGCGGCCGCCGGAGACCTCCTCCATGACCGCCTGGAGGTCCTCGCGCTCGCGGAAGGCGTAGAAGATCGGCGTGATCCCGCCCAGTTCCAGCGGGTACGAGCCGAGGAACATCAGGTGGTTGAGCACCCGGTTCAGCTCCGCGAGCAGGGTGCGGGTCCACACCGCGCGCTCCGGCACCTCCATGCCGAGCATGCGCTCCACGGCGAGGACGACGCCCAGTTCGTTGGAGAAGGCGGAGAGCCAGTCGTGGCGGTTGGCCAGCATGATGATCTGCCGGTAGTCGCGGGCCTCGAAGAGCTTCTCCGCTCCCCGGTGCATGTAGCCGACGATCGGCTCGGCCTCGCTGATCCGCTCCCCGTCCAGCTTCAGCCGCAACCGCAGCACGCCGTGCGTCGAGGGGTGCTGCGGGCCGATGTTCAGCACCATGTCCGTGCCCTCGGCGGCGCCGCCGATCCCGATCGTGGTCTCCGTCATGCGCCTAGTTTCCCACCCGTACCGGCCGCTTGTGCGGCCCGGCCCGGAGGGACGGCCAGGCTCAGCCAGAGGAACGCGCCGAGGCCGGTGGGGGCGGTGAGTTCGGCGGCCTGGCCCGCTCCGGCCAGGGCGCGGACGTAGCCGGCCGGGTCGGTGGACGCCAGCGCGAGCGGGGGGCGGGCGCCCGTGACGCCGAGGGCGTGCAGGGCCTCGCGCTGGGTGGTGAGGACGGCGCCGGGGGCGGCGCAGGCGTCCATGGCCACGTGCGCGGTGATGTCGCTGGAGCCGTCGGGGACGGCGGGGGAGATCTCGCGGCCCTCGCGGAAGGCGGTGAGCGTCCCGTACGGCGGCCGGGTGCCCGCCGTGTGCCCGTAGTCGACCGCGACCGCGAGCCCCGCGTCGAGGCAGGCGGTCGCGTCCGCCCAGGCGGCATCCCGCCACCGGCCGATTTCCGCCCGCGTCCCCTCCTCCGCGCCCGTCAGCGGCCACCAGCGGTCGAGCCACGCGGCGTCGGCGCCGTCCACCGGGCCGCCCAGCCGCTCGGCCCCGTCGCGGGCACGGACCAGGACGTAACGGGCGACGCCGTGCGCGTCCGTCTGCGCGACATCGACCGGTACGTTGTCCAGCCACTCGTTGGCGAAGAGCAGTCCGCGCACCCCCCGCGGCGGCTCCGCGCACCACTGGACGCGCGCGTCGAGCCCGGCCGGCCGCGGCGCTTTTTCGACCGCGAAGACCCGCAGCCGCGGGTCGCCGAAGGCCTCCAGAACCCCGCTGACCAGCTCTCCGGCGCCCGCGCCGATGTCGACGAGGGCGAGCTCCCCCGGGTGCCCGAGGTCGGCGTCGACGCGCCGCAGCAGTTCCGCGACGGCGCCGGCGAAGAGCGGCGAGGCGTGCACGGAGGTGCGGAAGTGGGCGGCGGGACGCTCGCGCCGGAAGAAGCCGCCGGGCCCGTACAGCGCCCGCTCGGTGGCCGCCCGCCACCCCGTCCACTCGTCCGCTTCCCGGGGCGCGCCCCGGGTTGTGTCTTCGGTCACGGCTCCACCGTATGGGCGCATCTCGGAGGGTTCGCGGCCCGCGGCCGCTCAGTGCGGACAGGTAGGGTACCCGGGGCAGGGATGTGTCCGCCCGCGACAGCCGCGGATGAATCGATCATGAACATTGGCCATCCGGAGAGCGCACTCCCTTATGCCGGGTCTCCCGGCACTGATAGGGCTGTGCAAGCGATAGGCAGTGGAAGGTGAAGAGCGGATGACGGCCGGCAACAACGGCGCCCCCGAGCCCGGGAACGACGACCCCTTCGGGTACCTGTACCGGCAGGACGGCGAGGACGCGGGTCAGACGTCCGTCGCGCAGCCGGGTGTGCCCCGCACGTCGTACAACCAGGTCCAGCGTGTCGGCGAGCGCCGCCAGCAGCAGCAGCCTCCCGCCTACGGCTACCCGCAGGGCCAGCAGCAGCGGCCCCAGCAGCCCGGTTACGGCCAGCAGCCCCCGCAGCAGCCCGGTTACGGGCAGCAGCCGCAGGCGACCCAGGCCATGCCGCAGCCCGCTCCCGCCGGTCCCGGCGGCGGCCGCCGCGCCGCGGCCTCCCGCTCCACCGGCCCCAACAGCAAGGGCCTGCTGATCGGCGCCGTCGCCGTGGTCGCGGCGGTCGCGATCGGCATCGGTGTCGCCATGGCCAACGGCTCCGGCGACGACGCGCAGGCGGGCGGCACCCCGTCGCCCACCGCGACCGCCGGCACCGGTGGCGACACGCCGCAGCCCTCCTCCAGCGACGCGGCGGGCGGCGAGCTGCCCGGCAAGACCGACGTGGCCGGTCTGCCCCTGTCGGGCGGCGCCTTCATCACGTCGGACGTGCCCGGTGCCAAGGCCGCGGACGGCAAGTACGTCGCCGGGATGGACAAGGCGGGCGCCACCGTCACGTGGAAGTTCACCGCGCCCGACGACGGCGCGTACACCGTCTTCGTGGACTACAGCGTCCCCGGCGCCGACGGCAACGCGACCATAACGGTCAACGGCTCGAAGCAGGCGCGGCCCATCAGCCTGAAGAACTTCGCGAACGCCAAGCCGGGCGACTACGAGCACGGCTGGACCAACTCGTTCAGCTACATCGCCCTGAACAAGGGCGAGAACACGCTGACGCTCTCCTGCGAGGCGGGCAACCAGTGCAACTTCTACCTCGACCGGATGTGGCTGGAAGAGGGCCAGCACAAGAGCTGACCCGCCGGGGAGGGGTCGGCTCGGCTCGGCTCGGCTAGCACGCTTCGGCCTCCGCGCCGACCTCGATCCGCCCGAGCAGGTCCGCGTAGGTCGCGCGGTCGAACTCGCCCGCCACCGGCGCGGCGACGGTCGCCGCCGACAGCGCCACGGCGCGGGCGAGCCGGCGCGGCCAGTCCAGTCCCTCCACGAGACCGGACAGCAGGCCGGCGACCGCGGAGTCGCCCGCGCCGGCCGGGTTGCCGGCGACGGGCGCCGGTGGGCGGGCGCGCAGCACGGAGCCGTCCTCGGTGAGGACGAGGAGGCCGTCGGGGCCGAGCGAGGCCGCGACGGCGCGGGCACCGCGGCGCCGGGCGTCGCGGGCGGCCCGCAGGGGTTCCAACGCCCCGGTGAGTCCGGCCAGTTCGCCCGCGTTGGGCTTGACGAGGTCGGGCCGGGCGGCGAGTCCGCGCCGCAGCGGTTCACCGCTGGTGTCGAGCAGGACGGGTATGCCCGCGGCCCGCGCGTCCCGTACGAGGTCGGCGTAGCAGCCGACGGGCAGTCCGGGCGGCAGGCTGCCGCACAGCGCGACGGCCCGCGCGCCGTCGTCCAGGAGCTTGCGGTAGACGCCGAGGAAGGCCGTCCACTCCTCCGAAGTGATCGTGGGGCCGGGCTCGTTGAACATCGTCGTGCCGCCGCCCGATGCGTCCACGACGCCGACCGTGCGCCGGGTGGTGCCGGAGATGGGGACGAGCGCGTCGGTGACGCCGTCCACGGCGGCGAGGCGGTCCCGCAGCAGGGCGCCGGCGGGGCCGCCCGCGAAGCCGGTCGCCACGGTCTCGTGGCCGAGCGCGGCCAGGACGCGGGCGACGTTCAGGCCCTTGCCGCCGGGGCGTTCGGCGGTCTCCGACACCCGGTGGGTGGTGTGCGGCCGCAGCCGGGGGACGCGGTAGGTCACGTCGATGGCGGCGTTCAACGTGACGGTGACGATCACGCGTGATCCCTTCGAACAGCGGGTGCGATGGGAAGGGATCATGCCAAAGGAACGGTCGCGGGCACAGACCCCCGGCTGCCGCCGGACCGCCTTTGTCCCGGTCGGAGGGCCCGCCGTCCGGCGCCGGGCGCGACGCCGCCCCGCGAGCATGCCAAGCTTGGCCGGGTGGTGGTGCGCTTCCAGATCCTCGGGCCGGTCCGTTCCTGGCGGGACGGGGCCGAGGTGAAGCTGGGCCCACCGAAGCAGCGGGCCCTGTTCGCCCTGTTGCTGGCCCAGAGCGGGCAACCGGTGCCATTGCACGCCATTTTGGACGCCCTGTGGGGCCAAGAGCCCCCCGAGACCGCCGTGAATGTGGTCCATCGGCACATCGGCGGGCTGCGCCGGCTGCTCGAACCCGGGCTGCCGACCGGCTCCGCGTCGCGCCGGCTGGTCCGTGACGCGGGCGGCTACCGGCTGGAGGTGGAGCCGGCGGAGCTGGACCTGCTGCAGTTCCGGGCGCTGCGGGTGCAGGCGCGGAACTTGGCGCAGCGCGGCGACCGGGTCCGCGCCACCGGGCTGCTGGTCGACGCGCTGGGGCTGTGGCGGGGCCCGACGGCCTCCGGCATCGCGCCCGAGGTGCGGGCGCACCCGGTCTTCGCCGCCGTGGACAACGAGCACCTGGTCGCCGTGAAGGAGGCCGCCGGGTATGCGCCGGCCGCGGGGGACGCGCTGACGGAGCGGGTGCTGATCACCCTGCGGCAGGCCGCCGCCCACCACCCGCTGGACGAGGTGCTCCAGGCCCGGCTGATCGACCTGCTGGCCGCGACCGGGCACCAGGCGGAGGCGCTGGAGGTCTACCAGGGAGTACGGCTGCGGATCGCCGACGAGCTCGGGCTCGACCCGGGTCCGGAGCTGCGGGAGGCGCAGTACCGGGTGCTGGACGGCACGGCCGTGGACCGCGCGGCGCCGGCGGAGGCGGTACCGGCACCCGCGCGCCCCGTCGTGAATCCAGCGAACCCAGCGAACCCAGCGGACACAGCAGACGCAGGGGACGCAGCGCCCCCGGCGGGTGACGCGGCGGACGACGTCCCCGGCGGCGCGGCCCAGCTGCGCCCCGCGCAGCTGCCCCGGGACCTCGCCGCCTTCTCCGGGCGGCGTTCGGAGCTGGAGCTGTCCGGGACGCTGCTGCCCGTCCCCGCGGAACCGGCGCAGGCCGTGGTGATCAGCGGCATGGCGGGCGTGGGCAAGACCACCCTGGCCGTGCACTGGGCCCATCAGGTCGCCGACCGCTTCCCGGACGGCCAGCTCTATCTCGATCTGCGCGGCTTCCACCTCACGGGCGCCGCCATGGGCACGGCCGAGGCGCTGCGCGCGCTGCTCGACGCCTTCGGGATACCGGTCGGCCGCATCCCCGCGGGGCTGGAGGCGCAGGCCGCGCTGTACCGCAGCCTGCTGGCGGGCCGCCGCGTGCTGGTTGTGCTGGACAACGCCCGCGACTCCGAGCAGGTCCGCCCGCTGCTGCCGTCCGCGCCCGGCTGCCTGGCGGTCGTCACCAGCCGCCATCAGCTCCAGGGGCTGGTGACCGCCGAGGGCGCGCGCTCCCTGACCCTGGACCTGCTCGGCGAGGACGACGCGGAGGAACTGCTGGCGCTGCGGCTGGGCGCGGAACGGGTCGCCCGGGAACCGCTGGCGACCGCGGAGATCGTGGCGCTGTGCGGGCGGCTCCCGCTGGCGCTGGCCATCGTCAGCGCCCGCGCGGCCCTGAACCCGGGCTTCCCGCTGTCCGCGATCGCCGACGAGCTGCGGGAGAGCCACGGCAGCCTCGACGCCTTCACCGGTGAGCCGCCGCTGGGCGACGCGCGCAGCGTCTTCTCCTGGTCGTACCAGGCGCTGAGCCCGGAGGCGGCCCGGCTGTTCCGGCTGCTGGCCGTGCATCCCGGGCCGGACTGCTCGGTGGCCGCCGCGGCGAGTCTGGCGGCCCGGCGCACCGGGCAGACGCGCGCGCTGCTCGCGGAGCTGGTCCGGGCGCAGCTGCTCTTCGAGAACGCGCCGGGCCGGTTCTCCTCGCACGGGCTGCTGCGGGCGTACGCGACGGAACTGACCGGCGAGCACGACGACCCGGGGGAGGCGGCCGCGGCCGGGGTCCGGCTGCTCGACCACTACCTGCACAGTGCGCACACCGCCGTCGCCGCGCTCGCCCCGCACCGTGAACGGCTCGCGCTGCGCCGCCCTGCGGCGCACACCGTGCCCGAGCGCTTCACCGACCAGCGCGCGGCGGCCGACTGGCTCGACGCCGAACGGTCCGTGCTGCTGGCCGCCATCGAGCAGGACGGCCGGCACGGGGACGGGTCGCACAGCTGGCGGCTGGCCGTGGTGCTGGAGCTGTACCTGGACCGCAACGGCCGCTGGCAGGAGCAGCGGACCGCGCAGACCACGGCCACCACGGCGGCGCAGCGGCAGGGCGACGTCCTCGGCCAGGCGCACGCGCACCGGGCGCTCGGGTTCGCGCTGGGGCGGCTGGACCGCTGGGAGGGTGCGCGCGAACACCTGCTGCGCGCGCTGCAGTTGTTCGGGGAGGTCGGCGAGCCCTGCGGCCAGGCCCGGGTCCACCGCTACTGGGCCTTCCTGTCCAACCGGCACGGGCGGCACGACGACGCGCTGCGCCACTACGGGCTCGCCGGCGACTTGTACCGCGCGGCCGGGCAGCTCAACGGCGAGGCAAGCGTGCACAACGAGGTCGGCTGGACGCACATGCTGCTCGGCGAGTACGACAAGGCCGTGGAGGAGTGCCGCCGTTCGCTGGCCATCCACCAGGAGACCGGCGACCTCAACGGCGAGGCCGCCGCGTGGGACAGCCTGGGCTGCGCCTACCACCAACTGCGCGGTTACGAACAGGCGCTGGACTGCTTCCGGCGGGCGCTGCGGATGTACCGGGAGATCCGGGACGGGTACCTGGAGGCCGACACCCTCGTCCACATCGCCGACACCCACATCGCCGCCGGTGCCGTCAACGGCGCGGCCGGCGCCCTGCGTCAGGCGCTGGCGATCCTGGAGGGCATCGGTCATCCCGACGCCCGGGGGGTGCGCGAAAAATTGCACGGCACCGGGTTGAACCCAGTGGTGCCACGGGTCCGTGTATAGCGGCGTAGCTCCGGCCCGGAGCGGACGTCTGGTGGACCTGAGGAAGTGCGATGAACAAGAACGCGCGGAACGCCCTGTTCCTGACCGGTACGGCGCTGGCGCTGACGGCTGTCACCGCCTGCGGTCAGCAGACCGGCACGGGCGCAGCACCCGCGGCGGTGCAGCAGCCGGTGGTGAACGCGGTGTCCGGCTATCCCAACGTGGGCGACACGGAGTCGGCCCCGCCGGTGACGGAGGCGGCGTCCGGGCTGGCGGTGCGCACCGACACCCAGCTCAAGACGATCGTCGTGGACGGCAAGGGCAGGACCGTCTACGTCTTCAGCAAGGACACCACGCCCGGTGTGTCGAGCTGCGAGGGCGACTGCGCGGCGCAGTGGCCGCCGGTCCCCGCGGACGACACGCAGACCGCGAAGGGCCTGAACCAGGACCTGCTCGGCTCCATCACCCGCACCGACGGCTCCAAGCAGCTCACCCTCGCGGGCAAGCCGCTGTACTACTTCGCCAAGGACACGCAGCCCGGTGACACCAACGGCCAGGGCGTCAAGGGCGTGTGGTACGCCGCGGAGCCCGACGGCTGGAAGGCCGGTGTGGAGCGCCCGGCCCTCGGCGTGCTGAACGACCCGAAGCTCGGGAAGATCCTCCAGGACAAGAACGGCCGGACGCTGTACCTGTTCACCAAGGACGAGCCGTGGCCGATGAAGACCGCGTGCGACGCGACCTGCCTGCAGAAGTGGACCCCCACCGCCCCGGTGACCGCCGCCGACGCCAAGAAGGCGGGCCTCGACCCCAAGGCGCTGTTCACCTTCAACACGCCGAACGGCACCGCGCAGGAGGCCTTCAACTGCTGGCCGGGTTACACCTTCAAGGGCGACAGCCAGCCCGGCGACACCAACGGCCAGAACGTCAAGGGCGTGTGGTTCGCGATCAAGAAGGACATCACGGTCGACCGCGGCAAGACCGTTCCGGCGGCCAAGGGCTGACCGTCCCGGCCCGGGCGGCGCGACCGCGCCGGCCCGGGGGTCCGGTCGACGGCCCGCGCGGGGCATGCGATGCCCCGGCGGGTCGTTGCCATGCCCGGGCCCGGGGGGGCGCGGCGCGGATGGTCAGAATTGCGTCAGTTTTTCGGCATCGGTGCCTGCTTACGATCACGCCACGCGCTGCTTCCGCCAGGAACATCGCCGAAGCAGGCACGAACCTTCGTGCCCGTCGGCCGGCGGGCCCCACACCCGGCCCGGCCGCCGCCCGCCCTGCCCCGTCCTTCGGCGATCCGCGCACCGCTCCGGCGGTGCGGTGGTGCCGGTGCGGAAGCCGGGAGCGCCGACGGGGACGAGCTGTGCCTTCCAGGACCGACCATGACTTTCGCCGCCGCCCCGGGCGTCCGCCCCGCGGCACGCTCCGGACATCTGCTGACCCTTCTGGTGGCCGACCACGGCAAGCCGCTGCTGGCCTACGCCGAGCGGCTGCTGCGGGACCGCCACATGGCGGAGGACGTCGTCCAGGAGACGCTGATCCGGGCCTGGCACCACACCGACCGGCTGTACGGCAGTGAGGGGTCCGTCCGGGGCTGGCTGCTCACGGTGGCCCGCAACCTGGCCATCGACCGCATCCGCAGTGCCCGCTCCCGTCACGAGACGGTGGGCGCTGACCATGACGACGTGATCCAGCCCGACCACGCCGACGCCGTCCTGGCCTCGGTCGACGCGCGGGCCCTGCTGCGGCACCTGTCGCACGAGCACCGCGAGGTGCTCGTGCACACATACCTGTTCGGCAGGACCGTGCAGGAGACGGCCAGGATCCTCGGGGTACCGGCGGGCACGGTGAAGTCCCGGCAGCACTACGCGCTCAGCAATCTGCGCAGCCGGGTCGGCTCCGCGGCCCGCTGACCGCGGAGTCGACGCCGTTCACGCGCTTCAGGCCGGGACCGTCAGCCGCAGTCCGAGCACGGGGATGTCGACCTCGCCGTTCGCGTCGGCCGTCCAGCGCCAGTGGGCGCCGCCGACGTCGCCGCAGACCAGTCCGGTCCAGCCGGCCCCGCCGGGGCCGCACAGCTCGGCCAGTTCGGCGGCCTCCGACCCCGTGGGCGTGCCGGCGATGACGACCAGGCCCAGGACCGGGCGGCGGGCGGCGGCGCCGCGCACCGTGCCGTGGGCCTCGGGTGCCGAGGAGGCCGGTGCCGCCGCGCCCGCCTCGATGCGGACGACCTGCCGCAGCCCGGCGGGCAGCGTCAGCTGCGACGTGTCCTCGGGCCCGCGCAGGACGGTCACCGGGGTGCCGGGCCGGCTGCGGGCGACCTCTTCGAGCAGGCCGTTCACCACGTCGCGGGCGACGTCGCGGTCGCCGGTGACGCTGAGCACCCCGTCGAGCCGGCTGAGGTCGTAGAAGACCGGTTCCCCGTCCGCCTCGACGCCGACCCGCACCAGGCAGGCCCGGTCGTCCGGGACCCGGGAGGTGCCGGTGCCGGCGGTGGTGCGCCACCGGGTGCCCTCCGGTCCGTCGAGTGCCGTCCAGGGGGCGCCCGGTGCGTCACCGGGGGTCAGCCACGCGGTCACCCCGGTGCTGTCCACGCGCAGGGCGTGCACCGGACGCTCCGGGGCGGCGCCGGGGCCGGACAGTTCGGCGGCGGCCGCGTAGGCGCGGCGCGCGGAGCCCGCGTCGGCGGCGAAGCGCCGGCCCACGGTGCGGCGCAGCGCCAGGCGGCGGCGCCGGGCGACGGGATCGCCGAGCCGTCGCACGGCGCGGCCCAGCGCGGCCCACGCGGCGCGCACATGGCGGCGTCCGACGATGCCCGCGGTCACCAGGGCGAGCAGGACGGCGCCGAGCACGGCGATCGCGGCGGGCAGCGGGATGGTGAACGCGGTACCGCCACCCGTGCTCGTGGCCGTGGTCGCGCCGTCGGCGGCCGGGGGCGCGGAGGCGTTCTGGGCGGCGTTGTCGCGGGCCAGTTGGACGTCGGGGCCCGAGGCGTCCGGCGGCAGCCGCAGGATCCAGCCGGGGTGCAGTTGCTCGTCCGGGCTGGTGAGGGCGGAGCCGTCGGTCTGCGCCTGCCCGCGGTTGAGGTCGAAGATCTCCCCGGCGCGGGCCGGGTCGCCGAGGGTGCTCGCCGCGACGGACGCCAGCGTCGCGGGGGCGCCCCCGGCCGCCGCGGTGTCCTGGACCACGAAGACCTTCACCAGCTGGTCGTCCGCGCTCGCCGGGGCGGCGCCCGCCGCGAACAGGGCCCAGAGCGCGAGCAGTACCGCGGCCGCGGCGCGGCGCACGGCCGTCCCGCGGGCGGGTGCGGGCGTACCGGCACCCGGCCGGTGCCGCCCTGTGGCGCTGACGCCGTCTCTCATCGTCTCCACCCAAGTCGTCGTGTGCGTGCCGGGCCGTCGTCCCGGGTTCCGGGTTCCGTCACCCCCTACACGGGGCGCCCCGGGAAAAAGGTTCGAAAGAGATCTGAACCAAGTCCCGGTGGGCGCCGTGTGGCAAGCGACAACGAACACGGAGCTGGGAGGGGCAAGGATGGGACGCCGGCATGCGAGCGACGAGGACTTCCGTCTCGTCGGGCTCGACCGGGACCCGACGCCGGGTGACCCCGAACTGATCCGCGGGATCGTCAAGCGGTACCAGGACGTCGGTGACGCCGCCGAGAAGGCGCTCAACATCCTCAAGAAGGACGGCACCATCTCCCTCGGCCGCGGTTCGGCCATGGACCAGCTCAAGGAGAAGATCGGTGACGACCTTCCCGACAAGCTGAACAAGACGGCGACCTCGTACCACGACGCGGCCCGCGCCTACACCGACTACATCCCCCGCCTCCAGGAAGCCCAGGACACCTTCGACCGCGCCGTCGACCAGGCCCGTTCGGCCGCCGCCAAGGCCGGCCAGACGCCCAAGACGCTCGGCGAGAACCCCACCGACGAGGAGAAGTCGCAGGCCCGCGCGGTCCAGGACGAGATCGACGCGGGCAACAACGAGCTCGGTGCCGCCAAGGGCCTGGCCCAGCAGGCCAAGCAGATGCGGGAGTCCGCGCAGCGCACCTGCGCCGATGTCCTGGACCAGGCGGCGTCGGAGGCGATTCCCGAGCGCAACGTCTTCCAGAAGATCGCCGACTTCTTCAAGGACTTCCCGTTCGTCCAGATCCTGCTGGCCGCGCTGATCGCCGTGGTGGCCGTGTTCTTCCCGGTGGTGGGTGCGCTGCTCGGCGGGGCGTTGTTCGTCTTCAACCAAGTGGTGGCGAGTCAGACAGGGGGCATCAAGGCCGGTGACTTCGTCGCCGGGCTGATCGGCATCATCCCCGGTGCCTCCCTGTTCAAGCTGGGCAGCAAGGCGGTCCAGGCGATCGCCCCCGGTGTGGTCGCCGCGATCAAGAACTCCGGGACCATCGCGAAGGTCTCCGGGACGATCACCAAGGTCAGTGACTCCGTCACCGCCAACAAGGCGGTCGGCGCGGTACTGGCCAACCCGGTGGGCAAGACGGCCGTGGACGTCAGCGGCAAGTTCCTGACCAACTCCGCGCTGGAGGCGGCCGCCAAGGCCGCCAACCACGACAAGATCACCGCGGCCGGTGTCTTCGCGGGCGCCGCCGCCGGCGCGGTCGCCGGGACGGCGTTCAAGGGCGGCATCGGCAAGATCGGTTCCGCGCGCGGCAACGCGCCGGTACCGCCCGGGGGCGGCGGCCGGTTCGGCGACACCACCGATCCCGCGCTGGGCGACTCGATCGGCAAGCGGGCCTCGGACCAGGTCGGCGGCTTCGTCGAGGAGGGCTCGACCCTCGGCGCGAAGATCGGTGTCGGGGTGGCCCAGGGCGGCGACCCGAACGAGGTCGCGGCCGGGGAGATCGCCAACTCGGCGCCCAAGCTGGGCTCCGGGCCGGTCGGTGTCGCGGGGCTCGGACGCAAGATCGACGGTGTCGCCGACGGCATCCCCATCAAGGGCTCCACCGGCCCGTCGACCACGACCCCGGCTCCGCCCGCGGGCACCGGCCCGGCGCACACGGTGGACCCGGCGGACATACCCCTGCCGCCATCGCCGACCTCGCCGACTTCCCCGACCGCGCCCGCTTCCCCGACCGCGCCCACGGGTCCGGCCGCGCCCACGGGTCCGGCCGCGCCCGCGGGCACCGGCCCGGCGCACACGGTGAACCCGGCGGACGTGCCGCTGCCGCCGTCGCCCACGACCGGGCGGCCGCCGCTCACCCCGCTGGACATCCCGCCGCAGAGCCCGGCGGCCCCGCCGGGCGGCGGCGCCTCGCCGGCCGGTTCCGGCAGCGACGGCTTCACCACCGCGCCCACCAGCCCCGCCGGAGGCGACGGCTTCACCACCGCGCCGACCAGCCCCGCCGGAGGCGACGCGACGACGGGGACGGACGGCCGCTAGCGCCGCCCGGGACCCGCACCCCACAGACCTCCGTCCCTCCCAGGGACGGATTCTTCACCCGATCACGCAAGGAGTACCGACATGCCCGACTACCGCGTCAACTCTGACGAGACCGCTTCCACCTCGCAGGCGCTGCTCAACGACTTCTCGCAGCTCCAGGACAAGCTGAGCGAGGTCAAGGGCAAGATCTCCAACCTGCTCGCCAACGGCTACAGCACCCCGGCCGCCCAGCAGAAGTTCTCGCCGTTCTTCGACGAGTTCGCCAAGGGCTTCGACCAGGTCAACCAGGGTCTGCAGGGCATCGGGCAGTACGTCCGCTCCGTCGGCGACGCCTTCTCGCAGACCGACGACCAGCTCGGCTCGAACCTCGGCTGAGCCCGCTTCCCCCGTCCCGCCCCTCCGTGAGAAAGACGATGCATCGTGCGTTTGAACGTCAGCGTCCGTGACCCCCGGGTCGAGGGGGTGTCCACCACCGTCGTCGTCGAGACCGAGCCGACCGCACGGGCCGGCACTCTCGCGGCGGAACTCGCGCGGGCCGTCGACCACGAGGGGGCCGGCGGGGCGGGGGGGCCCGCCCTGTTCACCGGGGCGGGGGAGATCGACCCGGACGCCACCCTCCAGGCGGCCGGGGTCCGGGACGGCATGGACCTCGGGCTCGGTTCCGCCCTGCCGGCGGAGTCCGAGCCCGAGGGCCGCACCGAGATCCGGCTGGTGTCGGGGCGGGGCGCGGGCACGGTCTTCCGGCTGGTGCCCGGCGAGTACGACCTCGGCAGCGACCGCACCTGCCGTATCCGGCTGGCCGAGGACGCCCCGGCGTTCGCGGCCCGGATCCGGGTGCGGCTCGACGGTGGTGCGGAACTGCTGTCCGCGGCCGACGCGGTGCTCGACGGCAGGACCCCGGCGCCCGGTGCGGCCTGGCGCGAGGGCAGTCAGCTCGCCGTCGGCGACACCCTGCTGGAGCTGGCGTCGCGCGAGGCGGCGACCGCGCCGCTGACCCCGGCCGCCGACGGCCTGGGCCTGGAGTTCAACCGGCCGCCGCGCTTCCTGCCCGCCCGCGCGGGCGGCAAGTTCCGGCTGCCGACGCCGCCCGTGCGGCCCGACAAGCGGCCCGTCCCGCTGCTGCCGATCCTGCTGCTGCCCGCGGGCAGCGCGGCGATCGCCATCTTCGTCACCAAGAGCTGGGTCTTCGTCTTCATCGCCCTGCTCTCGCCGCTCGCCGCGCTGTTCACCCAGTTCGGCGGGCGCAAGCAGGCGATGCTGAAGTACCTGGAGAAGAAGGAGGAGTACGAGGGCGCGCTGCGACGGGTCGAGGCGGACGTGGAGTCCGCCGTCCTGGAGGAGCAGCGCGGGCTGCGGCTGTCGCTGCCCGATCCGGCCTCCCTGCTCCAGATGGCCGTGCGGCCGTCCGAGCGGCTGTGGGAACGGCGCTGGCAGGACCCGGACTTCCTCTCCGTCCGGGTGGGGACGGCCGATCTGCCCTCGTCGCTGAGCGTCGAGGACCCCACGCAGGACGAGCACCGGCGCATCACCGTGCCGCTCCTGGGCCAGGTGCCGGTCTCCGTGCCGCTGCGGAGGGCGGGGGTGGCGGGGCTCGCCGGTCCCGGCGCCCAGCGGCTCGCCGGGTGGATGACGGCCCAGGCCGCCGCCCTGCACAGTCCGGCGGACCTGCGGATCGTCGTGCTCGCCGGGCCCGAGGGGGAGGCGGCGTGGTCGTGGGCCCGCTGGCTGCCGCACGCGCAGGCCCAGGGCGAGGACGCCTACGCGCTGGTGGGCAGCACCACCGAGTCGCTGGCCCGCCGCATCGGCGAACTGGGCCAGATCGTCACGTCCCGTATGGCGGCCGGACCGGATCTGGTCCGGGGCGGCGTCAACGGCTACCCGGACATCCTGGTCGTGCTGGAGCAGGCCCGCAGGGCCCGTTCGCTGCCGGGCGTCATCGCCCTGCTGCGCGACGGGCCGTCGGTGGGTGTCCACACCCTGTGCATCGACCGCGAGGAGCGGCTGCTGCCCGAGGAGTGCGGCGCGGTCGTCGTCACCGGGGACACCGCGCAGGGTGTCTCGCGGGTCCGCACCGGAACCGGCTCCGCTTTGGAGGGCGTGCGCACCGACTCGCCGGAGCCCGCCTGGTACGAGCGCTTCGGCCGGGCGCTGGCGCCGCTGCGCGGCGTCGGCGACAGCGACGAGAGCGCGCTGCCCGGATCGGTCCGGCTGCTGGACCTGCTGGGCCTCGAACCGCCCACCGCGGAGGCGGTGGTGGCGGGCTGGTCGCTCGGCGGCCGCAGCACGCGGGCGGTCCTGGGCACCGGCTACGACGGGGACTTCTCGGTCGACCTGGTCCGCGACGGGCCGCACGCGCTGATCGCGGGCACCACCGGTTCGGGCAAGTCCGAACTGCTGCAGACGCTGGTCGCCACGCTCGCGGTGGTGAACCGGCCGGACGAGATGACCTTCGTGCTCATCGACTACAAGGGCGGCAGCGCCTTCGCCGAGTGCGCCGACCTGCCGCACACCGTCGGCCTCGTCACCGACCTGGACACGCACCTGGTGGAGCGCGCCCTGGTCTCGCTGGGTGCCGAACTGCGCCGCCGGGAGACCCAGTTGGCGCAGGCCGGGGCCAAGGACATCGAGGACTACCTCGACAAGCGGTCCCGCGGCGGCGACGTGCTGCCGCCGCTGCCCCGGCTGCTCCTGGTCGTCGACGAGTTCGCGTCCATGGTGCGCGAACTGCCCGACTTCATCTCGGGCCTGGTCAACATCGCCCAGCGCGGGCGTTCGCTGGGCATCCACATGGTGCTGGCGACCCAGCGTCCCGGCGGCGCGGTGACCCCGGACATCCGGGCCAACACCAACCTGCGGATCGCGCTGCGCACCACCGACACCACCGAGAGCCGCGACATCATCGACGCCCCCGACTCCGGGGAGATCTCGCCCGCCAATCCGGGACGCGCCTACGCGCGCCTGGGCCCGTCGGCGCTGCTGCCGTTCCAGTCCGGGCGCGTCGGCGGCCGGCGGCCCGGCGGCGCGGTCGCCGAGGGCACGGAAGTGCCGGTCCGGGCCCACGCGGTGACCTGGCGGGAGCTCGGCGGGCCGCTGCCCACCGGCGGTTCCCGCGGCGCCCGCAGGGGCCTGGCGCATGCGGAGGCGGTCACGGACCTCGCGGTGCTCACCGCGTCCGTCGCCCAGGCCGCGCGGCTGGCCGGGGTTCCCCGGCAGCCGAGCCCCTGGCTGCCCGCGCTGCCCGAGGTGCTGGAGTGGACGGCGCCGCCCGCGCCCAAGCCGGCCGGCGAACGGGAGGCCGAACTGCCGCCCGTGGCCTACGGCATGGTGGACCTGCCCGCGCGGCAGACCCGCGCCGCGCTGGAGTTCGACATCGACCGGGCGGGCCACCTGCACCTCATCGGCTCGCCCCGCAGCGGCCGTTCCCAGTCGCTGCGCACCCTCGCCGCCGCCCTGGCGCAGGCGCACGGCGCGGACGACGTCCATCTGTACGGGATCGACTGCGGCAACGGCGCGCTCAACGCGCTCACCGCGCTTCCGCACTGCGGCGCGGTCGTGGACCGCAACCAGGTGGAGCGCCTGGGCCGGCTGCTGGACCGGCTGAACGCCGAACTCACCGCCCGGCAGGGCGTGCTGGGCACCCGCGGCGCCGCCGACCTCGCCGAGCTGCGCCGCACCCAGGCCGCGGGGGAGCGGCTGCCGCACATCGTGCTCCTGGTGGACCGCTTCGAGGTCTTCGAGCGCGAGTTCACCGCGTACGACAACGGCAGCCTCATGGAGCGCATGATCAGGCTGCTGCGGGACGGCGCGGGCGTCGGCATCCACCTCGTGCTCGCGGGCGACCGGGTGCTGGGCTCCAGCCGGTTCTCCGGCACCACCGAGGACAAGATCGTCCTCAAGCTCAACGACCGCCAGGACTACTCGTCGGTCGGCGTCCCGTCCAAGTCGGCGCCGAGCGACCCGGCTCCGGGCCGCGGCATCCGCACCCTGGACCTGGCGGAGGCCCAGATCGCGGTCCTGACCGGCGACCTCTCCGGCGCGGCGCAGGGCCAGTTCCTCACCGCGCTCGGCACGGCGCTCGCCGAGCGCGAGGCCGGTGTGCCGGCGGAGCGCGGGCCGCTGCGCCTGGACGTCCTGCCGGACCGGATCGCCTACCGCGACGCGCTGGCCCTGCACACCCGGCGCGGGCCGATGCGGCCGCTGGTCGCGGTCGGCGGCGACACCCTCGCCTCGCTGGGCCCGGACCTCGCCGACGTCCCCACGTTCGTCGTCGCCGGGCCGCCGCGGACCGGCCGCAGCACGGTGCTGCTCACCGCGGCGCACTCGCTGCTGGCGGAGGGCACGGGCCTGGTGCTGCTGGCGCCGCGCCGCTCACCGCTGCGCGAACTGGAGGGCAGGCCCGGGGTGGCGGCCGTGATCACGGACGCGCAGGTGACGGTCGAGGAGTTCCGGGGGGTGCTCGGCGCCATTCCGCAGGACAACGCGGTGGTGGTCGTGGACGACGCCGAGCTGTTCATGGGCTCCGACATCGACGCCGACCTGGCGCTGCTCGCCCGGGGCGGCGCGGGCAACGGCTGGGGCGTGCTGGCGGCCGGCAACGCCGAGTCGCTGGCGCTGAGCCTGGCCGGCTGGATGGGCCAGGTGAAGCGGAACCGCACCGGCATGCTGCTGTCGCCGCAGGGCCTGGCCGACGGCGAGGTCATCGGCGTCAAGCTGACCCGCGGCGTGGTCGGCCAGGCGCCGCAGCCAGGCCGCGGCCTGATCCACCTCGGCGACGGGTCGCTGCGGGCGGTGCAGGTGCCGCTGTCCGGCACGGAGGTCTGACGCCGACGGCATGCACGAAGGGCGGCCGGGACGCGATGTCCCGGCCGCCCTTCGGTTGCGGACCCGGTCTCAGGAGGCGCGGGCGACGGGCGCCAGCGGCTCGCCCTCCTCGGTGAGGAAGCGGAAGGTGCCGGTGATGGCGTCGAAGAGGTCGTACACCTCGTTCTTCAGCGGCAGGTTGGGGCTGGCGAGGGTGACGACGAGGAAGTCGTCGGCGCGGCCGGGGACGGGCATCATCGTGTGCATCGTCAGCAGCTCCACGTCGATGTCGCTGGTCAGCCGGGTGGTCTCGGTGCCGGTCACCCGGGCCACGGTGCCCACGTGGGGCACCTTCACGGAGGTGATCACCCGGTCCTTGGGCGCCGTCCCGTTCGCGGAGGAGATCCCCAGCTGCGCGGAGAGCACCGGGAGCGTCAGCTCCGAGCCCTCGGGCGTGGTGACGGCGAAGACCATGCCGTAGGCCATGAACAGGTCGTCGCCGTAGAGGGTCGCGGTGCCGGCGGCCAGCAGGGCGCCGTGCCGTCGCGCGGCCCGGCTCACTTCGCGCCCCTGCCGGAACATGTCGTTGATCCGGGCCTTCTCGCGGGGGTCGTCGGTGGTGGCGAGCGCCTTGGCGCGGGTCCTGGACAGCTCCTCCCCGCTGAGGTCGACGGTGTCCCACAGATCGGGGATGTCGAGCAGGAAACGGTGCGCGGTGCTCATTGGCCACTCTTTCCGTCGTCGAGGTTGGAGGCGGCGTCCTGGTCGGTCTTGTCGAAGGAGTCGAGGATGCTGCCGATGGCGTCCCGGATGCCCTTGACCTGCTTCTGGAGCTGCTTCTTGCCGTCCTCCCACTTGTTCTCGAAGTGCTGCGCCGAGCCGTGGGAGAGCTCGGGGCCGAACGCCGCGTCGAAGTCGAACGTGTGGTGTCCGATGTCGATGAAGTCGTGGACGAAGTCCAGCATCTGCTGGGCCTCCCGCAGCTCGTTCCCCGGTATGTTGATGTCCTGGGCCATGCCGATCCCCTCGTGCTCGGCCGCTTGCGGCCTCACGGGTCACACGGGCGGGACGGCCCACTGGGTTCAATCGGCTTCCGGCGACGCCCGCGAAGAACCCGAGGAACGCGAAGAAGCCGAGGAACCCGAAGATGGGGTGAACCGTTCCGGGCGCGGCCTCGTGTACCGGCCGTGACCTCTCTTCACCACTTCTCCGGCGCCGCCCCGCGCGCCCGCGTACGCCGCGCGGCCGTCGCCGGCGTGGTCGCCCTGTGCGGCGTGGCGGGCCTGGCCGGGTGCGGCAAGACCATCACCATCGGCGACGCCTCCGCCCCGGCCGCATCGGCGCCCGCCGCCCCGCCCGCGGCGCCCCCCGCCGCGTCGCAGCCCGTGGGCAACACCGCGCTCCAGGTCGTCGACCGCACGGCCGCGCAGGCCGGGCTGACCGGCAACGGCGGCACGGTTGTGGGGGCGGCCGTCCAGGAGGCCCCGCCGCGCTGGGTGCAGCTGTCCGCGGTGACCTCGCCGCCGGTGACCGCCCCGCATCTGATCAACATCAACCAGGCCGCGCTGTACCGCTTCGACCCGGACAGCGCCGACCCGTCGCAGTCGCACTGCAACGACGCCTGCGCCGTCCAGTGGCCCGCGGTCACCATCCAGCAGGGCGGCAACGTCTACCTGGCGGGCGTGGACCGCGACCAGGTGGGTGCGATCCGCCGCCAGGACGGCCAGGTGCAGCTGACGGTGGGCGGCATGCCGGTCTACCGCTTCGCGGGGGACACCAAGCCCGGCGACCTCAACGGCCAGGGCGTCGGCGGGACATGGTTCGCCGTCGGGCCGAAGGGCGAGAAGGCCGGGCAGTAACGCCCGCCTCGTATGACAGGGCGGACCTCCGGCACCGGACGGCTACGGCCGGAGGTCCGCCCGATCCACTACGGCTCGACGACCCACTGCCCCTTGCGCATGACGCCGACCAGGTCGTACGCCTCGTTCAGCACCACCAGGTCCGCGTCCTTGCCGGGCTCCAGCGAGCCGATGCGGTCGTACGCGCCCAGCAGCCGCGCCGGGTTGGCGCTCAGCGCGCGTACGGCGTCGGTGACGGCGATGCCGTCCACGGTGACGGCCCGCTTGAAGGCGGTGTCCAGGGTCAGGGTGGAACCGGCGATCGAGCCGCCCTCGACCAGCCGGGCGACGCCGTCGGTGACGTCGACCTCCATGGGGCCCAGCAGGTAGCGGCCGTCGCCGAAGCCGGCCGCGTCCATGGCGTCGGTGATGAAGGCCACCCGGTCGGCGCCCGCGCTGCGGAAGGCCAGTTCGAGGACGGCCGGATGCAGGTGGACGCCGTCGTTGATCAGCTCGACGGTGACCCGCTCGTCCTCCAGCAGCGCGGCGATGGGGCCGGGCTGCCGGTGCAGCAGGGTGGGCATCGCGTTGAACAGGTGCGTGGCGACGGTGGCACCGGCGTCGATGGCCTCCAAGGTGGCCTCGTAGGCGGCGTCGGTGTGGCCGACGGCGGCGATGACGCCGTGCTCGGCCAGCAGCTGTACGGAGTCGAGCCCGCCGGGGAGTTCCGGCGCGAGGGTCACCATGCGCGCGGCGCCGCGGGCGGCGTCGACGAGCTTGCGGACGTCCGCGGGGTCCGGGTCGCGCAGCAGCGACGGCTTGTGGGCCCCGCAGCGGTGCGGGGAGATGAAGGGCCCCTCGAAGTGGATGCCCGCGAGGTCGCCCTGCTCGACCAGTTCGGACAGCAGCGCGGCCTGCCGGGCGAGGTCGTCCAGCTCGCCGGTGACCGTGGAGGCGACCATGGTGGTGGTGCCGTGCCGGCGGTGGGTGCCGACGCCGGTGAGGACGTCCTCCGCGCGGGCGGCCGAGAAGGACGCGCCGCCGCCGCCGTGCACATGGATGTCCACGAAGCCGGGGACGATCCAGTGCCCGGTCAGATCGCGGGCGGCCGCGGGCCGGCGCGGGTCGTCCGCGACGATCGTGCGGCCTTCGACCGTGATCCGGCCGCCGTCGACGACACCGTCCGGCAGTACGACGCGGGCACCGGTCAGCACGGTTGGTTCCGCAGTCAAGCGGTCACCTCCAGGGAGAGAAGATCCCAGGCCAGCAGCCCTGCGCCCAGGCATCCGGCGGTGTCCCCGAGGGCCGCCGGCACGATGAGGGGGAGTTTCTGGAACGTCAGCCGCTCCTCGACGGCCGCGCGCAGCGGCGCGAAGAGCGTGTCACCGGCCTCGGCCAGCCCGCCGCCGACGATCAGCGTCTCCGGCGTGAGCAGGGTGATCCCGGTGACCAGGCCGTCCGCGAGGGCGGCGACCACCTCGTCCCACACGGCGACGGCGCGCGGGTCGCCCGCCGCGACGGCGGCGGCGCACTCGGCGGCCTCGGCGCCGAAGGCGCGGGCCACACCGGAGGCGGAGGCGATGGTCTCCAGGCAGCCGTGCTGGCCGCAGCCGCACGCCGCGCCGCCGGGGCGGACGACGATGTGCCCGAGTTCGGTGGCCTCGACGCGCCCCTCGATGCCGATGGCACCGGCGATGCCGGTGCCCAGGGCGACGAAGAGGAAGCGTTCCGCGCCGCGCCCGGTGCCGAGCCGGCCCTCGGCCAGGCCTCCGGAGCGCACGTCGTGGCCGAGGGCCACGGGCGTGCCGTCCAGGCGGCGGGAGAGCAGGTCGCGCAGCGGGAGGTCGCGCCAGCCGAGGTTCGCGGAGAACACCGCGACGCCCGCCCGCTCGTCGACCAGCCCCGGCACGGCCACCCCGGCCGCGGCGGCGGGCTCGCCGTACGTGTCCGCCCCGTACGCCCGCAGGTCCGCGGCGAAGTCCAGCACGGACGCGATGACGGCCTCGGTCCCGCGGTCCCGGCCGGTCGCGCGGCGTGCCTCGTGGAGCAGCGTGCCGTCCGCCGCGACCAGTGCGGCTTTCATGCCGGTGCCGCCCACATCGAGGGCGATGACGTGTCTCACGGAGGACAGTCTCCCGTGAGACAGCACAAAAGGTCTAGTCCACTCGTCGAAAGAGATCCCGTTCCGCCGCCCGCCAGGTGATTCGGCGAGGCGGCACAAGGGGAAGCCGGTGTGGTGCAGACCTCATGGGGCCCTCGCCACACGGGCTATCGTGACGAGGTGACCCTCACCGACCAGGACCGTGCCGTCCTCGACATCGCGGGCCGTTCGTGGGCGGGCCCCGGCGCGAAGGAACGGGCGATACGGGAGCGGCTCGGGATCTCGCCGACGCGGTTCTACCAGCTTCTGAACGCGCTGCTCGACGACCCCGAGGCACTCGCGCACGCCCCCGTCACCGTCAACCGCCTGCGCCGGATGCGCGACGCCCACCGCACCACCCGGTAGGCGGTGGCGGTGGGCGTCGTGTTCGGCGGGTTCGGCGCGTGAGCCGAGGGGGCCGGTGCGCCCCGGAGGCGAACCGAGCCACAAAAGGGGGCTAGTCCAGGGCGCGGCGGCCCATCCGGCTGTGGGAGCGGGTGAGCAGGGCCGCGAGCAGCGTCGCCCCCAGCGGCACCAGGACCAGCAGCATGCCGATGGTCGCCCACGGCACCACCACGGGCACCTCGACGTGTGCGACGAGGGCGCCGCGGCCCTGTTCCAGCATCTGCCGGGCGAGGTCCCGCTGCTGCTGCCGGTCGACGCGCCGCAGCGCGACCGCGGGCAGGATGCCTGCCGCCGTCCCCAGCAGTACGCCCATCGCCGCGACGACCCCGCACTGGAACCCGGAGAGCGTGCGCCGCACCCGGCCCGGGGCCCCGACGGCGGCCAGGGTCCTGAGGTCCGCCTCGGCGTCGGCCTGGGCCAGACCCGTCGCGACACCGGCGGCGCCGATCGTCACCAGGCCCGCGAAGAGGGTCAGCGCCACCAGGACGACGCCGTACCTGCCGGTGTAGCCGTGCTCCAGGTAGACGTCGGACCGGACGCCCAGTTTGGCGATGTCCTGGGCCAGCGCCTGCTGTTCGGCGTCGGTGGGCATGCGCGTGGTGGTGAAGAGCGAGCCCAGCGGCACCGTGCGCAGCCCGGCGGAGGCGGCGGCCGGCTCCGGTACGACGGCCCGCACCCCGTACGCGTGGGCGGTGCTCAGCCGCATGGGCAGCCTCTTCACCGTGCTTGTCTCCTGCTTCGACATGTCCGGGGTCACCCGGAGCCGCAGGGAGCCGTGGTCGGCGTAGGTGCGGTCGAACAGCACGGTCGTCCCGCGGGCCAGTGCCCCCCGCGCGGCGGGGTCGTGGATCCCGAGGACGTCCAGCACCTGCGGTCCGCCGACCAGGACGCTGCCCTCCGCCCAGATCGCCGGTGTGGTGCCGTCCTGCCGGCACCGCCAGTCCTTCGCGAAGGCCCGCAACTGGGCCGGGGTGAACGTCCCGGAGGTGCCCTCGGCGTCGGGCGGGCACTGGTTGGCGTCGGGCTGCACCGGCATGACGTCGCCGCAGCCGGGCTGCGCGGTGTACGGGTCGCAGATCCGGGTCCCGGTCACGAGCCGTGACACGTCCGCCCGCCGGCCGACCGGGAGGCGCTTGTCCACGCTCTGCCGCATCGCGTCCATGCCGCGGCCGCCTTCCGAGGGGAGGCCGACCGCGAGCACACCGCGCGGTGCCCTGGCGACGTACGCGTCCCGGTTCTGCTGCTCCTGGCTGGCCGCGTACGTGGCGACGGCGACCGTACCCGCCACGGCCGCCAGCACCGCGGCCACGGCGGGCGCGGTGCGGCCGCGGTGGCGCACCGCGTCCCGCAGCGCCAGCCGCGGGGCGAACGGCAGCCACCGGCCGAACCGGCCGAAGCCCGCGACGAGCAGCGGGGTGAGGGCGACCAGGCCCAGTTCGGCGAGGGCGGAGCCGCCGGCCACCACGTAGGTGTCGGTGGTGCGCGCAGATCCGTAGACCGCGATCAGCGCGCCCAGGCAGAGTGCCGTGAGACCCGCCAAGGGCAGCAGCCGTCCGGCCTTCCGCGTCGCGCGCCGGCCGGTGAGCGAGGCGAGCACGCTCTGCCGCGAGGCGGTGAACGCGGGCACGGCCGCGGCGAGCAGCCCGGTGACGACCGCGAGCGCGCCGATGCCCAGCAACTCGGCGGGCCGCAGGGTGAATCCGCCGAAGCGGCTGCCGGTGTAGTCCTCGATCGCGGGACGCAGCAGCAGTGTCAGCGCGATGCCGGTCACCGTGCCCACGACCGCGGCCGCGCCGCCGATGACCAGGCCGCCGGAGAGCACGATCGCCCGGATGTGCCGGCGGTCGCCGCCGTTGGCGCCGACCAGTCCGAGTTGGCGCCGCGAACGCCGTGCGCCGACCGCGAACGCGGGGCCCGCCAGCAGGCAGACCTCCAGCAGCGCCATGCCCGCGACGGTCGCCCCGGCGGTCAGCGCGGCGCGGTCCTGGGGCGCGGCGGGCTTGCCGGAGTCCGGCAGCCGGTAGAAGGGCACCTGGGAGTCGGCGGGCGGATCGAGCGTCACCGTCCGCGAATGGACCAGCACCCCGGCGGTGTTGGCGCGCCGCACCATGTCCCAGGTGAAGCCGCCGTCCACCGCGACCAGGTACGACGGCGCGGGTGCGCCCGCGTCCGAGCCGGCCGCCTTGCGTGCGGCGACGTACCGGTCGACGAACGCGCCCGGGTGGAAGTCCAGTTGGGCGGTGCCGAGCCTGCTCGGCAGGTCGTAGGCGCCGACGACGCGGTAGGCGTGGTCCAGTCCCTGGGCCCGGACCTCGGACCCGACGCGCAGTCCGCTGCGCGCCAGGAACGCGTTGGTGGCGGTCACCTCGTCGGGCGAGGCGGCGAAGCGCCCGCGGGTCAGGTCCATGATCCCGGCGGCGAGGGGGTCGGCCCCGTCCAGTTCCCTGACCTCGGTGCCCATGATGCCGGACGTGGTCATGACGTCGGCGTACGCGATCGTGTCGGGGATGCTCCTGGCCCCCGCGGGCGCCGCCGTCCTGGGGTCGACGCCGGGCGGCACGGCCGTCTCGCCGGGCTTCTCCTGCCGCGCCAAAGCGAAGCTGTCGCCCTGCGGCGTCTGGAGGATCGCGGTGCCTCCCTGGCCGGCGTCCTCCAGGCGGGCGTCGGCCGCCCCGATGTCGCGGGTGACGGTCTGCTGCGGGGTCAGCCGGGAGCTGCGGATGGTGACGTCGGCGGCGCTGACCCCGACGACCGGTACCGCGATCATCGCCAGCACCATCAGGCTGCGGCCCTTGGCGCGCCAGGCGTCGCGGCGGGCGATCCGGACCGCGACCCGCCAGCTGCGGAACGGCGAGGTCACTGGGCCGTCCCCCCGGTCAGCAGCGGATCCGCGGACGGCCGCAGGGTGATGTCCACCACCGAGCCGTCGCGCACGGAGACCACCCGGTCCGCCCAGGAGGCGAACCGCGCCTCGTGCGTGACCAGCACACAGGCCGCGCCCGCGTCGCACCGGTTCCGCAGCAGCGCGAGCACCGCCTCGCCGGTCTCCGAGTCCAGGGCGCCGGTGGGCTCGTCGGCGAGGACCAGCCGCCGGTCGCCGACCAGCGCCCGGGCGACGGCGACCCGCTGCTGCTGGCCGCCGGACATCTCGTCGGGGAAGCGGTCGGCGAGCTGCTCCAGGCCCATCTCCGCCAGCAGCGCGAGCGCCTCGCGGCGGGCCGCGCGGCTGCCGGTGCCGTCCAGTTCACGGGGGAGCGCGACGTTCTCGGCGGCGGTGAGCGCGGGTATCAGGTTGTAGTCCTGGAAGACGTAGCCGATGCTGCGGCGGCGCAGTGCCGCCACCTGCTTGCGGCTCGCCGCCGTCAGGTCGGTGCCCTCGACCACCACGCGTCCGGACGTGGGCACGTCCAGCCCGCCCGCGAGGGTCAGCAGCGAGGACTTGCCCGACCCCGACGGGCCCATGACGGCGACGAGTTCGCCCGGGTGCACGGCCAGGTCGATGCCGCGCAGCGCGTGCACCTCGGTGGCCCCGGACCCGTGCACCCGGGTCAGCCCCTCCAGGAGCAGCACAGGTGCGGGCCGCCCCGGCGGCGTGGGCGGTGTGTTCAGGCTGGACATGAGCTGGTCTCTTCCCCGGCGGTGACAGATCGGTTCACATTCCGACCGCCATGCGATGATCACTGGCTCACTGTGTCCCGAAACGGCAACAACTCCCTCCGCCCGCTGGCGTCGGTGCCGCCCAGGGCCGACCCGGCCGCGCGATGCCTCCGAGACCGCCCGCATCATCGACGCGGTGCCCGGGAGACAGCGCCACCGGCTGGGGGCACGCGAAGCGGACGGCCGAGGGCGCTCATGCGTCCGGCGCGGCCTTCACGTGATGGCTGAGGTCGCCGTAGAACTGCTCACCGACCGTACGGCGGGTGAAGCGCCACACGCCGTCGCGACGTTCGAAGGTGTCGCGGTAGCGGCCGGTCGCGACGGGCTGGAGAGGGAAGCCGTCGGTCTGCTGCAGGACGGTGAAGTACGAGGAGGAGGTGGCGGTGCCGGCTTCCTCGTCGACGTCGATGAGGAGGTTGGTGGTGACGTGGCGGGTTCTGGGCGTGCCGTCGTCGTAGGTCCGCAACGTGTTCACCGCCATGTCCTCGACGGCGGCCTTGCCGCGAACCGTTTTCGTGCCGAGGGTGAATTCTGCGGCGTCGAGGAGTTCGCCGAGCCCGGCGAAATCGCCGTCATCGACGAGGAACGCGTACCGGCCGATGAGCTGGGTGATCTGATGCTCGCTGGAAGACATGGATGTCCCTTTTCATGATGGACAGGAGGACGAGATCTCAATACATCAGGTGAGGTCTGCTCTGATGTGGGCGATCTTGTCCCCACTGAAGGTGATGTCGAATGTTCCACCGGTGTGACCGCCGGGGAAGTCGCCGGTGAAGTCGACCTCGACATGCAGGTATCCGGCCCCGGTCGCTGCGGGAACGGGCGTGACGCTCTGGAGTCGCGTTGTCGTGCGGTAGCCGATGAAGTACGCGTCGAAGTATTCCTTGATGCCGGCCACGCCATCGAATGTGCGCCCCACGGACGGATCGTCAAGCACGGCATCTTCGGTGAAGAACTTCAGGTAGGTGCCGGCATCGTGCGTATTCGACGCGGCGATCCACTCGGTGATGATGTCCTGGTGGTCGACGGTTGGCATATCTCCTCCATGAAAGCGCTGCCGGGTCTTCTGTTTACCCACCCAACATCCTCGTGCGCGATCGATGAAGGCCGCCGTGTGCCTAGGAGCGCGGCACCCACCCAGCGACGGCGGCCGGCCCCCGTGCACAGGTGAAGCCCCGGAGGGGCGATGCTTCCGTACGCCCGCCATGCCCCCCGCCCCCCTCGGTATGGTCGGTGGCATGACCCTCAGGGACCCCAGGGACGAACTGCCCGAGCCGACGACGCCCGAGGGCGGGGACGGCCTGACCGCACTGCTCGCGGAGCCCCGCAGGGCCGTCGTGGCGCTGGACTTCGACGGGACGCTGGCCCCGATCGTGCCGGATCCGGACAGCGCGCGGGCGCATCCGGAGGCCGCCCGGGTGCTGGCGCGCCTCGCGCCGCTCATCGGCTCGGTGGTGGTCGTGACGGGCCGTCCCGCGGGGGTGGCCGTGCGGTACGGCGGTTTCGCCGGGGTGCCGGGTCTGGAGCGGATGGTGGTGCTGGGCCATTACGGCGCCGAGCGGTGGGACGCGCGGTCCGGCGAGGTGCGGGCGCCGGGCGCGCACCCGGGGGTGGACGCGCTGCGTGCGGAGCTGCCGGGGGTGCTGGACGGGATCGGCGCGTGGCAGGGCACCTGGGTGGAGGACAAGGGCCGTGCCGTGGCGGTGCACACGCGCCGTACGGAGGATCCGCAGGCCGCGTTCGCGGCGCTGCGGGGCCCGTTGGGGGAGCTGGCGGAGCGGCACGGCCTGATCGTGGAGCCGGGCCGGATGGTGCTGGAGCTGCGTCCGCCGGGGATGGACAAGGGTGTGGCGCTGGGCGACTTCCTGCGGGAGGTGGGGGCGGGCCCGGTGCTGTACGCGGGTGACGACCTGGGCGATCTGGCGGCGTTCGGCGCGGTGGAGAAGCGCCGCGCGGACGGCCTGCCGGGTGTGCTGGTGTGCAGCGGCAGCGCGGAGGTGGCGGAGCTGGCCGCCCGCGCGGATCTGGTGGTGGACGGGCCGGAGGGCGTGGTGCGTCTGCTGGACGCCCTCGCGGCCGTCCTGGAGGGTCAGGAGAGCCAGGACCGCGTGAGCGACTGAACGGCCGAGCCGTCGAGGTCGGCGAGCTTGGCGCCGACGAAGGCGCGGGCGGCCTCGGAGGTCTGGACGCGGAACGGCGGGTTGTCGGCGCCGAGGGCGTCGACGACGGGTGCGGCGGCGTCCTCGACGCCCTGCGCTGCGTGGAAGGCCTGCGTGGTGCGGTCGAGGTAGTGCGTCATCGCGTCGGCGTAGGGTCCGGCCGCGGCGACGTACGCGGGGATGTCGATGCCGACGTTGGCGACGAACTCGCTGGCCACGGCGCCGGGTTCGACGACGATGACGGAGACGCCGACGGCGGCGGCGACCGGCGCGAGCGACTCCATGAAGCCCTCGACCGCGAACTTGGCGGCGCAGTACGCCTCGTTGAAGGGCTGTCCGACGACGCCGCCGACGCTGGTGACGGTGATGAGGCGGCCGCCGGACTCCCGCAGGTGCGGCATCGCGGCCTTGGTGACCTCGACGACGCCGAAGAAGTTGACCTCCATCGTGGCGCGCACGTCCGCGACGGTGCCCAGTTCGACGGTGTTGACGTGTCCGGCGCCGGCGTTGTTGACGACCGCGTCCAGCCGCCCGAACTCGACGACGACGTCCTCGACGCACGCGGCGACCAGCAGCGGGTCGGTGACGTCCAGCCGCTTGAGGTGGACGCGCTCGGCGACACCGGCCTTCTCCGCGGCCTCGCGGAGCGCGTCGGCCTTGCCGAGGTCGCGCATGGTGGCGACGACGGTCCAGCCGGCGCGGGCGGCGCCGACGGCGACGGCCAGGCCGATGCCGGTGGAGGTGCCGGTGATGAGGACGGTGCCGGGGGAGGTGGCGTGGGCAGGCATGGGGGTTCCGTTCGTTCGTCGCGCCCAGGGATTCTGTGCGTGTACACACACCATAACCATTGCGTGCGTGTACACACAACCCCGCCCCGCCCGGTAAGGTGACCCCATGGCGCGCAACGACATCACCCTGGGGGAACTCTCCGACCGCGACCGTGCCTTCTACGGCCTGATGTGGGCCGGCACCACCCTCACCGGCCGCGTCGACCAGGCGCTGCTCCGCGCCCACGACCTGCCGATGTCCTGGTTCGAGGTCATGCTGTGGCTGCGCCGCCGGAGCGAGCCGGTGGCCGCCTCCGACCTGGGGGCGCGGACACTGCTCAGCCGCAGCCAGGTCTCCCGCGTCATGGACGCCCTCCAGGCGCGCGGCCTGATCGTCCGCGTGCCCTCGCCGACCGACGCCCGCTCCACCGGGGTGCTGCTGACCGAGGCCGGCCGGGCGGCCTTCGACGAGGCCGACGCCACCCGCCGCGCCGCGCTGGCGGACGGATTCGACGACCGTCTGGACGAGGCCGACATACAGGCGCTCAACGCCATCTGGGCCAAACTCAAGGGGAAGCCCTCAGGCCCGGCCGCCTGACCTCCCGGCGCCGCCGCCGTCGGCGTCCGCGTCGTGCACGATCAGGGCGATCTGCACACGGTTGTTGAGCCCGAGCTTGCCCAGGACGCGGGAGACATGGGTCTTGACCGTGGGCACGCTCATGTGGAGCGCCGCCGCGATCTCCGCGTTCGACCGGCCCTCGCCGATGGCCAGGGCCACCTCGCGTTCGCGCCCGCCCAGCGAGGCGAGTTGGCGGCGGGCCCGCGCGCCCGCGCTCCGCGACTGCGCCGCCCCGCCCGCGACCTGCGCGATCAACTGCCGTGTCACCGCGGGCGACAGCACCGGCTCCCCGGCGGCCACCTTCCGTACCGCCTCGACGATCTCGCGCGGCGGGGTGTCCTTGAGGACGAAGCCCGCCGCCCCGGCGCGCAGCGCGCGCAGCACGTGCTCGTCGGTGTGGAACGTGGTCAGGACGACGACCTCCGGCGCACCGGGCCGGGACCGCAGCTCCTCCGTGGCGGCCAGGCCGTCCACCGAAGGCATGCGGATGTCCATCAGGACCACGTCGGGGGCGTGCGCCTCGACCAGCGCGGAGACCTCCGCCCCGTCGCCGGCCTCGGCCACGACCTCGATGTCCGGGGCCCCGCCCAGCATCAGGCGCAGGCCGGCGCGGACGAGGGGGTCGTCGTCGACGAGCATCAGGCGCAGCACGGTCACGCGCCCACCGTAGCCAGTCGGCCCGTCGCGGCGTTCACGGCGTTCACGGCGCCCACGGCAGCCAGGCCCGGACGCGGAAGCCGCCGCGCACCGGGCCGTGTTCGAGCCGGCCGCCGGTGAGGGCGGCACGTTCGGTGAGGCCGGTCAGTCCCTGTCCGGCGCCGGGGATGCCCGCGGCGCGCGGGGCGGCGGGGGCCGTGTCCGGCGCCGGGTTGCTGACCTCGACCGTCAGCCCGCGCGCCGGGCCGCCGCTGAGCCGGACCGTCACCTCCGTGCCGGGCGCGTGCTTGCGGGCGTTGGTCAGCCCCTCCTGCACGATGCGGTAGGCGGTGCGCCCCGTGGCGGCCCCGCCCTCCCCCGCCGCGCAGTCCGTCTCCAGTGCGATCCGCATGCCGGCCTCCCGTGCCTCCGCCACCAGCCGGGGCACGTCGGCGAGGGTCGGCTGCGGGCGCACGCCCGCGCCCCCGCCGGTCGTGCCGCCCGTCCCGCCCGGCTCGCGCAGGACGCCGATGATCCCGCGCAGGTCCTCCAGCGCCTGGTGCGCGGCGTCGCGGATCACGCCCGCGGCCCGTTCGATCTCGGCGGGCGGGGCTCCCGGGTGGAACTCCAGCGCCCCCGCGTGGACGCTGAGCAGCGTCAGCCGGTGCGCCAGGACGTCGTGCATCTCGCGGGCGATCTCCTCGCGGGCCTCCCGCCGTCCCCGTTCCGCGTGGGAGGCGAGCAACTGCCGCCGGGAGCGCACGTACAGCCCCCAGCCGATCGCCCCGGCCATGATGGCGAAGAAGGTGAGCGCGGAACCGGTCTCCGGCAGGTCCGGGTCGGGTCCGCGGGCGAGGAACACCGGCAGCGGCGCGAAGGCGAGCGCCGCGATCCACGCCGTGCTTCGCAGCGGGCGGTGCGCCGCCACGGTGAAGACGGCCACCGCCGTCGGCCCGCCCACCAGGTGCGCGAACCATCCGGTCACCAGCAGTGCCGCCGCCAGCTGCACCGGCCACCGCCGCCGCAGGAACAGCGCGGTGCACGCGGCCGCGCTCACGGCCTGCTCGGCGATCCCGGTCCCGGCGCCCGTCCCGCCCGCGGACAGCACGGAGAAGGCCGCGGCGCCGAGGAAGACCGCGATGTCGGCGCCGATGCCCTTCGGCATGCGTCTGGGTATGCCTCGCATGTCCCCGAATCTACGGACCGCGGACGCCGCCACCACAGGCCGCGTGCGAAGTCGGGACCTTCGGACGACACGCGGGGGCCGATCGGCTACTTAGGACGACAGCCCGGCCCCGGCGCCGCTTCCTAGCCTCGGGGCATGAAGGGTCTTCGCGGGTTCACAGGATTCCTCGGCTTCGTCCTGCTCTCCCAGGGCCTCGGCGGCATCGCCTACGAGCTCACCGACGGCAGGTTCCATCTGTGGGCGCTGGTGCAGCGGATCGGTTTCCTCGACGGCTACCGGATGTACGTGTGTGTCGTGCTGGTCGCATTGGGCCTGGCGGTGTGCGTGGCGGCAGACTCGGTGGGCAAGGCGAAGAAGTAGTCCGCCCGTTTGTGGCCCACCGAAGGAGCCGGTCCTGAGCACGTCGTACGCGGAGGCGCTGTCCGCCCTGCTGCTGGTGGTGGTGCTGGTCTGCGCCGTGGTGCGCCCCTGGGGCCTGCCCGAGGCGGTGGTCGCCGTCCCGGCGGCGGGCATCGTCATCGGAACCGGGGCGATCTCCCTCGACCACGCCGGGGAGGAGGCCGCCCGGCTGGGGCCGGTGATCGGCTTCCTGGCGGCCGTGCTGGTGCTGGCCCAACTCTGCGACGACGAAGGGCTGTTCCGCGCCTGCGGGGCATGGATGGCGCGGACGGCGGCGGGCCGTCCGCGCCGGCTGCTGGCCCAGGTCTTCGTCGTGGCCTCGGTGATCACCGCGGTGCTGAGCCTGGACGCGACCGTGGTGCTGCTCACCCCCGTGGTCTTCGCGACCGCCGCGCGGCTTGGGGCGCGGGCCAAGCCGCACGTGTACGCGTGCACGCACCTGTCCAACACGGCGTCGCTGCTGCTGCCCGTCTCCAACCTCACCAATCTGCTGGCCTTCGCCTCCAGCGGGCTGTCCTTCGCCCGCTTCGCGGCGCTGATGGCACTGCCGTGGCTGGTGGCGATCGGCGTGGAGTACGTGGTGCTGCGGCGCTGGTTCGCCTCCGACCTGGACGCCTCCGCCGGGGTCCGGGCGGCCGGGGACGCACCGGAGGTGCCGCTGTTCGCGCTGGTGACGGTGGTCTGCACCCTCGCCGGGTTCGTCGCCACCTCCGCGTTCGGGCTGAACCCGGCGTGGGCGGCGCTGGCCGGCGCGCTGGCGTTGGCGGTGCGCGCGCTGCTGCGGCGGCGGACCACGGTCCGCGCGATCGGCCGGTCGGCGGCCGTCCCCTTCCTGGCGTTCGTGCTCGCGCTCGGCGTGGTGGTCCGCGCGGTCGTCGACAACGGGCTGGCCTCCGTGCTCACGCACGTCGTCCCCGAGGGCACGGGCCTGCTCGCGCTGCTCGGGCTCGCGGCCCTGGCGGCGGTGCTGGCCAACGTCATCAACAACCTGCCCGCGGTGCTCGTGCTGCTGCCTCTGGCGGCGCCGGGCGGCCCGGGCGCGGTGCTCGCCGTCCTGCTCGGGGTGAACATCGGCCCCAACCTGACGTACGCGGGGTCGCTGGCCACCCTGTTGTGGCGGCGTATCGTCCACGCCCACGACGCGGCGGTGAACCTGCGGGAGTTCACGCTTCTCGGGCTGCTCGTCGTGCCCGCTGCGCTGGTGCTGTCGGTGGTGGCACTGTGGGTGTCACTGCCGGTCTTCGGAGGCTGAGCCGGAAAGGGGACCGCGTTGACCGTTGTCGTCTGGACCGTCGAGGGGACCTGGCCCGCGTGTGTGGACGCCGCGCGCGCCCACGCGCCGGAGGGCGCCGACATCGTGCTGCTCCATGTCAGCGGGCAGGACGTGCCGGACGCGGCCCACGGCGCGTTCGCGGGTCTGCTGGGCCGCGGGCACCCGCGCCCGCACGGCCCGGCGCACGGCTGGGGTCGCGATCCGGGGACCCGCATGGAGGAGCAGGCGGCCGTCTCGGGACGGGAGTTGCTCGCGGCGGCGGCCGACCGGCTGGGCCGGCCGTGCGTCCGGCGCGAGCTGACCGGCCGGGTCGAACGGGAGGTGGTGGCGGCGGCGGAGGGCGCCGACCTCCTGGTCCTCGCCCGCGACGGCGACCGCAGCCACCTCGGCCCGCACAGCCTGGGCCCCGCCGCGCGCTTCGTCGTGGACCACGCCCCCTGCCCGGTCCTCCTGGTCTGGCCCGAACCCGCCCCCGACCTCGGCACGATCCCCCCACCGCCCCCGCAGGCATAGTGGGGTCGGCCCCGGTCAGTCGGCGCTGCCTGCCGTGGCCACCCATCGCATGGGCTGTCCGGTCACGCGCGCGATCATGTCGAAGTCGCCGTCGTAGTGCAGGACGGTGGCGCCGTGCCGCTCCGCCGTCGCTGCGATGATCAGATCCGCGACGGACAAAGCCTTCCAGTTCCCGTCTCCGATGAGCAGGGTTTGCACCTCTAGGGCGCGGTCCCATGCTTCGTCAGGCGTGGGGAGCCAGTCGAAACCGCGCATCTCGTCGCGGATACGTTCGGCGTCGGCCTTGGAACGGGCGCTGCGGAGGACCTCCACTTCGACGGCCCCGCACACGGCGAGGAGCCCGGCGTTGTGCAGCGGCTGGACCATGGCGCGGACCGGCGGCTTCGGATAACGGGCGAGGGCGGAGGTGTCGATGAGGAAGCGGTCGGTCATGCGTCGTGATGCGGGTCGTCCGCACTGTCGACGGGACCGGTCAGATCAGGAAGCCCGCCATCAGCCAGCCACTCCAGAAACGACGCGCGCTTCCGGCGCTTGACCGCGTCCTCGAGAGCTGCGTTGACGGTGGCGACCTTCGTGGTTGTACCGAAGATCTCGGCCGCGGCGGCGAGCATGTGGTCATCGACGTCTATGACGGTACGGGTCATCTCCGCCTCCAAGAGTGAGATCCATGGGTCATGATATCAAAATGTGCGGCAGACGATATCAAACGCTGCCCAACCCCTGCCGCCCTCTATGCCGGCCGGTTCGGTGGGTCCAGGGTGACCGGCGGGCGGCACCGCATCCCCTGGTGTCACTGCCAGGGCCGCGCGGATATTCCCGGGTTGCGGCGGCATGACGACATCGACGTCTCCTCGTCATCCTCCGCTCATCGAGCGGCCGACTTCCCGCCGCCGGTTGACGAGTGCCGTAAACCTTGGGCGGAGACCCGCATTCCGTTTGTCATCTGACGTATGCCCAGCTGGGGGGCCTTCCTGCGTAGCGTCGATGGGGCTTGAAACCATCCAATCGGGAAGGCCCCCCTCATGTGCACTCATGGTGACCATTCGTCCCAGGAGCCGGCCGGCAACAGCCGGCGCGGTTTTCTGCGCAACGCGGCGCTGGCCGGCGCGGGCGCCGCGGCTGTCGGCGTCGGCGGGGCCGCGTTCGGCGTGACGCCCGCGTCCGCCGCGGAGGCCGGGAACGCCGAGGACGCCGCCAGGCACGGTGGCAAGAGCGGCAAGTGGAACCCGGACCCGACGTCGCTCCAGTTCACCCTCGCGGTCATGCCGGACACCCAGTTCCTCTACTGGGGCAGCCAGGACAGCGTGAACCGGACTCCGCAGGAGGAGTCGTTCCGCTACATCATCAACAACAGCGGCAACCCCGACAACAACATCGTCTTCATGGCGCACCTCGGCGACATGACGCAGGACGCGGACCCGTCGTCCTTCGAGCAGGTCGACAAGGCGTTCGCGGTGCTGGACCAGCACGGCGCCGCGTACAGCGTGCTCGCCGGCAACCACGACGTGTCGGGCGACGACAGCCGCGGTGACACGCCGTACCTGCGGACCATGGGCCCGCAGCGGTTCCGGCACTCCAAGACCTTCGCCTCGGCGGACGAGACCGGCTACAACACCGCGCACATCTTCCAGGCCGCCGGCCGCTCGTGGCTGCTGCTGGCGCTGGACTGGCGCACCACCGACCAGGGTTACGCGTGGGCCAACAAGGTCATCAAGGCGCACCCGAAGATGCCGGTGATCGTCACGTCGCACGACATCGTCGCCTCTCCGTACGATGACAACGTTTTCCCGTACGAGTCCGGCGACCCCGAGAACAACGCCGTGATCGTGGGCAACGGTCAGGCGATGTGGGACAAGCTGATCAAGGAGAACGACCAGGTCTTCCTGACCCTGAACGGCCACTACTGGCCGCCCGGGCGCATGACCCAGAAGAACGCCGCCGGCAACGACGTGCACATGCACATCACGAACTACCAGAACCGGTACTTCGGCGGCGGCGGCATGATCCGCCTGTACCACTTCGACCTGGTCCGCAACACGATCGACGTCGAGACGATCAACCCGTGGATCATGGCCCAGGAGCCGGAGACCCGCACCCAGCTGGCCGCGGAGATCGCCCAGGTCACCGGCCCGGTCGACAACTTCTCCATGCCGATCGACTTCGACGAGCGCTTCGCGAGCTTCAACCCGGTCCCGGTCCGGCCCGCCCGCCCGGCGAGCAAGGAGCTGGTGAAGGGCACGCTGGCGTACTGGCGCTTCGACGGGCAGGGCGCGCCCGGCACCGCGCTCACCGCGGGCCAGACGATCCGCGACCTGTCGGGCAAGGGCAACGACCTGACGGTGGTGACCCTGCCGGGCACCGCCGACGGTGCGCTGACCTGGTCCGCCGACCACCACCCCGACCAGCCCGCGCACGCCAGCCTGAAGTTCACCGGCGGCCGCAACCCGGTCAACGGCTCGTACCTGACCACGGGTCCGAAGGCGCCGCTGAACAGCGAGACCTTCAGGAGCGGTTACACGATCGAGTCGTTCGTGATGATGCCGCTGGACTGGGACTCCGGCCGGAACGGCAACGCGTCGTTCCTCAGCCGCCGGGGTGCGTCCGGCGCGGCGGGCAAGCACGGCAAGAACACCGACCCGAACGAGCCGCTGGCCCAGTTCAACATCACGAACAACGGCCGCGAGCCGCAGTTCAACCACTACCCGCTGAACACCACCTACCCGACGACCAACTGGGGTCACGGCCTGGTGGAGCTCAAGTGGTGGCACCTGGCGGTCGTCAACGACGGCCGCTACACCCGCCTGTACGTCGACGGCGCCCCCGTCGTCGACAACCCGAACCGGGTCTCGCAGGGCATCACCTCGCTCGGTCTGCCCTGGCTGGTGGGCGGCCACGAGTACGCGGGCGCGGTCGACGTCGTCTTCCACGGCAACGTCGGTGACATCCGCATAGTGAACCGTCCGCTGTCGCACGACGAGTTCCTGACCGCCGAGTAGTCCGGCCGGTCACCGTCTCCCGCCCCCGGCCCGTCCGTCGGAGGCGGGAGACGGGGTCGGTTCACCGTCAGTCCCGCCCCTACAGCCGTGGCAAGGCCGTTCGCACGCGTACAGCCGGGGCGGCGAGCGCCAGTGCGGCGCGCACCCGGTCCGCGCCGGACGGCCCGAAGGGGCCGGGCGCGGGGACGGCGCCGGTGCAGGGCGCGCACACCCCGGTGGCTTGCCCTCGCGGCAACGGATCGCCGCAGCCCGCGCATTCGGGCAGCGGTTCGGCCGGGGCCGCCGGATCGAGGCGGGTGCGCGGGGCGGGGAGCTTGTCGCGCAGGCGGCGGGCGATGAAGCCGGCGGGGGAGTGCACGGCGGACGGCAGTCCGGCGCTGACGGCGGTGCGCAGTTCGAGTTCGCTCGCGCCGTTGGCCAGCCAGCGCGCGGCCAGCGGGGCGAGTTTCGCCGCCTCGGCGATGCCGAGGGCGAGCCGGGCCTCCGTCCGCCCCACCCGGTGCAGCACGGCCGCCGCGCGGGCGACCAGCGGCGCGTCGGGGTGGGGGGTGTTCACCTCTTCGGTGTTCTTTTCCCTGGGTGATGCGCCGACGGCCCGTTCGGCCGGTGCGCCGACGGTCGGCATCCGGTCACCCGGTGGGGCGAAGGCGGCCTCGATCTCCTCCGGGGCCAGCAACGCGACATTGGACACCAGCACTCGGGTCGTCCATCGGCCCGTGTGCGGGCACTGGTTGCGCCGGGTGTGGACGTAGCCCTCGGCTTCGAGTTGCTGCCGGGCCCGGCGCAGCGCGATGCGTCCTTCGGGCATCTTCTCGCCGATGGTCTGGAGGGTCTCGCGCGATCCGTCGGGCAGGGAGAGCGCCCACTGGAGCAGTCGTACGGCCGTTCCGTTCAGCCGCGGATGGCGGATGAGGTCGTTCGGCGTCTGGGAGAAGAAACGGGTCGGCGGGATAGCATGACGCATCATTTACGGGGCTCCGCATCGGCCTCGGGGATGTAGGCCCCCGGTCGGTGTTGGCGCACCGCTGGGGGCCGCTTCGTGCGCAAGCACGAAGCGTGATCGGGCGGTTACTCTACCCGCACGGCGGCGGCGCGCGCGACGCCCGTTCGCCGACCCGACGCACGCAAGCGCAGCCCCGGACGCGGCCCGCGACCGCTGGAGGGGACCGCGCCAACAACGCCCGTGGTCCCTACATCTAGGCTGTCGCCGAGGTCCGCGGCAGTGCGTGATCGCCTCGCACGCACCTCGTCGTCGGCGACAACGCAACGCATGGGGGGATCGGCGTGGGACGTCGATGGGTGAAGGTCCTGGCCGTCACGGTGGCCGTGCTGGCCGTGCTGTTCGTGACCGCCGACCGGGTGGCCGTGCACTACGCGGACAAGGAGGCGCTCCAGCTCGCGAAGGAGAAGTACGGCTACGCGAACACCACGGACGGCCACATGAGCGTGGGGATCCAGGGCTTCCCGTTCGTGACCCAGGCGCTCGACGGCGACTTCCGCCATGTCACGCTGGACGCCTTCTACGTCGACACCGTCGACAACCGGCAGGGCGGCTACCTGTACATCGCCCGGCTCCGCATCGATCTGCGCGACGTGAGCGTGACCTCGGTGACGGCGCGCAGTGCCCAGGCCAATCTCGCCACCGGCACCCTGACCCTCTCCTACAAGGACCTGTCCGGCGTGGTGTCACGGCTGGCGAGGGCCGGTGGCTCGATCAAGATCTCGCAGGCCCCGGGATCGGACGGCCAGGCGGCACGCGTCCAGGTCTCGGGAACGGTCGGCGGAGCACCGCTGAGCAGCACGGGCACGCTCCTCGCGCAGGGCTCGGAGCTCACGCTGTCCGTTCCCGGTGCCGAACGCGCCGGTTGCGAGTGGAGGGTCGCCCTCCCGGTCGGCCTCGGTTTCACCGCGGCGCGTGCCACCGCCGACGGCATCGAGATCAGCCTCACCGGGCACCAAGTGACGCTCGGTTCCTCGCGCTTCGACGGGTGACGTCACTCCACCGGTACGGCGGCGGCGAACGCGACGAACGCCGACCACTGCTCGGCCGGGAACACCAGCACGGGCCCCGCGGGGTCCTTGGAGTCCCGGACGTGGACGGCTGCCGGACCGGCGGCGACCTCGATGCACGCGCCGCCCTCACTGCCGCTGTGGCTGCTCTTGAACCATGCGAGTTCGGAGGTCATAGCTCCCCTGCAATCTGCTCGATCACCTTCGCGGATTCCCCGACGCTGAGGGCCTGCGACCGGATCATCGCATAGCGCTGGTTGAGCTTGCTGACCTCATTCCGCTCGCTCATCAGCACGCTGCGGCCCTGGACTTCGAGATAGGCGAGCAGCCGCAGATCGGGGGTCTCCAGCAGATGCATGGGCCCGTCGAAACCGGCGTGCGCCTCGTGCGCGAGCGGCATCACCTGGACGGTGACGTTCCGCAGCGCGGCCACCTCCAGCAGCCGTTCCAGCTGGCGCCGGTTGACCTCCCGGCCGCCCACCGGGCGGCGCAGCACCCACTCCTCGACCACAAAGGCGAGCTGCGGCGTCGGGGCCCGGGTCAGCAGCGACTGCCGGGCCAGCCGGGCCCGCACCCGCCGCTCCACCTCCTCCCCTTCGAGGGCCGGGCAGTAGGCGCCGAGCACCACCCGGGCGTAGTCCTCGGTCTGGAGCAGGCCGTTGACCACGTGTGTGTCGTACGTGTAGAGGCAGACCGCCGTGCGCTCCAGCTCCGCGTACTCCTCGAACCACGAGGGGAACTCACCGCGCTCCAGATGCCGCGCCGCGGCCCGCAGCACCCCGCCCGCGTCGCCGAGCAGCGTCTCCGCGCCCTCCACGAAGGCCGGCGGCGGCATCCGCTCCCCCCGCTCGACCTTGATCACCAGCGACTTCGAGTAGCCGACGTGCGCGGCCAGTTCCTCGGTCGACAGTCCCCGCGCCTCCCGCAGCGACCGTGCGACCGAGCCGAACATCCGCATGCTGGCCGAGCCCTCGCCCTTCGTCGCGGACACGGCACCACCTCCCCGATACACAGCGCGTACACACCGGCCCGGCCGCCCCGACACAGCTGACCCGGGGTCAGGTCGTCCCTGGTCAGGCTAGCCACGGCACGGAACCGTTGACCCCATGACGCAGGAATCCCCACCCGGAACGGCGATGCGCGTCGTCGCCGAGCCCGCCCGCATCGCCGCCGTGCGCACCGCCGTGCGCGAACAGCTCCGCGCCTGGGGCCGCGAGGACCTCGCGAACGCCGCCGCGCTGTGCGTCACCGAGATACTCGCCAACGTCCACCGCCACGCGGGCTCCCCCGAGTGCGAACTGACCCTGCACGACCTCGCCGACGAGGGAGTGCGGGCCACGGTCAGCGACCGCTCGCACCGGCTGCCCGTCCCCGCGCCGCTGCCGCTCGACTGGTCGGCCGAACGCGGGCGCGGCATGCACCTGATCGCGACGGCCGCCCACCGCTGGGGCGCCCGCCCGACCCCCACCGGCAAGCAGGTCTGGGTGGTGCTGCGGTGAGGCCCGCCACCTGGGCCTGGCTCGACGACACCGCCTTCGGGCCGGTGGCCTTCCTGCTGCTGGCCCACCCGCGCGGGCACGGCACGGCCGGGCTCGCCGCGCTGCTCGGCCTGACCGAACCGGGGCGCCGCCTGCCCGACCTGGGCGAACGGGTCACCGTGCCCGCCCCCGGCCGGGCGGTCGTGCACGGTGAAGCGGGCGGCTGCCTGCTCGAAGCCGCCGTCGGGGAGCGGTGGTCCGCGTTCGTGGCGGACGGCGGCCCGGTCGCCCTCGTCGTCGGCCTCGAACCGCTCGCCCGCCGCGCCCCGCTCGCGGAGGTGGAGCACTACCTCGCCACCGGCGCGCTGACCGCCCGCATCCGGCTGGGCATCAGCCGGCGGCGAGCGGCCGCTCAGCCGTGCACGGGGGGCTGACCGGCCCGGTCGGCGATCCCCACCTCGATCACCGCGGTCCGCGTCGTCCCCAGGAACGCCAGCGAGGACGGGTCGAAGACCCACGTCGTGTCGTGCCGCGACCCGAAGAACGTCAGGCCCACCCCGCGGCGGCCCGCGCCGTCCGCGGTGTGGTCCACGACCACCATGCCGGGCAGCCGGGAGGCGGCCCGGTACAGCGCGGAGTTCAGATCGGGGAGGAGGAGGGAGTCCGGGAGCATCGCGCCGATCGACTCGAAGACCGCCTCCTCGTGCGTCGGCCCCTGGCCCGCGGTCCGCGCGTACAGCGTGCGCAGCAGCAGAACCGGATCGGTGGGCAGGGCCGTGAGCTCGCGGTAGGTGGTGCCGTTCGGGTCGGCGTCCAGGCTCATGTCGATGTGGCCGGTGGCACCGCCGTCCGCGGGGATCGCCCGGATACGGGCCAGGCCCTTGCGGCGGCCGTCCACGGCGTGCCAGTCCTCGCGCTGGGCGAGGGCGTCGGGCCCGGTCGGCAGGAAGTCGGCGAAGTACCGCTTGGCGCCCCGGACTTCGGTGTACACGTACTGGTCGTCTTGGACCGCGGCGGCCGGGCGCGAGTCCGCCGCCCGCGCGATCCGCGTGAGCAGCACCTCGGCCCGGTACCGCTGGGCCGCGCTGACGGCGGGGCCGTCGTCGAGGACCCCGCTCGCGTCGACACCGGCCAGGACGGCGAGCGCCAGTGCCGCGGGAACGCCCGCCGTGAGCAGCCGGCGCCGCACCCGGGAGCGCAGCGGCCGCGGTACCGGTTTCCCGTCCCGGGCGATCTCGCGCAGCAGGTGCTCCTTGAGTATCCGCTCGCGGGCCGGCGGGAGGACCGGGTCGCCCGGCGGGGGCAGCAGTTCCACCAGTTCGGCGTGCTCGTTCACCGGGTCTCCCTCCCGACCTGCTCCTCCGGTGCCGGACGCCGCCCGGCGGCGGCCCGGCCCCGTGCCAGTTCGTCCTCCGTCAGCTTCCGCAGCCGCTCCCGGGCCCGGAACAGCCGCGAGCGGACCGTGCCGACCTTGATGCCCAGCGCCTCGGCCGCCGCGACGGAGTCCAGTCCCGCCCACACGCACAGCGCGAACACCTCGCGTTCCGGCCGCCGCAACTGCTCCAGCGCCCGGCGGGCGGCACCGAGCTGTTCGGCGTCCGCGAGCCGGTCCGCGAGCTCGTCCGCGAAGTCCGGCACCGCGTCCCGCAGCGGCAGCCGCGCCAGCGCGCCCTGGTGGCGCCGCGCGGCACGCGCCGTGTTGCGCATCACGTTCGTCGCGATGCCCAGCAGCCACGGCTGGAGGCTGTCGCCGTCCACACGCACCCGCTCGCGCGTCCGCCACGCCTCCAGGAACGTCAGCGACACGATGTCCTCGGCCGTCGCCCAGTTGCCCAGCACCCGCACGGCGTGCCGGTGCACCACGCCCGCGTGGTCGTCGAAGAGCTGGGCGAACGCGGCCGGGTCCCCGGCCCGCACCCGGGCTCGCAGTGAAAGCTCCACGTCAATTCCTGTCCGGCCGCCGCCCCGCGTCGCGGTGACGTGTGTCACCCAGGAGAACGTGCGGTCGGCCCCAGTGTCTCAACGCAGGTCAGTCGAGGGCGTGCAGCTGGTCCAGGAACCACCGCTGAGGCGGCAGCGCGGTGGCCGCCGCCACCAGGCGCTTGGTGGCCTCGGCGCGTTCCCCGTGCGAGAGCGAGAGCGCCTGGTGCAGCGCGCGGGCCGTGGCCAGGATGTCGTACGGGTTCACCACGAAGGCGTCGTCGCCCAGCTCCTCGTAGGCGCCCGCCTCACGCGACAGCACCAGGGCGACACCGTCGTCCGAGACGACCGGGATCTCCTTGGCCACCAAGTTCATGCCGTCGCGGATCGGGTTGACCAGCGCCACGTCGGCCAGCCGGTACGCCGCCAGCGAGCGCGCGAAGTCGTCCTTGACGTGCAGGATCACCGGCTCCCAACCCGGGGTGCCGAACTCCTCGTTGATCTCCTCCGCCAGATCGGAGACCTCGTCGGTGTACTCGCGGTAGATCGCCAGGTCGTGCCGCGAGGGATAGGCGAACGCGATGTGCACCACGCGGCCCTGCCACTCGGGACGGTCGCGCAGCAACTGCGCGAACGCCAGCAGGCCGCGCACGATGTTCTTCGACAGCTCGGTGCGGTCCACCCGCACGACGACCTTGCGGTCCGGGCCGCCCACGGCCTCCCGGAGCACCGCCAGGCGCTCCTCCACGTCCGGCCGGTGCGCCCGCTCCCGCAGGAACTCCGCGTCCGCCCCCAGCCCGTGCACCCCGATCCGGGTGGTGCGGCCCTGATGGGTCACCGACAGTGCGTCCCCGTCCCGGCTCACGGACGCGCCGAGCACATCGGCGCAGCACGCGGCGAACGCCTCCGCCCAGCGCCGGGTCAGGAACGCCGCCCGGTCCGCGCCCAGAACGCCGCTCAGCACCTCGGCCGCCACGTCGTCCGGCAGCAGCCGGAAGTAGTCCGGCGGCGCCCACGGCGTGTGCGAGAAATGGCCGATCCGCAGGTCGGGGCGGCGCGAGCGGAGCATCTGCGGCACCAGCGTCAGGTGGTAGTCCTGCACCAGGACGGCCGCGCCCTCCCCGGCCTCCTCCGCCAGCGCGTCGGCGAACGCGCTGTTGTACGCCACGTACGCCGCCCACTGCTCGCGGAAGTCCTCGTCGAAGACGGGCTCCAGAGGCGTCTGGAACAGCAGGTGGTGGACGAACCACAGCACGGAGTTCGCGATCCCGTTGTACGCGGACGCGAACGTCTCCGCCGGGATGTCCAGCATGCGCACCCGCTGGTCGCCGGTGTCCTCCGCGGCCAGCCGCCCGCTCCTGTCCGCGGTCCGCAGCACGGCCGCGCGATCGCCGTCACCGAGCGCGGCGCACACCCACACGGCGTCCGTGTCCGGCCCGATCGCGCTCAGCCCCGACACGAGACCGCCGCCTCCGCGGCGCGACTCCAGCGTCCCGTCCTCCCGGAGGCTGTACGAGACGGGCCCGCGATTGGACGCCACCAGAACCCGCGCGCCATGCGATGCGACCATGCCGCCAGCCTAGCCACGCATCCCCACCCGCAAACGTGTGCGCTACGCCACCCGAGCGTCCCCAGGGCCGCAAGGACCTGCGCGCCCACCCCACGCCCCCCTCAGGGGCCCGGGGAACTGCGCGCCCAGCCCACGACCCCCCAGGGGCGCGGGGAACTGCGCGCTCAGCCACGACGCACCCGCACCGAAGCCCCCGCAGCGTCACGCAACCTCGCGGCGCCGCACGTACTCCGGGATCGAGATCATGGGCGGCCGCTCCTCCGTCGTCACTTCATGCACCCGCGGAGCGAACCCCTCCGCGGTCCGCTCGAACTGCGTGAGGACGGGCCGCACCAGGTGCCCCCGCGCCAGCCGCGTCTGCGCCGTGCGGTAGATCGTCGCGGCCATGCGGCCCAGCGCCTGCCCGTCCTGGTGCCGATGGTGCCGCACACCGACGTCGACCTGCGCGAGCGCGTCGAGCCCGACCGCGTTGAGCGCGTCGATGAGCAGCCCCAGTTCGACGCCGTACCCCACGGGAAACGGCAGCCGCTCCAGCAGTGACCGCCGCGCCGCGTACTCGCCGCCGAGGGGCTGCACGAAGCCCGCGAGCTGCGGCCAGTGCAGATTGAGCAGGGGCCGGGCGACCAGTTCCGTGACGCGCCCGCCGCCTGCCGGCTCCACCGTGCCGCCGGCCTCCAGGGGCCGGTCGTACATCGCCTTGACCAGCTGGACGTCCGGCTCCGTGAGCAGCGGCCCGACGATCCCGGAGACGAAGCGGGTGTCGAACTCGCGCAGGTCGGCGTCGACGAAGCAGACGATCTCGCCGCGCGTGGCGAGCAGTGAGCGCCACAGCACCTCGCCCTTGCCGGGCACGGCCGGCAGCCGCGGCAGGATCGCGTCGCGGTGGACCACGGTCGCGCCCGCCGCCGCGGCGACCGCGGCGGTCCCGTCCGTGGAGCCCGAGTCCAGGACGACGAGCTCGTCGACCAGCGGCACGGCCCCGGGTGCGTCGGACATCAGCGCGCGGCGGATCTCCGTGACGATCGCCCCGACCGTGGCCTCCTCGTCGAGCGCGGGCAGCACCACGCTCACCGTTCCGCGCGGGCCCGCGGCCCGCTTCGCGGCGAGGAGCTGGCCCAGCGGCCGGCGCTCGGCGGTCCAGGACCGCCGCCGCAGCCAGCCGGCTACCTCGTCCAGCACTGCGTTGCTCCGTTTCTGCCCCTCTTCTTCGGCTTGTCTCGAAGGACGGACGGGCTGTGACCAGGTTCGAGGTCGTCGGTTACAGTCGAGAACACGAGGCATGACCATCGTATGTCCGCGGTGATCGCGCCTCGTACGACAAATGCCCGGGCCCCGCGCCCGGTGCCATACCGCTCATCCAGAGGGGCAGAGGGAACGGCCCGTTGAAGCCCCGGCAACCCTCCCGCCGACCGCGAGGTCCAGGTGGGGAAGGTGCCAATTCCGTCTCGCGGCGAAATGCGCCGCGAGGAAGATGAGGAGAAAGGGCCTCGCCTGACATGGCTGCGCAGACTGCTGTCACCGACGTCGCGTCCACGGATTCCCCCTTCGGACCCGCTTCCGCACTGTCCTGCCGCGAGTGCGGCGAACGCTTCCCGCTGAGCCCGATCTTCGCGTGCGAGGTCTGTTTCGGGCCGCTCGAAGTGGCCTACGACCTTCCCGCCGGCGATCCCGAGACGCTCCGCAAGCGCATCGAGTCCGGTCCGAACAACATCTGGCGCTACGCGCCGCTGCTGCCCGTCCCCGCCGACGTGGCCACCAAGCCCAATCTGAACCCCGGCTTCACCAAGCTCGTCAAGGCCGACAACCTCGCCCGCGAACTGGGCGTCACCGGCGGCCTGCACATCAAGGACGACTCCGGCAACCCCACGCACTCCTTCAAGGACCGTGTGGTCGCCATCGCCCTGGAGGCCGCCCGCACCTTCGGCCTGACCACGCTGTCCTGCTCCTCCACCGGCAACCTCGCGGGCGCGGTCGGCGCCGCGGCGGCCCGCGCCGGCTTCCGGTCCTGCGTCTTCATCCCGCACGACCTGGAGGAGGGCAAGGTCGTCATGGCCGCCGTCTACGGCGGCGAACTGGTCGGCATCGAGGGCAACTACGACGACGTCAACCGCTTCTGCAGCGAGCTGATCGGCGACCCGATCGGCGAGGGCTGGGGCTTCGTCAACGTCAACCTCCGCCCCTACTACGGCGAGGGCTCCAAGACGCTCGCGTACGAGATCTGCGAGCAGCTCGGCTGGCGGCTGCCGGACAACCTCGTCATCCCGATCGCCTCGGGCTCCCAGCTGACGAAGATCGACAAGGGGCTCCAGGAGCTGATCAAGCTCGGCCTGGTCGAGGACAAGCCGTACCGCATCTACGGCGCCCAGGCCGAGGGGTGCTCCCCGGTCTCCACCGCCTTCAAGGCCGGGCAGGACGTCGTGCGCCCGCAGAAGCCGAACACCATCGCCAAGTCGCTCGCCATCGGCAACCCGGCGGACGGCCCCTACGTGCTGGATATCGCCCGGCGCACCGGCGGCGCGGTCGAGGACGTCACCGACGAGCAGATCGTGGACGCCATCAAGCTGCTCGCCCGTACGGAGGGCATCTTCGCGGAGACGGCGGGCGGCGTGACCGTCGGCGTCCTCAAGAAGCTGATCGAGAGCGGGCAGTTGGACCCGGCTGCCGAGACGGTCGTGCTCAACACCGGTGACGGGCTCAAGACCCTGGACGCCGTCGCCGCGACCTCCCGTCCCACCGCCACCATCCGCCCGAGCCTCGACGCGTTCCGCGCCGCCGGCCTGGCCGGCTGACCCCGGCCGCCGATCGCCGTCCGTCCCGAAACGAAGGTGAACCCCGCATCATGAGCGCGAACGTCCGCATCCCCACCATCCTCCGCCCCTACACCGGCGGCCGGGCCGAGGTCCCCGCCGAGGGCGGCACGCTGGCCGAGGTCATCGAGTCGCTGGAGAAGAACCACCCCGGCATCGCGGCCCGTGTCCTGGACGACACGGGCAAGCTCCGCCGCTTCGTGAACGTCTACGTGAACGACGACGACGTCCGTTTCTCCGAGGGCCTGCAGACCGCGGTGGCCGAGGGCGCGTCCGTGTCGATCATCCCCGCGGTCGCCGGGGGCTGTTGAGCCGGAAGCGCCGTGGAACGGGCAGGGGTGCCGGGAGTTGCTCCCGGCACCCCTGTGTGCGTGAGGGGTAGTTGAAGGGCTGTACAGTTGTTCCAGAGGCTCGCAACCCTCTGCAACGCCCTGCGCAAACCCTCTTTCCGGGGCGTCCCTGTCGACGATTTATCGCCAAATTCCTGCGATGATTGTCGTGTTGGCGTCATATGTCCCGCCCGACTTGCCCCGGATCATTGGCCGATCGAGCCGTTCTTCCCTTTCCTCCTGCCCGGATTTCTCGTCGGATTGACCTGTTGCAGACAGCGTTCGTGCAGATACATTCAGCCGCGGTCGACGCGTTCCGGCGCACGCCCCCTTGGCTGTAGGGGGTGAGGTCTGACCCGGGTCCGCGAGGTGCGGGCCTGCGAAAGGCCAGCAATAGGGGAGTTAGGAATGGCTCAGGGCACCGTCAAGTGGTTCAACGCGGAGAAGGGCTACGGCTTCATCGCGGTCGACGGTGGTGCGGACGTCTTCGTGCACTACAGCGCGATACAGATGGACGGCTACCGCACCCTCGAGGAAGGTCAGCGGGTCGAGTTCGAGATCTCGCAGGGCCAGAAGGGGCCGCAGGCGGACATGGTCCGTCTCGCCGCCGGCTGACGCCGCGCACCGGCCACGGAGCGCCTCGCACCGACGCGCTCAAACGTACATGTCAAGGCCCGCCCTCTGAACGGGGGCGGGCCTTCGTCTGTCCGGCGCCCCCCGCCCGCCCCCGCCCGCCCCGGCACCTGGCGGGAGACCGGCCGAGCGGCTTGCACTCTCCTAGGGCGAGTGCTAATCATTGGCGTTAGCACTCTGACGTTGAGAGTGACAAAGGACCGAGTGGGTGAGGCCCGCTCGACCGCCGGAAAGGAACCGGCGGAAGGGCAGGCCGTCCGTCGCGGGCGCCGGCGCGGTCCTGGAGTAATCCTTCCCCGCGGCCGCGCGTCGCGGGGGGACCCCAAGTCCGGGAGGACCACTTCACATGGCCAAGATCATCGCGTTCGACGAGGAGGCACGGCGCGGTCTCGAGCGCGGGATGAACCAGCTCGCCGACGCCGTCAAGGTCACCCTCGGCCCCAAGGGCCGCAACGTCGTCCTCGAGAAGAAGTGGGGCGCCCCCACGATCACCAACGATGGTGTGTCCATCGCCAAGGAGATCGAGCTCGAGGACCCGTACGAGAAGATCGGCGCGGAGCTGGTCAAGGAGGTCGCGAAGAAGACGGACGACGTCGCCGGTGACGGCACGACGACCGCGACCGTCCTCGCCCAGGCGCTGGTCCGCGAGGGCCTGCGCAACGTGGCCGCGGGTGCGAACCCGATGGCCCTGAAGCGTGGCATCGAGGCGGCCGTCGAGGCCGTTTCCGCCGCCCTGCTCGAGCAGGCGAAGGACGTGGAGACCAAGGAGCAGATCGCCTCCACCGCCTCCATCTCCGCCGCTGACCCCCAGATCGGCGAGCTCATCGCCGAGGCGATGGACAAGGTCGGCAAGGAAGGCGTCATCACCGTCGAGGAGTCCCAGACCTTCGGTCTGGAGCTGGAGCTCACCGAGGGTATGCGCTTCGACAAGGGCTACATCTCGGCGTACTTCGCCACCGACCTGGAGCGTATGGAGACCGTCTTCGACGACCCGTACATCCTGATCGTCAACTCCAAGATCTCCGCGGTCAAGGACCTGCTCCCGCTGCTGGAGAAGGTCATGCAGTCCGGCAAGGCGCTGCTGATCATCGCCGAGGACGTGGACGGCGAGGCCCTGTCGACCCTGGTGGTCAACAAGATCCGCGGCACCTTCAAGTCCGTCGCCGTCAAGGCCCCGGGCTTCGGCGACCGCCGCAAGGCCATGCTCCAGGACATCGCCATCCTCACCGGTGGCACCGTGGTGTCCGAGGAGGTCGGCCTCAAGCTGGAGAACGCCGGTCTGGAGCTGCTGGGCCGCGCCCGCAAGGTCGTCGTCACCAAGGACGAGACCACCATCGTGGACGGCTCCGGCGACGCCGACCAGATCCAGGGCCGGGTCAACCAGATCCGTGCCGAGATCGAGAACAGCGACTCGGACTACGACCGCGAGAAGCTCCAGGAGCGCCTCGCCAAGCTGGCCGGCGGCGTGGCCGTCATCAAGGCCGGCGCGGCCACCGAGGTCGAGCTCAAGGAGCGCAAGCACCGCATCGAGGACGCGGTGCGCAACGCCAAGGCCGCCGTCGAGGAGGGCATCGTCGCCGGTGGTGGCGTGGCTCTGCTCCAGGCGTCCAACGTCTTCGAGAAGCTCGAGCTCGACGGCGACGAGGCCACCGGTGCGGCGATCGTGAAGCTGGCCCTGGAGGCCCCGCTGAAGCAGATCGCGGTCAACGCCGGCCTCGAGGGCGGCGTCGTGGTGGAGAAGGTCCGCAACCTCACCCCGGGTCACGGCCTCAACGCCGCGTCCGGTGAGTACGTCGACCTGATCGCCGAGGGCATCATCGACCCGGCCAAGGTGACGCGCTCCGCGCTGCAGAACGCGGCGTCCATCGCCGCGCTCTTCCTCACCACCGAGGCCGTCATCGCCGACAAGCCGGAGAAGGCCGCGGCCCCGGCCGGCGGCGGCATGCCGGGCGGTGACATGGACTTCTGATCCCGCGAGGGTTCAGCAGTACACGAACGAGGGCGGCACCCCCCACGGGGTGCCGCCCTCGGGCGTTCCCGCGTCCCCGCCTCCCGGCGCTGAGCGATGAGGCGGCCCTCGCGGCCGCCTGCCCCCGGCCTCGCCGGCGGCCCGCGCCGGCTGCGTACGGCCGCTGCGCCGACCGGGCCCGACCAGCCGCCGAGGGCGGACCGTGGCGCGTCCGGATTCCGCCTGCCGGACGGGCACGGTGGTGCTGAGGTGCGGCCTCTCGGGCGGCTCGCCCGGCTCCCCACCGACGAAGCGGTCCGGCAGCGACTCAGCGGGCGAGACTCCGGGGTGGAACGGGAGGCCGAGCCCTACGACCGGCTCACGGAAGAGGTCCGCCGTGAGAGCGGCAGGAACTGGTCGAGCGGATGCCGGGCGCGACGCGGTCGGGACCACGGCTTCCGGAACCGCTCCGCGCGCGACGACGCCGAAGCCCTGATCGAGCGGTACGGCTGCCAAGGGAGCCGGTCCACCTCACGGCCGATGCCAACTCCGTCACCACGGACGGGACGCCGCCCTTCCGCCGCCCGGCCGAGCGGGCGTTCCCGCGAGGACCGGGCCGAGGCCCGCATCCTCGCGCCCGGTTGGAGGGCTGGCCCCACGGCGAGGGGCGGTTGGGCAGGTTGCGCCGGGGGCGTGGGGCCTCTGCGCCGACCGGGCACTCTGGCGCAGCGCCTTGCTGCTCCTCCGGTTGCCGGCCAACGTGGCGAGGGGCGTGGGCGGGCGGTTCCCGCGGGGGCCGGCCAGAGGCCTGGCCCGGGGGTAGGCGCGTCGAGCAGGCAGCGCCGGGTGTGCAGGGCCTCCGCGCCGACCGCGCCCCCTGGCGCACCTCCGCCGCCCGGCCGATGTGGCGGGCCGAGGGGGGGGAGGGCGCAGGGAGGTTCGGGCGGGGGACCGAGTCGGGCTAGCCCACGGCGACCGGCGCGTCGAGCAGTTCGCGCCAGGTGCGGACGGCTTCCGCGGCGACCGGGCCCGACCAGCCGTCGGGGCGGACCGCGCCGCCGACGTGGAAGGCGTCGATGCCCGCCGCCAGCAGCCGGGGCAGGTGCTCAGCGCGCAGGCCGCCGCCGACCATCAACTGGGGATCGCCGGGCGCGCCCTCCGCCGCCTCCGCGACCAGGACGTCCAGGCCGGTGTCGACCCCGCGGGCCGATCCCGCCGTCAGGTACGTGTCGTGCCCGGGCAGTCCCCGCAGGGCCGCGCGCAGCGCCGCGCGGTCCGCGCAGTGGTCGATCGCGCGGTGGAACGTCCAGCGCGCGCCCGGACCCACGGCGTCGGCCAGCATCCGCACCGCCCGCAGGTCGGGGCCGCCGGCGGCGTCGAGGAAGCCGAGCACGAACTCGTCGGCCCCCTCCGTGCGCAGCGCGGCCGCCGCGGCGCACAGCGCGTCGACCTCCTGGGCGTCGCCCGCCGCGAAGTCGGCCCGGCCGCGCAGCATCACGCGTACCGGCACCTCCACCGCGGCGCGCACGGCCGCGAAGACCTCCCGGCGCGGGGTCAGGCCGTCGGCGGACATGTCGGTGACCAGTTCGAGGCGGTCCGCGCCCCCCGCCTGGGCCGCGCGTGCGTCGTCGGCGTCGAGCGCGATCACTTCGAAAATTGGTCTAGACATATATTCAGGATCCCACATGCCTCCACCGGCCCGCGACCCCCGTGCTCCACAATGGCCGACATGGCCGCCACCGATCCCGAGCTGCTGACGCACTGGAGCGCGCTGCTGCGCCGCTGCCAGACCGAGTCCGTCGACCCGAGGCCCTACGGCGAGGACCTGCTCGCCCGCTGGGCCGAACCCCAACGCCGCTACCACACCACCGACCACCTGGCCGCGGTGCTCGTCCACGTCGACTCCCTGGCCGAGTACGCCGAGGACATCGACGCGGTGCTGCTCGCCGCCTGGTTCCACGACGCCGTCTACCGCCCCGACCGCTCCGAGAACGAGGAGCGCAGCGCCCGCCTCGCCGAACGCGCGCTGCCCGAGGCGGCCGTCCCCGACACCATCACCGCCGAGGTCGCCCGCCTCGTCCGGCTCACCGTCACCCACCACCCCGGCGACGGCGACCGCAACGGCCAGGTGCTGTGCGACGCCGACCTCGCGGTCCTGGCCGGCGACCCCGTCGCCTACGCCGCCTACGCCGCCGCCGTCCGCGACGAGTACGGCTTCGTCCCCGACGACGCCTTCCGCGCCGGCCGCGCCGGCGTACTGCGCCAGCTCCTCGCGCTGCCGCGGCTGTTCCGCACCACCATCGGCTACGAGCGCTGGGAGGACACGGCTCGCCGCAACCTCACCACGGAACTGGAACTCCTGCTCTCCGCCGATGACTCCGCGCCGCCGGACCGGTCTGCCCTCTGAGACCTGTCGTGCCCGCACCCACCGGAAGGCGGCCGCCATGACCGATGACGCCGTACTGCGATCCGCGCTCACCACCGCGTACCTCTCCCTCGCCGACCTCCTCGACGGGGCGGGCAAGGACCGGTGGGACACCCCCTCGCTCTGCGAGGGCTGGCGGGTGCGCGAGGTCGTGGCGCACATGACCATGGCGGCACGCTTCACCGAAGACGAGTTCATGGCCGAACTGCGCGCCTGCGACTACGACTTCACCCGCTTGTCGAACGCCGTCGCCGTCCGCGACGCGGCGCTGCCGGAGGACACCCTCGTCGCCGGGCTGCGCTCGCAGGTCATGCACCACTGGACCCCGCCCGGCGGCGGGGTCCGCGGCGCCCTCAACCACGTGGTGATCCACGGCCTCGACATCACCGTGCCCCTCGGCGTGGAGCGCCGGGCCCCGGAGCAGGCCGTCACCGCCGTCCTGAACGACCTGACGTACGGCGGCGGCCACGCCCACTTCGGTGTGGCGGTCGACGGCCGCGCCCTGCGCGCCACCGACCTGGACTGGTCCTACGGCTCAGGACCCGCCCTGAGCGGTGAGGCCGGCGACCTGGCGTCCGCGCTGTGCGGACGCAGGCTCCCCGAGGGACGGCTCCAGGGCGACCCGCTCTGACCGGGACGGGACCGAACCGGTCAGGATTCGAGAAGCCCCGGCGGCCGGGTCGCGATTAGCGTGGCGGACAGAGCGGGCGACGGCGCCACCGCCGCCGCCCCGCCCCGACCCACGACCTCAGGAGTGACCATGAGCGGCTCTTCCACCCAGGGCATCAAGACCGTGCTGCATCCCGTCTCCGACCTCGCGAAGGCGAAGGAGGTGTACACCGCCCTGCTCGGTGTCGCCCCGCAGCACGACAGCGAGTACTACGTCGGCTTCGAGGTCGAGGGCCAGCAGATCGGCCTGGTGCCGAGCGGCGGACCGCAGGGCATGACCTCGCCGGTCGCCCACTGGCACGTGGCGGACATCGAGGCGAAGCTCGCCGAGGTGACCGCCGCGGGCGCCACCGTCAAGGACCCGGTGCGCGACGTCGGCGGCGGCCGCCTCGTGGCCACCTTCACCGACCTCGACGGCAATGTCCTCGGGCTGATCCAGGACCGGTGAGCCGCGGCCGCCTCCGGCCGGCCGGACCGGTCGGCCGGAAGCGCGGACACGGCGACCGGACGTACTGTTCGATGCCGGTGGGACACCAGTACCGACTCAGAGGGACCGAGGGAGACACGATGAGCACGGACACGAGGACGGACCCGCGGCCGCACGCGCTGCACAGTGCCGACAGCCACGATCTGATCCGCGTGCACGGCGCGCGTGTGAACAACCTCAAGGACGTCAGCGTCGAGATCCCCAAGCGCCGGCTGACGGTGTTCACCGGGGTCTCCGGCTCGGGCAAGAGCTCGCTCGTCTTCGGCACGGTCGCCGCGGAGTCCCAGCGGCTGATCAACGAGACCTACAGCGCCTTCGTGCAGGGCTTCATGCCGACGCTGGCCCGGCCCGAGGTCGACGTCCTCGACGGGCTGACCACGGCGATCATTGTCGACCAGCAGCGGCTGGGCGCCGACCCCCGCTCCACGGTCGGCACCGCCACCGACGCCAACGCGATGCTGCGCATCCTGTTCAGCCGGCTCGGGCAGCCGCACATCGGCTCGCCCAACGCGTTCTCCTTCAACGTCGCCTCGGTCCGGGCGAGCGGCGCGATCACCGTCGAGCGCGGCGCGAAGAAGACGGTGAAGGCGACCTTCAACCGCCTCGGCGGCATGTGCCCGCGCTGCGAGGGCCGGGGCACGGTCACCGACATCGACCTGACCCAGCTCTACGACGACAGCAAGTCGCTCAACGAGGGCGCGATCACCGTCCCCGGCTACAGCATGGACGGCTGGTTCGGCCGCATTTTCCGCGGCAGCGGCTTCTTCGACCCGGACAAGCCGATCCGCAAGTACACCAAGAAGGAACTCCACGACCTCCTCCACAAGGAGCCGACCAAGATCAAGGTCGAGGGGATCAACCTGACCTACGAGGGGCTGATCCCGAAGATCCAGAAGTCGATGCTCGCCAAGGACGTCGACGCCCTCCAGCCGCACATCCGCGCGTTCGTTGAGCGGGCGATGACGTTCACCGTCTGCCCCGAGTGCGACGGCACGCGGCTGACCGAGGCGGCCCGCTCCTCGAAGATCGGCGGGATCAGCATCGCCGACGCCTGCGCGATGCAGGTCAGCGACCTCGCCGAATGGGTCCGCGCGCTGGACGAGCCCTCCGTCGCGCCCCTGCTGACGGCCCTGGTGGACACCTTCGACTCCTTCGCCGAGATCGGCCTCGGCTACCTCTCCCTGGACCGGCCTTCCGGCACGCTGTCGGGCGGCGAGGCGCAGCGCGTCAAGATGATCCGCCACCTCGGCTCCTCGCTCACCGACGTCACGTACGTCTTCGACGAGCCCACCGTCGGCCTGCACCCCCACGACATCCAGCGCATGAACGGCCTGCTGCTGCGGCTGCGGGACAAGGGCAACACGGTGCTCGTCGTCGAGCACAAGCCCGAGGTGATCGCGATCGCCGACCACGTCGTCGACCTCGGCCCCGGCGCCGGCACCGCGGGCGGCAGCGTCTGCTTCGAGGGCACGGTCGACGGGCTGCGGGCGGCCGGCACGGTCACCGGCCGCCACTTCGACGACCGCGCCCGGCTCAAGGAGAGCGTGCGCAAGCCCACCGGCACCCTGGAGATCCGCGGCGCGACCGCGCACAACCTTCAGGACGTCGACGTCGACATCCCGCTCGGGGTGCTGGCGGTCGTCACCGGCGTGGCCGGCTCCGGCAAGAGCTCGCTCGTGCACGGGTCGATCCCGCCCGGCGCGGGCGTGGTCTCGGTCGACCAGAGCCCGATCCGCGGCTCGCGGCGCAGCAACCCGGCGACGTACACCGGGCTGCTGGAGCCGATCCGCAAGGCGTTCGCCAAGGCCAACGGCGTGAAGCCGGCGCTGTTCAGCGCCAACTCGGAGGGCGCCTGCCCGGGCTGCAACGGCGCCGGCGTGATCTACACGGACCTGGCGATGATGGCCGGCGTCGCCACCACCTGCGAGGAGTGCGAGGGCAAGCGGTTCCAGGCGGCGGTGCTGGAGTACCACCTCGGCGGCCGCGACATCAGCGAGGTGCTCGCGATGTCGGTGACCGGGGCCGAGGAGTTCTTCGGCGCGGGCGAGGCCCGCATCCCTGCCGCGCACGCCATCCTCACCCGCCTCGCCGACGTCGGCCTCGGCTACCTCAGCCTCGGCCAGCCGCTCACCACGCTGTCCGGCGGTGAGCGCCAGCGCCTCAAGCTGGCGACGCACATGGCCGACAAGGGCGGCATCTACGTGCTCGACGAGCCGACCGCCGGCCTCCACCTCGCCGACGTCGAGCAACTGCTCGGCCTGCTCGACCGGCTCGTCGACTCCGGCAAGTCGGTCATCGTGGTCGAGCACCACCAGGCGGTCATGGCGCACGCCGACTGGATCATCGACCTCGGCCCGGGCGCCGGCCACGACGGCGGCCGCATCGTCTTCGAGGGCACCCCCGCCGACCTCGTCGCCACCCCCACCACCCTCACCGCCACCCACCTCGCCCAATACGTCAGCGCCTGACGCCCCGCCCGGGGCCCGCGACATCGGGCCCCGTCAGGGGCGCTGGGAACTGCGCGCTCAGCCACAACGAGCCGGCACGGAACGCACAACCGTCCACCCCCGCAAACCCACCCCAGAAGCAAAAACTCACGCCCCCGCATCCGAAGGCGACCGCCGCTTCCGCACGCGCAACCCCGCCTCCGTCAGCCTGCGCAGCAACTCCTTGCTGCCGACCTCCGCCGCCCCCGCGGCCACCGCGGAGGCGTAGCGCTCACTGGGCAGGTCGTAGTGGTCCCCGTCGAACGCCCGCGGCGGGCAGCCGATCGCCGCGGCGAAGGTGTGCAGTTCCTCGTAGGAGGCGTCGCTGACCAGGTGCGACCACAGCCTGCCGTGACCCGGCCAGGTCGGCGGGTCGATGTAGAGGGCCACGGTCAGCGGGCCCCGCCCATCGCGGCGGCCAGCGAGCCGACGGGGGCCACGGCCTCGCCCAGCGACTCGCAGACCCAGTGCGGGTCGGGACCCAGTTCGGGTTCGACGTCCAGGGCGTGCGGGTCCGCGCAGTGCGGGCAGAGCGGCCACCGGCCCATTCGTTCCAGCAGGGCGTCCTTGACGTCCTGCGCGACCAGGCCCGCGACGAACGCGGCACCGTCCGGCCACTGCTCCACCCACCAGCGGCGCTGCGCGACGGTGTCCTCGACGAGGGAGACGATCCCGGGGTCGGTCACGTCGGTGGCGGTGAGGTCGGCGAGGATGAGCGCTCGCGCACCGTGCAGCGCGGCTTCCAGTGCGGCGGGGGCGCCCGGGGCGCCGGGAACGTCGGGATCCATGCCCCCTATTGTCGCCCAGTGGCCGTCCTGACGTCCTTGACGCCGTACGCCCGTGAAAATAGCTTTCGCGGTGTGGCCGAGAAAATGAAGGAAACTTTCAGTGCCGGGGGGCTGGCCGCCAAGGTCAGGACCCTGGCCCCCACCATGACCCGCTCCATGCAGCGCGTCGCGGAGGCCGTCGTCGCCGACCCCGCGGAGTGCTCCCGGCTCACCGTGACCGCGCTGGCCGTCCGCACCGGCACCAGCGAGGCCACCGTCGTCCGCACGGCACGGGTGCTGGGCTACCCCGGCTACCGCGATCTGCGGCTCGCCCTGGCCGCCTTCGCCGCCCGCGAGGAGGCGGGCGGCCGGCCCGCCGTCACCCCGGACATCGCCGTTGGCGACCCGCTCTCCGAGGTCGTGGCCAAGCTCGCGGAGGACGAGCAGCGCTGCCTCGCCGACACCGCCGCGCAACTGGACGTCTCCCAACTGGAGGCCGCGGTCGCCGCGCTGGCCGCCGCCCGCCGCATCGACGTCTACGGGATAGGGGCGTCCAGCCTGGTCGCCCAGGACCTGGTGCAGAAGCTGCTGCGCATCGGCCTGATCGCGCACGCGCTCTCCGACCCCCACCTCGCCGTCACCAACGCGGTGCAGCTCCGGCAAGGCGACGTTGCCGTGGCCGTCACCCACTCCGGGCACACTCACGACGTGGTCGAACCCCTGCGTGCCGCCTTCGACCGGGGCGCCACCACCATCGCGATCACCGGCCGCGCCGACGGCACGGCCACCCAGTACGCCGACCATGTGCTGCTCACCTCCAGCAGCCGGGAGAGCGAGTTCCGCCCGGCGGCCATGTCCAGCCGCACCAGCCAACTGCTGGTCGTGGACTGCCTGTTCGTCGGCGTCGCGCAACGGACCTACGACACCGCGGGACCGGCCCTGGCCGCGTCGTACGAAGCCCTGGCCCATCGTCACAGCCCCCGAAGGAACCACCGCACATGACGCACGCCGAGCTCCGCCGCGAACTGGACCTGCTGACCACCGAGGCCTTCCGCCCCGACCTCGCCGAGATCGACCGGCTCGCCACGCTCGACATCGCCCGCCTGATGAACACCGAGGACGGCTCCGTGCCGGCCGCCGTCGCCGCCCGACTCCCCGCCGTCGCCGCCGCGATCGACGGCATCGCCGCGCGGATGTCCCGCGGCGGCCGTCTCGTCTACGCGGGCGCGGGCACCGCCGGGCGCCTCGGCGTCCTGGACGCCAGCGAGTGCCCGCCGACCTTCAACACCACGCCCGGGCAGGTCACCGGGCTCATCGCGGGCGGCCCGCGCGCGATGTCCGACGCCGTCGAGGGCGCGGAGGACAGCCGCGAACTGGCCGCCGCCGACCTCGACGCGCTCGGCCTCGGCCCGGACGACGCCGTCGTCGGCGTCTCCGCCTCCGGCCGCACCCCCTACGCCGTCGGCGCCGTCGAGCACGCCCGCGCCCTGGGCGCCCTGACCGTCGGGCTGTCCTGCAACGCCGGCTCCCCGCTCGCCGCCGCGGCCGAGCACGGCATCGAGGTCGTCACGGGCCCGGAGTTCCTGACCGGTTCCACCCGGCTCAAGGCGGGCACCGCCCAGAAGCTCGTCCTCAACATGCTCTCGACCATCACGATGATCAGGCTGGGCAAGACCTACGGGAATCTGATGGTCGACGTCCGCGCCTCCAACGAGAAGCTGCGCGCCCGCTCCCGCAGCATCGTCGCCCAGGCCACCGGCGCCCCCGACGACGAGATCGAGGCCGCCCTCACCGCGACCGGCGGCGAGGTCAAGGACGCCGTCCTCGTCCTGCTCGCCGGGGTCGACGCGGCGACGGCCGCCCGCCTCCTCACGGACGCGGACGGCCACCTGCGGGCGGCCCTGGCCGCGGCGGCGGCCTCGCACTGACGCCGCGGTCCGGGCCACCCGGCCACCGCCGCGTGCCCCCGGGCACGGTCCTGCCTCAGCCATCGGCCCGGGGCACCGCTAACGCAGCGCCTCCGGCAGCGGTGCGGAGTGCAGGACCGCGAGGCCCGAGACGGCGCGGGTCAGGGAGACGTACAGGCGGCGCAGGCCCGTGCGCTCGTCGGGCTCGCCGTCGACGACGGCGGCGGGCTCGTCGAGCACGACGTAGTCGTACTCCAGGCCCTTGGCCAGCGAAGCGGGGACGAGCGTGAGCCGGACGTCCGGGGTGGTCTCCTCACCGGGCGACAGATACGTCAGCCCGGCCGCCGCCAGCGCCTCGGCCAGCGCCGGGAGACGGGCGTCGGCGGCGATCAGGCCCGTGGAACCCTCGCGCTCCAGGGCCTCCCGGCAGGCGGTGACCACCGCGTCGGTCAGCTCCCGCGCGGGCACCTCCGTGACGGAGAACGCGCCCGGGCTGTCGCGGACGGACGTGGCCTCGGTCAGGCCCGGGGCGATGGCGGGCAGCAGCCGGGAGGCGTAGGCGATGACCTCCAGCGGCACGCGGAAGCCCTGGGTCAGCTCCTCGACCTGGGAGCCCGGCTTGCCCAGGTGGGCCAGCGCCTCCTCCCAGGTGGCGGTGGCCCACGGGGTCGTGCCCTGCGCCAGGTCGCCCAGCACGGTCGCCGAACCGGTGGAGCAGCGCCGCCCGACGGCCCGGTACTGCATGGGGGACAGGTCCTGGGCCTCGTCCAGCACGACATGGCCGAGCGAGCCGGTGCGGTGCACCAGGTCGTGGGCCTCGTCGATCAGCACGGTGTCGGCCGCCGACCACTTCGCGGAGGCGATCCCCCGGGCCGGCTTCGCCCACAGGACCTGCTTCTGCTCCTCCTCCGTGAGCAGGCCCTCCGCGCACCGCGCCAGGAACTCCGGCTCGGACAGCAGCCGCAGCACCGTCTTCGCCGGGTCCACCGGCGGCCAGGCCTCCTTCACGGCGGCCTTGACCGCCGCGTTGCGGGCCACCGCGTCCTGCACACGGTCGTCCGGCGCCTCGCCGGCCGCCTCCATCTGCACCAGCACGGCGTGCGCGATCCGCTGCGGCAGGGCCTCGCGGGCGGCGCCGTACCGGATGTCGCGCTCCATCAGCTCGCGGACCAGCTCCTCCAGCGCGTGGGCCGGGACCCGCCAGCGCCGCGAGCCGCGCACCACGACGACGGGCTCGGTGGGCATCCGGATGCCCGAGCGGACCGCCCGGCGCAGCACCTCCGCCATCCGCGCGTCGCCCTTCACCTGGGCGGCCGCCGCGCTGTCGGTGCCCCGGACGGGGACGTGCGCGACCAGGTCGTCGACGGTGGCCTGCTTGACGCTGAGCTCGCCCAGCGCGGGCAGCACCTGCTCGATGTAGTGCAGGAAGGAGGCGTTCGGGCCGATGACGAGGGTGCCCGTGCGGGCGAGGCGTTCGCGGTGCGCGTACAGCAGGTACGCCACCCGGTGCAGGCCGACGGCGGTCTTCCCGGTGCCGGGCGCGCCCTGCACGCAGACCGTGCCGCCGATCCCGGCGCGGACGATCTCGTCCTGCTCCGGCTGGATCGTGGCGACGATGTCCCGCATCGGGCCGACGCGGGGCCGCTCGATCTCCTGCTGGAGCAGCCTGCTGGAGGTCTGCGCCTCGCTCGGGTCGGTGAGGTGCTCGTCCTCGTACGCGGTCAGGTCGCCGCCGGTGTAGCCGAAGCGGCGGCGCAGCGCGACGTCCTGCGGGTCCTTGCGGGAGGCGCGGTAGAAGGGCTGGGAGACCGGCGCCCGCCAGTCGATGACCATGGGGTCGCCGTCGGCGTCGTGGACGTGGCGGCGGCCGATGTAGAAGCGGTGCTCTTCGTCTTCGGCGGCTTCGGCGGCCTCGGCGGTCCCGCCGCGGGAGGCCCGACCGTCCAGGTAGTCGAGGCGGCCGAAGAAGAGCGGGGTGTGGGCGAGGTCCGCGAGGGCCTTGATACGCGCGTCCATGTCCCGCTGGAGCACTTCGGCGTTCACCCAGTTGGCGGTCACGTCCTTGATGTCGAGCGCCTCGACGTCGGCACGCATGGCGCGCAGCGCGGAGCGGGACGCGGCGAGGTGGGCGCGTTCGCGGTCGAGCGGATGATCGGTGGTGAGGGATTGTTCCCCGGGCACGGGTTGCCTCCGGCGGCACGTAGGGCATGGCTCAGCCGGCCCCGGACCGGCACGCGCGGGGGCGCGTCGGCGGGGCGCTGTCCTGATACGAATGCGAGTAACACCATGACCCGGCCGGTTTCCGTCCGGCCGGTGGCACCGTCCCCTCGGGGGCGGGCGGCAAGACGAAGGATCCTACGCCGCCGGGACGGAGGGCGCGAATGGATTTCCCGTCGCGTGCGGGAACAGCTCTCCCTAAAGCATCACATGTGCGTACATTGGGGGCATGGCACGAGCCCGTACATCCCGCGTCCGGGGCAGCACCGCCCTGACGGCGGACGCCGCGCACCGCCGTCCGCGGTACCTGCTGGGCAACGCGCTGCGCGCCGCCAGGGTCTACGTGACGAGCGCCTGCCGCGTCGTCCTGCTCGGCCCCGACGGCACGCGCTACTGACGGCCCCGGACAGCCCCCGTCAGAGCAGCTCGTCCGCGTCCACGATGCGGTACGCGTAGCCCTGCTCGGCCAGGAAGCGCTGCCGGTGGGCGGCGAAGTCCTGGTCGATGGTGTCGCGCGCGACCACCGAGTAGAAGCGGGCCTCGTGACCGTCCGCCTTCGGCCGCAGCACCCGGCCGAGGCGCTGCGCCTCCTCCTGACGGGAGCCGAACGTGCCGGACACCTGGATGGCGACCGTCGCCTCGGGCAGGTCGATGGAGAAGTTGGCGACCTTCGAGACCACCAGCACCGAGATCTCGCCCTCCCGGAAGGCGTCGAAGAGCTTCTCGCGCTGCGCGTTGGTCGTCTCGCCCTTGATGACCGGGGCGTTCAGATGCTCGCCCAGCTCGTCCAGCTGGTCGATGTACTGCCCGATGACCAGCGTCTGCTCGCCCTGGTGCTTGGCCACCAGCGCCTCGGTGACCTTCCGCTTGGTCGCGGTCGTGGCGCAGTAGCGGTACTTCTCCTCGGCCTCGGCGGTGGCGTACGCCAGCCGCTCGGAGTCCGTCAGGTTGACCCGCACCTCCACGCAGTCCGCGGGCGCGATGTAGCCCTGCGCCTCGATCTCCTTCCACGGCGCGTCGAAGCGCTTGGGGCCGATCAGCGAGAAGACGTCCGACTCCCGGCCGTCCTCGCGCACCAGCGTCGCGGTCAGGCCCAGCCGGCGGCGGGCCTGGAGGTCGGCGGTGAACTTGAAGACCGGGGCGGGCAGCAGGTGCACCTCGTCGTAGACGATCAGGCCCCAGTCGCGGGAGTCGAAGAGCTCCAGGTGCGGGTAGACGCCCTTCCGCTTGGTCGTCAGCACCTGGTACGTCGCGATGGTGACCGGGCGGATCTCCTTGCGCGTGCCGCTGTACTCGCCGATCTCGTCCTCGGTCAGCGAGGTCCGCTTCACCAGCTCGTGCTTCCACTGCCGGGCCGAGACGGTGTTCGTCACCAGGATCAGCGTCGTGGCCTTCGCCTCGGCCATCGCACCGGCACCGACCAGCGTCTTCCCGGCGCCGCAGGGCAGCACGACCACACCGGAGCCGCCGTGCCAGAAGCCCTCGACGGCCTGCTTCTGGTACGGGCGCAGCGCCCAGCCGTTCTCCGCCAGCTCGATCGGGTGCGCCTCGCCGTCCACGTACCCGGCCAGGTCCTCGGCGGGCCAGCCCAGCTTCAGCAGCACCTGCTTGATCTGGCCGCGCTCCGAGGGATGCACGACCACGGTGTCCGGATCGATCCGGGCGCCCACCAGCGGGGCCACCTTCTTCGAACGCAGGATCTCCTCCAGCACCGGCCGGTCCGTGGAGGTCAGCACCAGGCCGTGCGCCGGGTGCTTGCTCAGCGTCAGCCGGCCGTACCGGTCCATGGTCTCGGCGATGTCCACCAGCAGCGCGTGCGGCACGGGGTAGCGGGAGAACTTCACCAGCGCGTCCACCACCTGCTCCGCGTCGTGCCCAGCGGCCCGCGCGTTCCACAGACCGAGCGGCGTGAGGCGGTAGGTGTGGATGTGCTCCGGCGCGCGCTCCAGCTCCGCGAACGGGGCGATGGCCCGCCGGCACTCGTCGGCCAGCTCGTGGTCGACCTCCAGGAGCAGGGTCTTGTCGCTCTGGACGATCAGACAGGACACACAAACCTCCGCATAGGGGCGGGCCGGGACCGGGCCCGCTGCCGGGCTGAACTACCCATGGTCCCTCATCGCCCCTCACTAACGCTCCCCTCCCCGTCTTCCATCCCCGGGCGGCCCCCGAGCCGCCTCAAGGCACTGCGTGAGCGTGCGGGGCGGGCCCGGACGGGCTACGCCAGGTCGTCGGCGAGTTCGGAGACGCCCGTGATGCGGTGCAGGGCGAAGGTGCGGACCTCGTCGGCGGTGTGGTCGTAGGCGGTCACGAAGCCGCCCTCGACGCGCAGCGGGCCGATGACGCGCTGGCTGGCGGCGCCGTCCGCGTTGACGTAGCCGATCCACACCGACTCGCCGGTGAGCACCGCGGCCTGCATCGTCGCCAGGGTCTCCGCCGCGGCCGTACGGGGCAGTCCCCGTTCGCCGCCCGCGGCGGGGCGCGGCACGCTCTCCCGGCGGACCGCCGTCGAGGCGCGGTCGCCCGCCCTTATGGCCTTCACCGCGGCCGCCAGCAGCGTGCCGTCCGGGACCGGCGGGCCGTCCGTCACCGGGACGGGGGCGCTGCGCGGCGGCGTCCTGCGGGCGTCGGCGCGGGTGATCAGCACGTCCCCCTCGGCGGACTCCGCGGCCGGCGCCAGCCCCATCGCCCGCAGCCGTTCCAGCAGCGTGCCCGGGTCGGCCTGGGCGGCGAGCACGGTCGGCGCGAGGCGGCGCAGCCCGAGACCCGCCGAACGGCGGTCCGCCAGCACCTCGCTGATCAGGGCGTCGTCGTCGCAGCGCAGATACGCCGAGGCCGCGCCGACCCGCAGCCGGCCGTGGCGGCGGGCCACGTCGTCGATGAGGTAGCTGAGCGGCTGCGGCACGGGGGTGCGCGAGTGCGCCGCCAGGAAGGCGTGCAGTTCGGCCGCCGTGCGCCCGGCGTCCAGGGCGCGCCGCACGGACTCGGGCGTGAAGCGGTACACCGTCGCACCGCCCTTGGACTCGATGTCCGCCAGCACGTGCAGCGTCTCCGCCAGATGCGGCTGGAGCGGGCCCGGCGCGACGGCGGTCAGGTCGGCCTGGAGCAGCACGTGGTCCAGCGGCTCGGGCAGCAGCGGCCGCAGCAGCGCGGCGGCACGCGCGGCCCGGTCCCCGTCGCCGGACAGCAGCGCCCGGCCGTGCGCCGCCAGCGCGCCGCGCCCCGTGACCCCCAGCAGCTCCGCCTCCGACGCCGACCACCGCACGAGGTCCGCGCGCAGCCCGTCCATCGACACACCGCCGCGCAGCGGACGCTCCCAGCGCAGCCGCGCCAGCAGGGCGTCGGGCGTGGCGGAGGCGCCGGCCGGCAGCGCGGCGAGGAAGCCCAGGACCTGACGGCGGATCTCGGGTGCGAGCGAGCGGTCCAGATCGGGGCCCAGCGCGGCCAGGGCGCGGCCCTTGGGGTCCCGGGTGCCCACCACACCGGAGGTCCGGGTGGCCGTCAGCCACGCCGCGACCAGCGCCGCCCAGCGCAGCTCGGCCGGCAGCAGCAGCCATTCGTCGTACCCGGGCGTGGGCGCGTACGCCTCGTCCACCTCGCCGTCGGAGGCGACCAGGCCGGCGGCGTAGGCGAGCTCCAGCCAGAACGCGGCGACCGGCTCCGCCACGTCCAGGGCCGTCGCCACCCGCTTCAGGTCGCGCACGCTCAGGCCGCCCGCGCGCAGGATCTGCGGGCCGCCGGTCTCCCACTGCTTGAGCAGTTCCTCGACCGTGCGGATGGCCGTGAACGCCTGGCCGGCCGCAGTCGCGTCCACAGCCTGTGGATCGTGCGCGCGCGGTTCCACCACCGGCGGCACCGGCTCGGCCGTACGGTGCGCACGGCCGTCCCGCAGATACAGGGCCACCTCCCGGGGGAGGACGACATTGCGGGCCCCGGCGGGCAGCAGCAGCCCCCGCTCCAGCAGCCACCGTACGGGCGGCGGCGGGGCGCCGACATCCGCCACCTCGCCGTACGGCGGACCCCACGTCAGCCTGCCCAGGACCGCGGTCGCTTCCGGCGGCGCCTCCTGGAGCAGCGCGGTCATCCGCGTCCGGTCCGCGAACAGCGAGGTCAGCGCGTCGACCGCGCTCACCGGGTCGTGCGTCGGCGGCAGCCCGGCACCCTCCAGGATCTGCTGGAGGCGGCCCGGTGACATCCCCGACGTCGCCTCGGCGACACTCGGGCCCAGCCCGGTCGGCGAGAGGCTGCCCGCGGTCGGGGCCAGGATGTCGCGCGCGGTCCGCACCAGCCGCAGCCGGTCGTCCCCGCCCCACAGCAGGGCCTGCGCCCGCAGCGTCTCCAGCGCCCCGGGCAGCGCGTCGGCCGCCTCAGGGCCCATCAGCGCGAGCAGCGTCCCGTACGGCGCGCCGTCCGGGACGATCGCGAGCGCCTCCGCCACCTGGAGCGTGAACCGGTCCAGCCGCTCCAGGGCCCGCACCACCGACGCCCGCGTCCCGGCGCGGGTCGCCAGCTGCGACAGGTCGTTGGGCACGGGACTCAGCAGGTCCGGACGCGCCCTGAGCAGCGCGGACAACGCCCCGTCGCCACGGGCGCGGAGATCCTCCGCCAGCGTGCGCGGCTCCGCCGCGGGCCCTTCGGTGGTCATCTCACCCACATTAGCCGCGCCGCCCCCGCCCGTAATCCCCCAGCCCTCTCCGGCGGCGCTCCCCGACGGGGTCCGCGGGGGGCCGAACGCCGGGGGCCGGGACGGGCGTTGGGGCAGCCCGAGGGGGTAGTTTTCGGGGCATGGGTGCGGAGGGCGACCAGTTGGTGCTGGACTACCTGAGCAGGGTGGGGGACCTGGCGCAGACGGCGCTGCCCGCGGCCCGCCGGGCGGAGCTCGTGGCACGGCTGCGGGAGGACATCGACCGGGAGCGCGGGCGGAGCGACAGCTCCACGGCGGTGCGGCGCATCCTGAAGCGGCTGGGGACACCCGACGAGGTGGTGCGGGACGCCGCCGCGCTGCCGGGGCGGCCCGACGAGCCCGAGCCCGAGCCCGGGCCGGAGCCGCGGCCCGCCGCGCAGCCGGACTGGTGGCGGCTGGCGGAAGGGCGGCAGCCGTCGCTGCGCCCGGCGGTGCCCGGCGACGAACTGGCGGGGCTGCCCGGCATGACGGGCGGGGTGACGATCCCGATGACGCCCCCCGAGCCCGAGCCGGAACCCGATCCGGATGAGGAGGCCGAGCCCCAGCCCGAGCAGGCCGAGGCGCCGCCCCGCAAGCGGTCGTGGCGGCCGTCGGCCCTGCTGGAGACGGTGGCCGCGCTGCTGCTGCTCGCCGGCGCGGTCCTCGGTTCCTGGATCGCCCTCCTCGCGGGCTGGGCGATCGCCTACTCCTCGCGCCGGCTGTCCCGCCGCGCGGCCCGCTTCGCCGCGCTGGGCGTGCCCGGCACGGTGGCCGCGGGCGCGCTGGTCTGGTTGTGGGGACGGCTGGACGGCCGCTGGGGCGAGCCCATCCCGCAGGGGCAGATGAGGGACGCGATCGGCGACGTCCTCCCCGTCGCCCTGCGCATCGCGGCCGTGGCCTCGGCACTCTTCCTGCTGTGGCGCGGCCGGCGCGCCGCCCGCCCCCGCCGCTAGCCAAGGCCTGCCGCCGGCTGCCGCTGGGGGGTGCCCCGTGCACGGGGCTTCTTCGGCCTTTGGCTGGGGGTGTCTGCGGCGGGGTGATGCGCCCGTGCCGCGATTCCCTCAGCTCCGCCGGGGGTATCCCGGAGCAGCGCACATCGCCGGCCTTCGGCCGAGGACCCCGGCATGGGCTGCCGCTCGGAGGCGCTCCCGTGCCGCGGCTTTCTCTGCATCGCCGGGTCCCGTGCGCGGTCCTTCCCTCGGCCTTGGGCCGGGGGTGCGTGCTGCGAGGGCTACCGCCGGCACCGCGCCGCCTGCTGCTGGGTGCCCCCGGAGCGGGGAGCTTCCCCGCCCGCGCCGGGGGGCCCACCCGGGCTACCGCCGGGGGCTGCCGCTGCCAGGTGTCCGCCCCCCGGTTACCGCTGGGCGCCCCGCAAAGGCACCCGCCGGGTGGCACCTCCGTGCCCCAACCTCCTCCCCTCCGCTGGCGATGCCCCGGCATGGCACTTCCCAGCCTTCGCCGGGGGTGCCCCCGCAAGGGGCACCGCTGGGAGGCGCCCCGTGCCGCGACGTCCTCAGCTTCGCCGGGGACATCCCCGAGCACCCTCGGCGGGAGGGCGATGCGCCGCGGCGTGTTGCCCCGGCGTCCGAGCAGTTCGACACGACCGTCGCGGTGACGGCCCACCGGCGGGGCAGGGGGTGCGGTGACCGGGCCCGCAGGGGCCGGGGCGGGGTGGTTAGGGTGTCTGCTATGCCCATAACCGTCGGCTTCGACCTCGACATGACCCTGATCGACTCCCGTCCCGGCATCAAGGCCGCCTACGACCGCCTCTCCGCGGAGACGGGCGTCGCCATCGACTCGGCGCTCGCCGTGACCCGCCTCGGGCCGCCGCTGGACTGGGAGCTGGCCCAGTGGTTCCCCGCCGAGGACATCCCGTCGGCCGCCGACCGCTATCGGGCGCTCTACCCCGACTACGCCATCGCCCCCACCCCGGCGATGCCCGGCGCCCGGGAGGCCGTGGCGGCCGTGCGCGCGGCCGGCGGGCGGGTCGTGGTGGTGACCGCCAAGCACGAGCCGAACGCCCGGCTGCACCTGGACCACCTGGGCATCGCCGTCGACGAACTGCGCGGGTGGCTGTGGGCCGAGGCGAAGGCGGAGGCGCTCACCGAGTACGGGGCGACCGTCTACGTCGGAGACCATGTCGGCGATGTCGTGGGAGCCCGTACGGCGGGTGCGCTGTCCGTGGCGGTCCCCACCGGGCCGGTCGGCGCGGACGAACTGCGCGCCGCCGGCGCGGATGTCGTACTCGCCGATCTGACGGAGTTCCCCGCCTGGTTCGCCGGCTACGTCCCGGACGTCGCCTGACGGCTCTGCGCCCTGGCCGACCGCAGCAATCCGGCCAGTGCCAGCGCGAAGCCCACGCCCATCAGCATGGACACCAGGTAGGCGGCGGTCGGCAGCGGGTCCGAGCCGAGCAGGAGGGGGGCCACGGTGGCGAGTGTGGCCAGTGCCCCGACGGCGAAGACCACGCCGCCGACGCGCACCAGCACATCGCCCGGTTTCCGGGTTTCGTTACTCACCGCACCAGGGTAGATCGCGGGAGGAAGACGCAGCGCATCGGCCGGATGACGACCACCGGGGAGAGAAGCCGACGGCGTCTTGTCACACGCCCCGGGGCCATTAGCCTTGGGGCAGCGGGTCTGTGAAGGGACCCGCTGTCTTGCTATCCAAGTGCTTTTTTCCTTCTACAGCGAGGACGAGGTCGGACGTGCCTACCGGCAAGGTGAAGTGGTTCAACAGCGAGAAGGGCTTCGGCTTCCTCTCCCGCGACGACGGCGGTGACGTCTTCGTCCACTCCTCCGTGCTGCCGGACGGGGTCGCCGTGCTCAAGCCGGGCCAGCGTGTGGAGTTCGGCGTGGTCGCCGGGCAGCGCGGCGACCAGGCGCTCTCGGTGGTCCTGCTCGACCCCGCGCCGTCCGTGGCCGCCGCGCAGCGCCGCAAGCCGGACGAACTGGCCCCGATCGTCCAGGACCTCACGACCCTGCTGGAGGACGTCGCCCGCTCGCTGCAGCGCGGCCGCTACCCGGACAAGGAGCACGGCCACAAGATCGCGTCCGTGCTGCGGGTCGTCGCCGACCAGCTCGACGTCTGACCGACGCGCCGGCGGGCCGGCCCGCGGGGCCGGCGGCCGGCGTCAGAAGTCCAGCGCGCCGGGGCCGAGGGGCGGTACCAGTCCCTCGGCCGCCGCCCGGGTGAGCAGGCCGCGGATCGCCGCGTAGCCGTCCTCGCCGAGGGCCGAGGTGAACTCGTTGACGTACAGCCCGATGTGCTGGTCCGCCACCTTCGGGTCCATCTCCTGCGCGTGCTCCATGACGTAGGAGCGGGAGGCGTCCGGGTCGTCCCAGGCCATGCGGACGGAGGTGTGCACCGCCGCGGCGAGCGCGCGCAGCCGCTCCTCGCCCAGCGAGCGCTTGGCGATGATCGCGCCCAGCGGGATCGGCAGGCCGGTGGTCTGCTCCCAGTGCTCGCCCATGTCGGCGAGCTTGTGCAGCCCGTAGTTCTGGTAGGTGAAGCGCGCCTCGTGGATGACCAGGCCCGCGTCCACCCGGCCGTCGCGCACCGCGGGCATGATCTCGTGGAACGGCAGGACCACGATCTCGCCGACGCCGCCCGGCACTTCGGCCGCCGCCCAGAGCCGGAAGAGCAGGTACGCCGTCGAGCGCTCGCTCGGCACCGCGACCGTGCGCCCGCTGAGGTCGGCGCCCTTGCCCGAGCCCTCCTCGGCGGTCAGCACCAGCGGGCCGCAGCCCCGGCCGAGCGCGCCGCCGCCGGGCAGCAGCGTGTACTCGTCGAGGACGTACGGCAGCACGGCGTACGACACCTTGAGCACGTCGAGTTCGCCGCGCTCGGCCATGCCGTTGGTGATGTCGATGTCCGCGAACGTCACGTCCACGTCCGGCGCGTCCGGCACGAGGCCGTGCGCCAGGGCGTGGAAGACGAACGTGTCGTTGGGGCAGGGGGAGTACGCGATGCGCAGTGCGGCGGATTCGCTCATGTCGGATCTCCAACGTCCAGCAGGTCCGGCTGCTTCCGCAGCAGCGCGAACACCTCCGTGAGCGCGTCGAGCGCGTCGGGCACCCGCCAGGACGCCCGGTCCCGCGGCCCGACGGGATTGGCGACGGTGCGGATCTCCAGCACCGGCACCCGGTGCGCCACGGCCGCCTCGGCGACCCCGAAGCCCTCCATGGCCTCGCCCACCGCGCCGGGGTGCCGCTTGACCAGCTCGGCGGCCCGTTCCGCGGACCCGGTGACCGTGGAGACGGTCAGCAGCGGCCCGTACTCGGCGCCCAGCGCCACCGCGACGCGCCGCGACAGCTCCCGCGGCGGCTGGTGGGCGGAGGTGCCGAAGCCCAGTTCCGCGACCGGGATGAAGCCCTCCGGTCCCTCGGCGCCGAGGTCGGCCGCCACGATCGACTCGGCGACCAGGGTCGAACCGATGCGTGCGACGGGCTCGAACCCGCCGGCGATACCGGCCGAGACGACCAGGTCGTACGGGGCGCTGGCCAGCGCCGCCGCCGTTCCCGCCGCCGCGGCGGCCGGGCCCACGCCCGCGGCCAGCACCGTGGCCGTCGGCGCGCGCAGCGCCGTCCGCCCGCCGGGCAGCGGATGTTCGGCGGGCCGGCTGCCGAAGGCGCGCACGACCGCGTCCCGTTCCGCCGCTACGGCGGTGACGACCAGAAGGCGGGGAATCATCCGCGGCGCGCCGGTCAGTCCGCCATCTTCAGCTTGAACTGCCAGACGCCCAGATACTCCTGGGTGCCGGCCGTCTCGATGACGTTCAGGGTGACCTCGTCGGCGGTCTGCCCGGTCTGGGAGTCCGAGAACAGCGTCTCCGCGTCGATGGAGCGGTAGGTCACGCCCTTGAGCAGACCGGACTTGCCGGAGGTGCCGGTCGCCACGACCCAGCCCTTGTCGGAGATCGACGGGTCGACACCGATCCGCACCTTGTCGCCGGTGTGCACCGTGAGCGTCTTCTTCGGCGTGCCGTCCAGGCAGGCCAGGAAGGCCTTCTCCGTCAGCTTGTCGCCGTCTGCGTAACAGTTGTCGGCTGCCTCGGTGGTCACGGTGTCGCCGCCGACGGTGACGGTCACCAGAGGCGTCGGCTTCTCGCAGGCGGAGAGGGCGATCAGCCCGAGGGACACGGCCCCGAGGGCGGCGGCGCGGCGGCGAATGCTCATGGGGGTGAGGCTACCGGGCGGGTGCGTCCACGCTGCGCGGGGGTCGGCTCGTGTCCCCGCCACCTCGGGTTTCCGCCGCCCGGCTGCCGCCCGGCCTGCCGCGGCACGCGGCCGCCGCGGGAAAACGCCGGGCCCTTTACACCGTCCGGGGGCGCGTCGCCCGGCGGCGCGAGGCGGAGACCAGCCCGCGCACCGAGAAGGTGAAGCCGACCGCGACCATGAAGGCGGCCACGGACATCCCCAGGGTGCCGTTGAGCGGCAGCACGATCCCCACCGCACCGCCGATCACCCACGCGAGCTGCAACGCGGTCTCGGACCGGGCGAAGGCCGAGGTGCGCACCTCCTCCGGCACGTCCCGCTGGATCATCGCGTCGAGGGAGAGCTTGCTCAGCGCCTGCGCGACCCCGGCTCCCGCCGCGACCAGCGCGATGGTCAGCACCCCGTACCGGGCCGCCGCCACGCATGTCGCCGTCAGTGCGCCGATCATCGCGAACATGATGATCCGCTCCGGGCCGCGGTCCTTCAGCCACGAGCCCAGCGCGGTGCCGAAGGCGTTGCCCACCCCGGCGGAGACCGCGGCGACACCGAGCGAGACCGGGCCCGACAGCCCGCCCAGCGGGTGGTCGCGCAGCAGGAACGCCAGGAAGAGCGTCAGGAAGCCGGACAGCGCGCGCAGCGCCGCGTTCGCCTGGAGCGCGTACAGCACGGGGCCGCCGACGCTGCCCAGCCCCGGCCGCCGCGGCCGGCCCGGCCGCCGGTCCTCCTTGTCCAGGGAGGTCGCGCCGGCACCGGCCGTCAGTTCGGCGCGCGCCTCGCCCTTGGCCGAGTCGACCTTGTGCGGGAGCGAGAAGGACAGCAGCGTGCCGCACGCGAAGACCACGAAGGCCCCGTACAGCGGCGCGCCGGGCCCCAGCAGGTGCAGCAGGCCGCCGATGGGCGCGGCGGCGGCCGTGGCCAGCAGACCGGCCAGCGTCACGCGCGAGTTCGCCTTCACCAGCGTCGTACGGGCCGGCAGCAGTCGCGGCACGACGGCGCTGCGCACCACTCCGTACGCCTTCGAGGCGACCAGCACGCCCAGCGCGGCCGGGTACAGCTCCAGCCCGGCCGTCGCCACCACGCTCGCCATCGTCCAGGCGAGGATCGCCCGCACGAGCATGGAGACCGCCATCGCCGCCCGCCGCCCGTGCGGCACCCGGTCCAGCAGCGGGCCGATGACCGGCGCGAGGAGCGCGAACGGCGCCATCGTCACCAGCAGGTACAGGGCGACCCGGCCGCGGGCCTCGCCCGTCGGCACCGAGAAGAAGATCGTGCTCGCGAGCGCGATCGTGATCAGCATGTCGCCCGCGCTGTTCACCGCGTGCAACTCGATCAGCTTCGCCAGACCCGACTCGCCCGCGCCCCCGGCATGCGTGTGACGCCGGACGCGGCGGACCACGGCGCCCGACGAACGCTGCGCGGCACGCGCGACAGCGGTCCCCGCCCTGCGGACCGGACCGGGGCCGGACGTCACTGTGCGTGCCACGCTGGCCAGTCTGCCCTACCGGGCGGCTTTCCGAACGGGGTGCGCACCGATAGCGTGCGATCGCGCAGAATGGAGTCAACAGGTGCGCCCGAGTTCGTTCGGGCCGGCAGCGTTGAAGCGGTCCTCCGGTCCGCTCCGCCACCGCCCGCCCGGTCTCGGCGGCGCACACGTGAAACGGCGTAGGAGAGAATCGATTCTTGTGAGTGCTGCGATGCGAAGCCGTACCCCTGACCGCCAGTGCGCCGAGGCGGTCGACGTCGCCTTCGAGGCGGCCGTCGAGGCCTTCGGCCCCGAGGCGGTCGGCGAGCACCTCGGAGCGGTGGCCGAGGGCGAGCGTGTCGTCACCCACCTCTTCGACTGCCGCGAGGCGGGCTACCGGGGCTGGCGCTGGGCGGTCACCCTCACCCGCGCCTCCCGGGCCAAGGCCGTCACCCTCGACGAGACCGTCCTGCTCCCCGGCCCCGACGCGGTCCTCGCGCCCGAATGGGTGCCGTGGAGCGAGCGCCTCCGCCCGGGTGACCTCGGCCCCGGCGACCTCCTGCCCACCGAGTCCGAGGACCTGCGCCTCGAAGCGGGCTTCTCCGGCGAGGACGTCCCGCCGCCGAACTCCGCCGTCTCCGAGGAGATGGCCGAACTCGTCGAGGCCGAGGACGCCGACGTCGCCGCCGGCCCGCCGGCGCAGCTGCCCATGGCGCCCTCCTTCGGGACCATCGCCGCGGTCGCCGAGGAGATCGGCATGGGCCGCCCGCGCGTGCTCTCCCGCTACGGGCTGCACGTCGCCGCGGACCGCTGGGAGGACGAGTACGGCCCCAAGGCCCCCATGGCGCAGTCCGCCCCGGCCCAGTGCGTCTCCTGCGGCTTCCTCGTCCCCCTCGCGGGCTCCCTCCGGCAGGCCTTCGGCGTGTGCGCCAACGAGTTCGCGCCCGCGGACGGGCGTGTCGTCTCCCTCGCCTACGGCTGCGGCGCCCACTCCGAGGCGGCGGTCATGCCGAAGACGCCGCGGCCGGCGCCGCCCGTGCTGGACGAGACCGCGGTGGAGCCGCTGCCGCTTCATCCGGACCGGCAGGGGTCTGTCGAGGACTCGACCCCGCAGGAAGAGTTGGGCCACAGCTAGCCGCTGCGCTTCGCCTGACCGGGCCCAGGTTTTTTCCCCGCCCTCCCTCCCGAGTGCCCGGCGCGGTAAGTGCGGGCCCTGCGCTGCGTGCGTTGTGGGGTCGGCGCCGCTCCGGAGTCCGTCCTCGGGGCTCGCGGTTTGCCCCCACATCATTCGGCATCGACCAGGCGGTTGCCGCTCGTCCCCTGCGGGCGGACCCCGGCGCACCCCCTCCCGGGGTCGTTGGGGCGACTTACGGCCGGTGGGGGTTCAGATGAGCACTTGCGGTGACCCCGGACCGCCCTCTCACCCACCCACCGGGGATCAGGCGCAGGACGAGACGGAGGGGGCGGGGTCGTAGGGGTGGATGTTCTGGACGTTCGGCATATTTGTGTGCGGCACCCGGGGTGAACAGTCGAAGACACCGGAAATGCACGTAAATATCCAGTCCAGGACGTGCAGCCCCGGAGGCCCCGGACCCGGCCCCCACACCACTTGCGGCGGGGCGCCCGGACCGCGCCGGGCACACGGGCGGGAGGGCGGGGAAAGACGGTAGCGTCGGGCCCACAGGCTAGGCGTGAGGGGAAGAGGCGACGTGAGCGGGACCGCGATGGACCGGGGCGCAGATCCGTTCGGGACGGACCGGCTGCGGCGGGCCGTGCTGGACGCGTGGGCGGCGTCGCCCGCCCGGTTCCGTGAGGACGCCAACGCGGAGGAGGACCTCGCCCTCGGCGGCTACCGGGACCGCCTCGTCGTGGAGCTGGCCCAGAACGCCGCGGACGCGGCGATCCGCGCCGGCGTGCCGGGCCGGCTGCGGCTCACCCTCCGGGAGGACGTGCTCGCCGCGGCGAACACCGGCGCGCACCTCGACGCCGCGGGCGTCGAGTCCCTGTCGACGCTGCGCGCCAGCGCCAAGCGTGAGGCGGTCGACGCCGCGGCCGTCGTCGGCCGCTTCGGCGTGGGCTTCTCCGCCGTGCTCGCGGTGTCGGACGAGCCCGCGATCCTCAGCCGCACCGGGGGTGTGCGCTGGTCGCTGGCGGAGGCACGCGATCTGGCGAACGAGACCGGCGGCCGTTCGCCGGGGCTCACCGACGAGCTGCGCCGCCGTGACGGCCACGTGCCGGTGCTGCGGCTGCCGCTGCCCGCCGAGGGCACCGCCCCGGACGGCTACGACACCGTCGTGGTGCTGCCGTTGCGCGACGGCGCCGCAGCCGACCTGGCGGGCCGGCTGCTGGCCTCGATCGACGACGCGCTGCTGCTGACCCTCCCGGGCCTGTCCGAGGTCGTCGTAGAGACGCCGGAGGGCGTGCGCACGCTGACCCGTCGCACGGACGACGGCCTCACCGTGATCGAGGACAGCGCGAACGGCACGACGCGCTGGCGCACGGTGACCGACGCCGGGCAGTTGGACCCGGCGCTGCTGGTCGACCGGCCGGTCGAGGAGCGGCTGCGGCCGGTGTGGTCGGTGACCTGGGCCGTGCCCGTCGGGGCCGAGGGCGAGCCGGAGCGGCCGCGCACCGCGCCGTTCGTGCACGCGCCGACGCCGACGGACGAGCCGCTGGGCCTGCCCGCGCTGCTGATCGCCTCGCTCCCGCTGGACCCGACCCGCCGGCACGCCGCGCCGGGCCCGCTGACCGCCTTCCTGGTGGGACGGGCCGCGGAGGCGTTCGTGACGCTGCTCGCCGGCTGGCGGCCGGTCGGCCCGGGCATCGTGGACCTCGTGCCCGGACCGCTCGGCAAGGGCGAGTTGGACGCGGAGCTGCGCCGCCGGGTGCTGGAGCTGCTGCCCCGGGTGGCTTTTCTGCCGCGTGCGGCGGACGTTCCCGCGGGCCCGGACGAGGAGGACGCCCTGCCGGCGGCGCTGCGCCCGGTGGAGGCCGAGGTCGTCGAGGGCGCGGGGGCGGAGACCGTCCGTGTGCTGGCCGAGGTCTTCCCGACGTTGCTGCCTCCCGGTCTGGAGCGCCGCCCGGAGCTGCGGGTGCTGGGCGTGGCGCGGTTGCCGCTGGGCGACGCCATCGACCGTCTCGCCGGTGCGGAGCGTCCCGCGCCCTGGTGGCGGCGGCTCTACGACTCGCTGGCCGGTACCGACCCGGACCGCCTCAGCGGCCTGCCGGTGCCGCTGGCAGGGGGCCGTACGGTCGTGGGCCCGCGTCAAGTGCTGCTGCCGCTGCCGGAGATGGACAGCGTGTACGGCGACGGGGACCAGGCGGCGGCCGGCACCGCCCTGCCTGCGGCCTCCGAACTGGCGCGGCTGGGGCTGAAGGTGGCCGATCCGGACGCCACGCACCCGCTGCTGGAGAAGCTGGGGGCCACCCCGGCGACCCCCCGCGCCGTTCTGACGACCCCTCAGGTGCGGGCGGCGGTCGCCGCTTCCCTGGAGGCCGGCGAAGTCTGGGACGAGAACGCCCTCGACCCCGAGGAACTGGCCGAGGTCGTCCTCGGCCTGGCCCGCGCCGCGAACCTCGCCCCCGGCGACGAGCCGTGGCTGGCGGCGCTCGCGCTCCCCGACGACGAGGGCGAACTCGCCCCCGCCGGTGAGCTGGTCCTGCCCGGCAGCCTCTTCGAGCAGGTCATCCGCGAGGGTGAACTCGGCGCCGTGGACGAGGACCTGGCCTCCCGCTGGGGCGAGCAGCCGCTGACCGCGGTCGGTGTACTGGCCACCTTCGCCCTGGTCCGCGCCACCGACGTGGTGCTCGACCCGGACGAGCTGGAGCCCCGGGAGAGCGACTGGGCGGAGCCGGACGACGCCGGGCTGCTCGACGCGGTCGACGTGTGGTGCGAGGACGTCCTCGACCAGCTGCCCGACACCGATGTGCCGCCGGTCGCCACCGAGATCGTCGCCGTCCGCGACCTCGACCTCGTCGACGACGACGCGTGGCCGCAGGCGCTCGCCATGCTGTCCGTGCCGCCGCTGCGCGACGCGATCACCCAGCCGGTGCGGGTGCTGCTGCCCGACGGCACGACGGAGTCCGTGAGCCCGTACACCGCCTGGTGGCTGCGCGACCATCCCGTCCTCGACGGGCGGCGCCCGGTCGGCCTGCGCGCCGTGGGCAGCGACCCGCTGCTCGCCGGGCTGTACGACGAGGCCGAGGCCGGCGCCGTGGACGACCAGGTGCTGCGCGCCCTCGGCGTGCGCACCTCCGCCACCGCCCTGCTCGACGAGCCCGGCGGCGCCGCCGAACTGCTCGGCCGGCTCGCCGATCCGCGCCGCACCGTCACCCCGGCCCAGCTGCACCGCCTCTACGCGCAGCTGGCCGCCCTCGACCCCGAGCAGGTGACGCTGCCCGACGATCTGCGGGCCGTCGTCGACAGCCGGTACCCGGAGATCGTCGAGGCTCCCGACGCCCTCGTCGCGGACACCCCGGACCTGCTGCCGCTCGCCGGGGGCCTGCCACTGCTGCCCGTGCCGCCGGCGCGTGCCGCCGCTCTCGCCGAGCTGTTCCAGGTGCGCCGGCTCAGCGAGGCCTTCGCCGCCCCCGTCGTCTCCGAGGGCGAGCTCCACGACGTCGCCGAGGCGGTGCGCGAGCTGCTGCCCGGAGCGCCCCTGACGTACGTCGAGCACGAGGAGCTGCTCGTCGAGGGCCCCGACGGCGCCCGCGTGGAACTCGACTGGCGCTGGATCGACGGCACCCTGCACGCCGCCACCCTGGAGGGCGTCGCCGCGGGCCTGTCCTGGGCGGCGGGCGCCTGGCAGCGCCGGTTCGAGGTCGCCGCGCTGCTGGAGGACGGGTCCCGGACGGAGGAACTGGCCCGGGACCGCTGGTTCGACTGAGTCCGGGCCACCCGGTTTCCCGGCGCCGGACGGGACGTGTATACGATGCGAGCCGCCATTCTCGGCGCTCACTCGGGGCCAGGCCCCTCGTTCCACAATGTGGGGACACATGCGTATACGTACCGCCACGGTTGTGCTGGGCACTGCCGCGGCTCTCTCCGTTCTGGCCGTTCCGGCGGCCAGCGCCGACACCGCCAAGGCCGCCACGATCGGCAAGGTCGTCGTCAACGGCGGCAAGCCCATTGTGCTGGGCACCGGCAACCAGACGTTCACGGCCACCCTCACGGCGAGCGACGACTCCGGCATCGCCCTCGCCGGTGTCGCCTTCCTGCACAACGCCGCGGGCGACGAGCTCGACTCGGCGGACGCCGACCCGGTGTGCAAGGCCGTGAACAGCACGACCTCGACCTGCACCGTCACCTTCAAGGTCAACGCCAAGAGCAACATCGGCGACAACGCCGCGGGCGGCACCTGGTACGCCTACGGCGTGGTGATCCCGAAGGACGCCGACCTGAACACCGGCAAGGGCGTCGTCACCAAGGACAAGGTCGCCACCACCAAGGTGCTGCGCGCCACGAGGCTGACGGTCAACGCCGCGCCGGAGCCGGTCAAGAAGGGCGCGACCCTCACGGTCACCGGCTCGCTGACCCGCGCCGACTGGAAGACGGCCAAGTACGCCGCCTTCGCCGGCCAGAAGGCGACGCTCCAGTTCCGCAAGGCGGGCACGACGAACTTCGTGAACGTCAAGACCGTCACGACGAGCAGCACGGGCGCGCTGAAGACCACGGTCAAGGCTGCCGCGGACGGCTACTGGCGCTACGTCTACACCGGCAACACCACCACCGTCGCGGTCTCCGCGGCCGCGGACTACGTCGACGTCAAGTAGGCACCGCACCACGCACCACGGCAGCCGGACCCCGCGCCGCGGGGTCCGGCTGCCGTGTGTCCGGGGGGCGCGCGGCACCCGCCGTACATGAACGGCGGGTGCCGCCGCGCGACGGTTCCGGTGACGATGTCGGCGTCCTGCAACAGCGGGTCGACGAACGGGCGGCGTACGGGCGGTAACCCTCGGCGCGGCCGGAAAGCGCGTGCACAGTGGTTCTCACGACGGCAACGTCACCCGCCAGGGGGACTCGCGGCGGGACCGTATCGATGTGGGGGTAATCATGCACACGCGTACTCGTACCACCGCGATCGCCGTGAGCGGCGTCCTGGCTCTGTCGGCGCTCGCGGTGCCGGCCGCGCAGGCCGCCACGACGGCTCCGAAGGACATCGTCTTCGGAAACACCAAGATCACCAACCTGGTGATCAACAACGGCAAGCCCATCGTCCTCGGCGCCAACGGCCGGGCCTGGGTCACGGTGCGGTTGACCGCCTCCGACCCCGACGGCATCAGCGACGCCGGCGGCATCCTCTACCACGGCGCGGACGTCAACCACCACGACGGCGGCGCGACGATCCTGCCCATCTGCGGCAAGCACACCGCGGCCACCTACACCTGCGTGCTGACCGACATCGTCGACCCGGGCAAGAACGCCCTGGCCGGCACCTGGAAGATGTGGGCCTACGCGAACGGCCTGAACAACGGCCACTACATCCAGAAGGACCCGGCCAAGACCTTCAAGGTGGTGCGCGCCTCCCACCTGACGGTCAACGCCGCGCCCGAGCCGGTGAAGAAGGGCAAGACCCTCACCGTCACCGGTGCCCTGACCCTCGCGAACTGGCAGACCCACAAGTACGCGGGCTACGGCAAGCAGAAGGTCGTGCTCCAGTTCCGCAAGGCGGGCACGCCGAACTTCGTCAACGTCCGGACCATCACGGCGAGCAGCACGGGCGCGCTGAGGACCACGGTCAAGGCGGCCGCGGACGGCTACTGGCGCTACGCCTACGCCGGCTCGTCCACGACCGGCTCGTCCTTCGCCTCCGCGGACTACGTCGACGTGAAGTGACGTCACGGCGCCGGGTGCCTCAGGCGTCGTCCGTCCGGGACACCCGGCGCCACACCACTTCCAGGACCGCCGACGCCGCGACCGCCACGGCGACGGCGGTCCAGGGGGCCTGGGTGCCGACGAGGCGGAGGGCGAAGAAGTCCTGGAGCCAGGGGACGGCCAGGACGACCAGGAAGGCCGCTCCCATGGCGAGCACCAGCACGATCCGCCACCAGGTGTAGGGGCGGGCGACGATCGCCAGCACCCACATGGCGATGAGGAAGAGCGTCAGCGTGGCCGCGCTGGTCTCGGCGGGGAGCGTGTCGGGCCCCTGGTAGTGGTGGCGGGCGAGCAGGTACGTCACGAAGGTGGCGACACCCGCGATCACCCCGGCCGGCAGCGAGTACCGCATCACCCGCCGCACGAACTGCGGCTTGGCCCGCTCCTTGTTGGGGGCCAGGGCCAGGAAGAAGGCGGGCACCCCGATGGTGAGGGTGGACAGCAGCGTCAGATGCCGGGGCAGGAACGGGTACGGCGCGTGCCAGATGACCACCAGCAGGGCGAGCAGCACCGAGTACACCGTCTTGGTGAGGAAGAGCGTCGCGACGCGCGTGATGTTCCCGATGACGCGGCGGCCCTCGGCGACGACCGAGGGCAGGGTCGCGAAGCTGTTGTTCAGCAGGACGATCTGCGCGACGGCCCGGGTGGCCTCGGAGCCGGAGCCCATGGCGACGCCGATGTCGGCGTCCTTGAGCGCGAGCACGTCGTTGACCCCGTCGCCGGTCATCGCGACGTTGTGGCCGCGTGACTGGAGCGCGCCCACCATGTCCCGCTTCTGCTGCGGCGTGACGCGCCCGAAGACCGTGCCGCGGTCGAGGACGGCCGCCATCTCGCCGCGGTCGGCCGGCAGCCGGCGGGCGTCCACCGGGGCGTGCGCGCCGGGCAGGCCCAGCTTGCCGGCGACCGCGCCGACCGAGACCGCGTTGTCGCCCGAGATGACCTTGGCCTGCACGTCCTGCTCGGCGAAGTAGCGCAGTGTGTCCCCCGCGTCGGGGCGCAGCCGCTGCTCCAGCACCACGAGCGCGGCGGGGGTCACCGAGGCGGTGACCGCGGGGTCGGCCAGCCCCTTGCGGGCGCGGGCGAGCAGCAGGACGCGCAGCCCCTGGGCGTTGAGGTCGTCGATCTCGGCGAGGGCGCGGTCGCCGCCGGGGAGCAGCACGTCGGGGGCGCCGAGCAGCCAGGTGCTGCTGTCGCCGTCGGGCTCGGTGAAGGCGGCGCCGCTGTACTTGCGGGCGGAGGAGAACGGCAGTGCCTCCGTGACGTGCCAGCCGTCACCGGGGGCGGGGTAGGCCTCGGCGACCGCCGCGAGCGTGGGGTTGGGCCGCGGGTCGGAGGCGCTGACGGCGCCCAGCACCTGCCGTACGTACGGCTCGGGCAGGCCGTCCAGCAGGCGCAGCGCGGAGACGTCCATGCCGCCCTCGGTGAGCGTGCCGGTCTTGTCCAGGCACACCACGTCGACCCGGGCGAGTCCCTCGATCGCGGGCAGTTCCTGCACCAGGCACTGCTTGCGGCCCAGCCGGACCACACCGATCGCGAAGGCCACCGAGGTCAGCAGCACCAGTCCCTCGGGCACCATCGGCACGATGCCGCCGACCATGCGGCGGACGGCCTCGCGCCAGTCGCTGGTCTCCAGCACGAGCTGGCTGACGATGAGGCCGATCGCGGTCGGGACCATCATCCAGGTCACGTACTTGAGGATCCGGCTGATGCCGCTGCGCAGTTCGGAGTGGACGAGGGTGAAGCGGCTGGCCTCCTCGGCCAGTTGCGCGGCGTACGCCTCACGGCCGACCTTGGTGGCGGTGAAGGCGCCGCCGCCGGCGACGACGAAGCTGCCGGACATCACCGGGTCGCCGGGGTGCTTGACCACGGGGTCGGCCTCCCCGGTGAGCAGGGACTCGTCGACCTCCAGGTTGTCGGCCTCGGCGACCTCGCCGTCGACCACCACCTTGTCGCCGGGTCCGAGCTCCACCAGATCACCGAGCACGATCCCCGAGGTGGGGACGCGTGTCGGGACGCCGTCCCGGCGGACCACCGGTTTGGCCTCGCCGATGACGGCGAGGCCGTCGAGGGTCTTCTTGGCGCGCCACTCCTGGAAGATCCCGATGCCGGTGTTGGCGATGATCACGAAGCCGAACAGCCCGTCCTGGATGGGGCCGACCACCAGGATGATCAGGAAGAGCACGCCGATGATGGCGTTGAAGCGGGTGAAGATGTTCGACCGCACGATTTCGGCCAGCGAGCGCGAGGACGTCACGGGGACGTCGTTGACCTCGCCCCGTGCCACCCGTTCCGCGACCTCGGCACCCGTCAGCCCCCGCAGTGCCCGCGGCAGGGCGTTCGCGGAGTCCCGTGCCTCTGTTCCCGTGCGGTCCGTCATGGGTTCGACGGTACGTGCGGATCGCCGGGGACGCGTCGCGGGGCGGTGCGTCCCCGGGAGGTCTCCGGGGCCGTCGTCCTCCCGGGGGAGGAGGTCAGGCGTGCTCGGCGTGCTCCGGCTCGCCGGTCTGTCCGGCGGCCCGGGCCCGGGCGATGGCGTCCCGGCGGGCGCGGACGTACCAGAGGCCGATCAGGCCGAGACCGCCGCCGGCCAGGCAGGTCCAGATGATCCAGGCGTGCCCGTGGTCGGCGTACCAGCCGTAGAAGGGCAGTTGCAGGAGGAACAGCGCGAACCAGACGACGGTGCCGACGGTGACGGTCGCCACGTCGTTGGCCTCCAGCGGCGCCGGTGCCTCGCGCAAGGGTGCCTTCGTGCCCGTGGCCGGCCGGTTGGTGCCGTCCGTGCCGTCTGTGCCCGCGGTGCGGTGGTGGGTGCCGGGCTCGCTGCTGCTCATACCGCACAGCCTACCCATGCCCGCCAGGGGGTCTACGCGCGGAGATAGCCTGGAAGCCGTTCATATGTTCATACTGAAACCATCCACGCATGACGTGAATCATTCGTAGGAACATCCAAGTAAGCCCGATCAATCCGGCCCGATCCCCCCACGCAAGGACCCGCATGTCGCCGTCGACCACCGCAAAGGTCGTGTCCAGCTCCCCGACCCCGCCCCCGGCGACCGCCCCCGGCGCGCTCGACCGGTTCTTCCGGATCTCCGAGCGGGGGTCCACGATCCCCCGCGAGATCCGCGGCGGACTGGCCACCTTCTTCGCGATGGCCTACATCATCGTCCTGAACCCGATCATCCTCAGCTCGGGCGTGGACAAGTACGGCCACCACCTCGACAACGGCCAGCTCGTCACGGCCACCGTCCTGACCGCCGCGTTCACCACCCTGCTGATGGGCGTCATCGGCAACGTGCCGATCGCGCTCGCGGCCGGCCTCGGTGTGAACACCATCGTCGCGCTCCAGCTCGCGCCCCGGATGAGCTGGCCGGACGCGATGGGCATGGTCGTCCTCGCGGGCCTGGCGATCATGGTGCTGGTCGCCACCGGCCTGCGCGAGCGGGTCATGAGCGCGGTCCCGCTGGGGCTGCGCAAGGCGATCGCCATCGGCATCGGCCTGTTCATCGTGCTGATCGGCCTGGTCGACTCCGGTTTCGTCTCCCGCATCCCGGACGCCGCGCACACCACCGTGCCCCTCCAGCTCGGCGGCAACGGGCATCTGCTCGGCTGGCCGGTGCTGATCTTCATCCTCGGCGTGCTGGTCACCCTGGCCCTGCTCGCCCGCAAGGTCCCCGGCGCGATCCTCATCAGCATCGTGGCGATGACCGTGCTCGCGCTGGTCGTGGACGCCGTCGCGCACATCACGCCGGGCGCGTGGGGCCTGACGGTGCCGCACTGGCCGGGCAACCCGGTCTCCACCCCCGACTTCGGGCTGCTGGGCAAGGTGAGCCTGTTCGGCGGCTTCGGCGAGGTCGGCGTCGTCACCGGTCTGCTCTTCGTCTTCACCGTGCTGCTGAGCTGCTTCTTCGACGCGATGGGCACCATCCTCGGCGTGAGCGACGAGGCGCACCTGCTGGACGAGAAGGGCGACCTGCCCGGGATGAGCAAGGTGCTGATGGTCGACGGCATCGCGACCGCGGCCGGCGGTCTGACGTCCTGCTCGGCCAACACCTGCTACGCGGAGTCCACCGCGGGTGCCGGCGAGGGCGCGCGCACCGGGCTCGCGTCGGTCGTCACCGGTCTGCTCTTCGTGGTGGCGCTGTTCCTCACCCCGCTGGCCACCATGGTCCCCGCCCAGGCGGCGACTCCCGCGCTGGTGGCGGTGGGCTTCCTGATCATGGCGGGCGCGGTCCGGGACATCGACTGGAGCGACTTCACGATCGCCGTCCCGGCGTTCCTGACCATGCTGCTGATGCCCTTCACCTACTCGATCACCAACGGCATCGGCATCGGGTTCATCACCTTCTGCCTGCTGCGGCTGGCGACGGGGCGCGGCCGCGAGGTGCCGGCGGCGCTGTACGTGGTGGCGGGTGTCTTCGTCTTCTACTACCTGATGCCGGCGCTGGGGCTGGCGTAGCCGTCGGCGTAGAACTGCTCGGTCTCGTCGACGGAGGCCTTGAGGCGTTCGTCGAAGTCGTCGCGAATGAGCGTCCGGACTATGTAGTCCTGGACGCTCATTCCGCGTTTCGCGGCGTGAGCCTGGAGACGGTCCAGCAAGTCCCCGTCTATGCGCATGCTGAGCACTCTCGAAGCCATGGGGCCAGGGTCCGCGCCGATCGGTCGTGCGTGCGTCGATTTCAGGGCGGAACTCACCCGGATGGGTGAGTTCGCTCACGAATGCGTTTGGCGCGGGAGGCCTGACTTTCTTTAGCATAAGTAATGAGCTAGGCTAAGTAACGTGAGTGAACTGTCCGAGGACGACCGCACAGCGGTGAACACGCTGCGCGGCGCCGTGATGCGGCTGTCCCGTCGTCTCCGCCACCAGAGAGTCGACGAGTCGCTGAGCCCCACGGAGATGGCGGTGCTGGCCACCCTGGCCCGCTGCGGCTCCGCCACACCCGGTGAGCTGGCCCGCAAGGAGCACGTCCAGCCGCCGTCGATGACCCGCATCGTCGCCATGCTCGAGTCCAAGGGCCTGGTCCACCGGGACCCCCACCCGGACGACCGCCGCCAGGTCGTCGTCCGGCAGACCGAGGCTGCCGAAGCGATGCTCGAGGAGAGCCGGGCCAAAAGGAACGCCTTCCTCGCGCAGCTCATCGAGGGGCTGGACGACGACGAGCGCGCCGCGCTCCGCGCCGCGGCGCCCGTCCTGGAGAAGCTCGCCCACTCCGACATCAGCCCTCGATGAGGAGGCGAAACCCGATTGAGTTCGGCAGCCGCATCTGACGCCGCACCCGAACCGACCACCCCCGGTCCCGCGCCCGACGAGGGCGGGTCCATCGATTCCGCCGGACCCCCCGGCCAGGCAGCTCACGATGCCGCTGCCGGCGCCGCCGACCCCGCCGACCTGGCGAACCCGGCGGGCGCCGACACCGCCGCGGGCGCCGCGGAGGCGTCCCGCGTCGCAGGGCCGCCCGCCCCCGCCCGCGGGGGCACCTTCAGCTCGCTGCGCAACCGCAACTACCGGCTCTTCGCCTCGGGCGCGCTGATCTCCAACACCGGGACATGGATGTCCCGCATCGCGCAGGACTGGCTCGTACTGAGCCTGACCGGCTCCTCCTTCGCGGTCGGCATCACCACCGCGCTGCAGTTCCTGCCGATGCTGCTCTTCGGGCTCTACGGCGGCGTGATCGCCGACCGCTACCCCAAGCGCCGGATCCTGCTGGGCACCCAGATCACCATGGGCGCGCTCGGCCTGCTGCTGGCGGCGCTCACGCTCTCCGGCACGGTGCAGGTGTGGCACGTCTACGCGATCGCGTTCGGCGTCGGCATGGTCACCGTGGTCGACAACCCGACGCGGCAGGCCTTCGTGGTGGAGATGGTCGGACCGGCCGACGTGCGCAACGCCGTCTCGCTGAACTCCGCGAACTTCCAGAGCGCCCGGCTCATCGGCCCCGCCGTCGCCGGTGTGCTGATCACGGCGGTCGGCAGCGGATGGGCCTTCCTCTTCAACGGCCTGTCCTTCCTGGCGCCGCTGGCCGGGCTGCTGCTGATGCGCGTCTCCGACCTGTACGCCGTCCCCACCGCCCCGCGCGGCAAGGGCCAGCTGCGCGAGGGCCTGCGCTACGTGGCCGGCCGGCCCGAACTGATCTGGCCCATCGTCCTGGTCGGCTTCATCGGCACCTTCGCCTACAACTTCCCGATCTGGCTGACCGCCTTCGCCGACCACGTCTTCCACGGCGACGCGGGGATGTACGGCCTGTTCAACTCCGTGCTCGCGGTCGGCTCCGTCATCGGCGCGCTGCTGGCCGCCCGGCGCGGCAGCACACGGCTGCGGCTGCTGGTGGGGGCCGCGTTCGGCTTCGGCGCGCTGGAGATGGTGGCCGCGCTGTCGCCCACGTACTGGGTGTTCCTGGTGCTCATGCTGCCGATCGGCATGTTCGGGCTGACGTTCAACACCACCGCGAACGCCAGCGTGCAGCTCGCGACGGACCCGGTCATGCGCGGTCGCGTCATGAGCCTGTTCATGATGGTCTTCGTCGGCGGCACCCCGCTCGGCGGCCCGCTCGTCGGATGGGTGACCGACGAGTTCGGCGCCAGGACCGGTTTCCTCGCGGGCGGCCTGGTCGCGGCGCTGGCGGCCGTCTCCGTGGGCGTGTTCCTCGCCCGGCTGGGCGGCCTCCGGCTCAGGATCGACCTGCACCGGGGCAAGGACCACAAGCTGATCGAGCTGGTACCGAGGGAGTCGGTGACCGCCTGAGCGCGGCGCGGGCCCGCCGCATCGGCTCGGCCCGCACCAGCGGTCGGCCCCGTGCCCGGGGCGGCGGCGCCCTCGGCGCGGCCGACCGGGTCGCGTCCGGCGCGCCGATGACGCCCTCCAGAGCGACAGGTGATCGGCAGGCTTGCGACGCGGACCGTCGCCGGCCCTCCCGGTCCGGTGGGCGCCGCGGCGGCCGGCGCCAGGGCCGCGGTCGACGGACGCGGCTGTCCCGGCGTCGTGGCGATCGCGGGGCCAGGCTCGCGCCCAGCGGGGCGAGGGCGTGGTCGACCCGCACCGGGACCGGCGCAGGAGCCGGCCCCGTGCCCGGTCCGGTGGGTGCCGGGACGGCCCGCTCAGGACGCGGGCGTCCCGGCGTCGTAGCGGTCGCGGGCCTCGAAGACCTCCTCGATGTGCTCCTCCGCCCAGTTCTTCACGGCGGAGAACAGCAGGGCGAGGCTCGCGCCCAGCGGGGTGAGGGCGTAGTCGACCCGGACGGGGACGGACGGTGTGACGGTCCGCGAGACCAGGCCGTCGCGCTCCAGTGTGCGCAGGGTCTGCGTGAGCATCTTCTGGCTGACGCCCGGGATGCGGCGGCCGAGGTCGCTGTACCGCTGCGGGCCGGCCTCCAGCGCGGAGAGCAGCAGGCCGGCCCATTTGTCGCTGATCCGGGCGAGCAGCTCGTTCGTCGGGCAGCCCTTCATGAACGCGTTGTAGACCGCGCGGGCCTCCTCGCGCCGCTGGGCCGCGGTGGTCGTCGCCATGGGGCTCCCTCCGGACTTCCGGGTACGGTACGCACTTCCGGGTACGTACTTACCAGAAGAGAGTAGCTCTCCCTAGGTTTGCGGTGGGCGGGATCAGCCGCCGCACACCGTTGAGAACAGGGAGTTTCCGCCATGCGCGCTGTTGTGATCAGGGGATTCGGCGGGCCCGAGGTGCTGGAGGTCGTCGAGGCGCCGCTGCCCGAGCCGGGACCGGGCCAGGTCCGGATCCGGGTCGCCGCGGCCGGTCTCAATCCCGCCGATCTCGCCACCCGGGCCGGACTGTTCGGGCCCCGGGAACTGGGGCCCGGCGAGTTCCTCGGCCTGGGCTGGGACGTCGCCGGGACGGTCGACGCGCTCGGCGCCGGGGTCCCCGGCTTCGCGGAGGGCGCGGCCGTCGTGGGTCTGGTGAGCGGGTCGGGCCGGCTCAAGGCCCACGCCGAGTACGTCGTGCTCGACGCGGAGGCCGTCGCCGCGGCCCCCTCGTCCGTCGACCTCGTCCACGCCGCCACCGTCCCGGTCAACGCCCCCACCGCCGACCAGGCGCTCGGCCTGCTCGGCGCCCGGCCGGGCGACCGCCTGCTGGTCACCGGCGCCGCGGGCGCGGTCGGGGGCTTCGCCGTGCAGCTGGCCCACCACGCGGGGCTGCGCGTCGTCGCCCTGGCCCGCGGCGGCGACGCGCCGCTGCTGAGGGAGCTGGGGGCGGACGAGGCCGTGTCGTCCCTGGACGGCGTCCGGGTCGACGCGGCGCTCGACGCGGCGGCGCTCGGCGGTCCCGCCCTGGCCGCCGTCCGCGACGGCGGCGCCTACGTCACCACCCGGCCCGACGCGATCCCCGCCGCCGAACGCGGCGTCCGTGTCGCCGCCGTCCAGGTCCGCCCGGACGGCGCCCGCCTCGCGGAGCTGGCGGCGCTCGTGGACCGGGGCGTGCTCACCACCCGGGTGGCCGACACCTACCCCCTGGAGGAGGCGGCCAAGGCGCACGCGCGCCTCGCGGAGGGGGGCCTGCGGGGCAGGCTCGTGCTGGTGCCGTGACCGGGGGCCGGCGGCGACGGGCGCGGCTTCATCGTTTCGAGTGAATGTGCGATCGGGGCGCGACGGGAGGGCGGCGGCTGCGTGAGAATCGGAGCTGTCGTCAGTCGTACGTGCGGCCCCTGGAGGACCGATGAGCTCTCAGCCCCACTCGGGCCCCGCAGGGCACTCCTACGTCGCCGACGACCCGGAGACCGCACTGAAGTTCGCGGTCCAGCACATGCGGGGGGACGGGGTGCAGTTGGTCGAGGGGGTGATCGATCAAGTGCCGCCGACCTGGGACCACGAAGACGTCGCGGACAGGGTCCGGGAGCAGATTCGGCCGGCCCTTCGCGTGCTCGGGTGCATCGCGGGTTCGGGCAATCTCGATCTTCCCGGGTCGAACAACTGGTACGTACCGGATCTGACCGTGGTGCCCCGTGAACTCGCCAAGGGAGCGCGGGCACTGCTGCCCGATCAGACCCTGCTGGTCGTGGAGGTCACCTCGGAGTCCAACGGCGACACCGACCGGATCGTCGAACGCCGCCGGTACGCCGAGTACGGCGCCCCGCTGTACCTCCTTGTCGACCGGCAGGAGCGCAGTTGCACCTTGTACGCGGAGCCGGGAGAGCTCGGCTACCAGGTGGTGGACGGTCCGCATCCCTTCGGCACACCGCTGCGTCTTCCCGAGCCCTTCGGTCTGGACCTGGACACCACGGAGTTCTGAGCTCGCGCCCCGCCGTCACAGCCCGTCGGCCAGCACCTCCGCGAGGTGCCGGGCGGGTACGCCCGCGAGCTGGGCGATCTGGGTGCGGCAGGAGTAGCCGTCGGCGAGGACGGCGGTGCCGGGGCGGGCGGCGCGCAGCGCGGGCAGCAGCTGCTCCTCGGCGCAGGCGACGGAGAGGTCGTAATGGCCGCGCTCGAAGCCGAAGTTGCCCGCGAGACCGCAGCAGCCGGCGGAGAGTTCCCCGGTGAGGCCGGCGCGGGCCCGCAGCCGGCGGTCGGGGCCGTCGCCGAGGACGGCGTGCTGGTGGCAGTGCGTCTGACCGGCGACGGGCGCTGCGAGCCGGGGCGGGGCCCAGCCGGGGGCGAACTCCTCCAGGGCCTCGGCGAAGGTGCGCACGGAGGAGGCCAGCGCGCGGGCGTCGTCCGTGCCGAGCAGTTCGGGCAGGTCGGTGCGGAGCGCGGCCGCGCAGCTGGGCTCCAGCACCACCACCGGCAGCCCGGCGCCGAGGACCGGCCGCAACCGGTCCACCGTGCGCCGCATGACGGCACGGGCCTGGTCGAGCTGGCCGGTGGAGACCCAGGTCAGGCCGCAGCAGACGGCCCGCGGGGGCAGGACCGGCCGGAGCCCCGCGGCTTCCAGGACGCGCACCGCGGCCCGGCCGGTCGCGGGGGACAGGCGGTCGGTGAAGGTGTCCGGCCACAGGAGAAGATCTCCCGCGGCCGGGGGGCCCGGTGGCCGGTGCGTCCGCCGCCACCAGCGGGTGAAGGACTCCTCGGCCAGCCGCGGCAGTGCCCGCTCCGGCGCGATGCCGGCCGCCCGCCGGGCCAGCGCCGCCAGCGGGCGTACCCCGGCCAGCGCGTTGAGCGTGCCCGCGAAGGGGCCGGCCGCGCGCAGCCACACCGGCAGGCGCCCCAGCGCGTAGTGGGCGGCGGGCCGCAGGCGCCGCCGGTAGTGGTGGTGCAGGAACTCGGCCTTGTACGTGGCCATGTCGACGCCCACCGGGCAGTCGCTGCGGCAGCCCTTGCAGGACAGGCACAGGTCCAGCGCGTCCAGGACCTCCGGTGAGCGCCAGCCGTCCGTGACGACCTCGCCCGCCAGCATCTCGTGCAGCAGGCGGGCCCGGCCCCGGGTGGAGTGCCGTTCCTCGCCCGTCGCGCGGAACGAGGGGCACATCACGCCCGCGCCCTGCGGCGGTTCGGCCTCTCGGCACTTGGCGACGCCGACGCAGCGGCGCACGGCCGTGGCGAAGTCCCCGCCGTCGTGCGGATATCCGAAGGCCACCTCGACGGGCTCCTTGGGCAGCACGGCGAACCGCAGGCCGGTGTCCAGCGGTTCCGGCCGCACCAGCATGCCGGGGTTGAGGCCGCCCGCCGGGTCGAGCAGGTCCTTGAACCGGCCGAACAGGCCGACCAGTTCGGGCCCGTACATGCGCGGCAGCAGCTCCGCGCGCGCCTTGCCGTCCCCGTGCTCGCCGGACAGCGAGCCGCCGTGCGCCACCACCAGGCCGGCCACGTCCTCCGAGAAACGGCGGAACCGCGCCACGCCCGCGTCGCGCACCAGGTCGAAGTCGATGCGCACGTGGATGCAGCCGTCGCCGAAGTGCCCGTACGGGGCGCCGCGCAGCCCGTGCGAGGCCAGCAGGGCGCGGAAGTCCCGCAGGTAGGCGCCCAGCCGGGCGGGTGGTACGGCGCAGTCCTCCCATCCGGGCCACGCCTCGGTGCTCTCGTCCGGCCCGGTCCTGATGCGCGTCGCCGTGCCGGCCGCGTCCTCCCGCAGCCGCCACAGGGCGCGTTGCGCGGCGGGATCGGTGATGACCGCGGAGGCCAGGGCGCCGTCGGCGCCCGCCAGCCGGCGCAGCGCGTTGGCCTCGCCGACGCCCGGCATCTCCACGAAGAGCCAGGCCGCGCCCTCGGGCAGCAGCTCGTTCCGGCCGCCCGTGGGGCCGCCGACCAGGTCGGCGGCCATTCCCTCGACGGTCAGCGGGCCGTACGGCAGCAGCGCCGGGGCCGCGTCGGCGGCGGCGCCCTCGTCCGGGTAGCCGAGGACGAGGAGCACCCGCACCGGCGGCGCCGGCACCAGCCGCACCTCCGCCTCGGTGACGACCGCGAGTGTGCCCTCGCTGCCGGTCAGGGCGCGGGCCAGGTCGCGGCCCCGCTCGGGCAGCAGCGCGTCCAGGGCGTAGCCGGAGATGCGGCGCGGCAGGTCCTGCGGGTACCCGGTGCGCAGCAGTGCCAGATGCGCGTCGGCGAAGGCCCGCACGTCCGCCCGGACCGGGTCGCGGGTGCGCAGCGGGTCGCCTCCGTAGGTGAGCGCCTCCAGTCCGCGCACGTTGTCCGCGGTGGTGCCCCAGGCGACCGAGTGCGTGCCGCAGGCGTTGTTGCCGATCATGCCGCCGAGGGTGCAGCGGGCGTGCGTGGACGGGTCGGGGCCGAAGGTCAGTCCGTGGTCGGCGGCGGCGCGCCGCAGGTCGTCCAGGACGACACCGGGCTGCACGCGGGCCGTCAACGCGTGCGGGTCCAGTGACACGATCCGGTGCATGTGCCGGGTGAAGTCGAGGACGACCCCCGTCCCCGTCGCCTGTCCCGCGATCGACGTGCCGCCGCCGCGCGGGACCACCGGCACCCCGTGCTCCCGGCACACCGCGAGCGCCGCCGCCACGTCCTCCGCGTCCCGCGGCGCCACCACGGCCAGCGGGACACGCCGGTAGTTGGACGCGTCCATCGTGACCAGCGCCCGGCTCTGCGGGTCGCAGGCGACCTCGCCCCGTACGGCCCGCTCCAGCGCCCGGCGCAGATCCTCCGTCATGCCCCCAGCCTGCCCCACCGCCGCGCATGTCTCACCGCGTGGACTACTCCCCGAAACCACGCCGTAACGCACTACGCTGCGAACGTGGCCGAGATCCAGATCCCCGCTGACATCAAGCCCGCCGACGGACGTTTCGGTTCGGGCCCCTCCAAGGTGCGGCCGGAGGCGCTCGACGCGCTGGCCGCGACCGGCACCTCGCTGCTGGGCACCTCTCACCGGCAGGCTCCGGTGAAGAACCTGGTCGGCCAGGTGCGCGACGGCATCAGGCAGCTGTTCTCCCTCCCCGAGGGCTACGAGGTGGTGCTCGGCAACGGCGGTTCCACCGCGTTCTGGGACATCGCCACGCACGGACTGATCGAGCGGAAGTCCCAGCACCTCAGCTTCGGCGAGTTCTCCTCGAAGTTCGCCAAGGCCGCCAAGCTCGCGCCCTGGCTGGACGAGCCGACCGTGATCGCCGCCGACCCGGGCTCCCACCCGGACGCGGCCGCCGAGGCCGGTGTCGACGTCTACGCCCTCACCCACAACGAGACCTCCACCGGTGTCGCGATGCCGCTGCGGCGCGTCGCGGGCGCCGACGAGGGCGCGCTGGTCCTGGTGGACGCCACCTCCGGCGCGGGCGGCCTGCCCGTGGACGTCACCGAGACCGACGTCTACTACTTCGCCCCGCAGAAGTCCTTCGCCGCCGACGGCGGCCTGTGGCTCGCGCTGTTCTCGCCGGCCGCGCTGGAGCGCGTCGAGCGGATCGCCGCCTCCGGCCGCCACATCCCGGCGTTCTTCGACCTGCCGACCGCGATCGACAACTCGAAGAAGAACCAGACGTACAACACCCCCGCGCTGGCCACCCTCTTCCTGCTGAACGAGCAGCTGGAGTGGATCAACGGCCAGGGCGGCCTGGAGTGGGCCGTCTCCCGCACGGCCGACTCCTCCTCGCGCCTGTACACCTGGGCCGAGAAGTCCGAGCACGCCACGCCGTTCGTCTCCGACCCGGCCAAGCGCTCCCAGGTCGTCGGCACCGTCGACTTCGCCGACGGCATCGACGCCGCCGCCATCGCCAAGGTGCTGCGCGCCAACGGCATCGTCGACACCGAGCCGTACCGCAAGCTCGGCCGCAACCAGCTGCGCGTCGCGATGTTCCCGGCCGTCGACCCGGCCGACGTGGAGGCGCTGACCGCCTGCGTCGACTACGTCGCCGAGCGGCTCTGACCCCAGCGGTACGCGAAGCCGGTGGGCGCCGCGCCCACCGGCTTCCGCGCGTTCAGGACGGGCGGCGGCCCCGGCGCAGCAGCCGGCGGCCCGCCACGACGACCGCGGCCAGTGCGGCGATGGTCAGGGCGCCGACCGCGAACTGCCCCATCGAGCGCGGCCCGACGCCGTCCGAGCCGTCGCCCGCCGCCTGCGCCCCGCTGCCGGAGCCGGACGACGAGCCGGACGGGGAGGCGCCGGCCTTGCTGACGTCGTCCGGGCGGTCGTCCCCCGTCAACGGGACGCGGTAGACCTCGCTGTCCTCGCCCTCGCTGCCGTACATCAGGTCGCGCCCGTCGGTGGTGAAGGTCACCGACTCGCCCTGCCGCTGCAGCGGCACGTGCATCTGGTCGATGCGGTGCGGGGTGCCGTCGGACCAGCGGTACATGAGGGCGCCGAAGTAGCCGCGCAGCACCAGGCGGCTGCCGTCGGGGGAGAAGGCGCCGTCGGTGATCCACAGCGGGATGTCGGCGGTCCGCCGGAAGACGTTCGTGCCGGAGGAGCTCAGCCGGGCCGGACCCTCGTAGAGCGCGCCGCCGTCCTCGTTCTTGCTCGCGATCCAGACCCGGCCGGTGCGCGGGTCGACCATCATCGCCTCGGCGTTGCGCGGCCCGGCGTCGTACTTCACGACGTACTGGGTGGCCTTCACCGTCTGGTCGGCCAGGCGCTTCGGCTCCGGGAAGCGGTAGATCCACACGTACGGCCAGCTGCCGCCGAGGTTGTCCCCGATGTCGCCGACGTAGATGTCGCCGTCCGGTCCGATGGAGATCGCCTCGACGTCGCGCGGACGGCCGACCCCGCGCATGGTGACGGTCGCGACGGTCTTCCCGGTCGCGGAGTCCACGGCGTAGACGTACGGGCCGTCGGAGCTGTCGTTGTGCGTCCAGTAGACCCCTTTGTGCAGCCGGCTGGCGGCCAGGCCGCTCGACTCGGTGATCCGCGGGTCCGTCATCGTGAAGGCCAGGGACTCGCCGTCGCTGTCGGCCGCCGCCGCGCTGCCGGCGAGGCCGGGAAGGCCGAGGAGCGGGACCGTGACGAGTGCGGAGGCCGCGGCGGCGGCGAACAGAGGACGCATGCGCATGCGCCCAGCCTGCCAGGTGAGCGGCTCAGCCGAAGTCCGGTGCAGCGGTACGGCTGCGCTTCAGTTCGAAGAACGCGGGGTACCCGGCCAGCAGCCGCACCCCCTCGAAGACCCGCAGGGCCTCCTCGCCGCGCGGCACGGAGGTCAGCACGGGCCCGAAGAACGCGACCCCGTCGATGTGGATCGTGGGGGTGCCCACCTCCTCGCCGACCGGGTCCATGCCCTCGTGGTGGCTCTTGCGCAGTTCCTCGTCGTACGCGGTGCTCCCCGCCGCCTCCGCGAGCGCCTCCGGCAGTCCCGCCTCGGCCAGCGCCTCGCGCAGCAGCGCGTCGGAGACGGGCCGGTCCTGGACGTGCAGCCGGGTGCCGAGCGCCGTGTACAGGTCGCGCAGCACCTCCTGTCCGTGGTGGTGCGCGGCGGCGACGCAGACCCGCACGGGGCCCCAGCCGGTGCGCAGCAGGCGCTCGTAGCGCTCCGGCAGGCCCTCGCGGCCCTCGTTGAGCACGGACAGGCTCATCACACGGAAGCGCAGGTCCAGGTCGCGCTGCCGCTCGACCTCCAGGATCCAGCGGGAGGTGATCCAGGCGAAGGGACAGACCGGGTCGAACCAGAAATCCACGGAATGCGTCACGGCCACGACACTAGGAGCGCAACGGCCCAGTGGACAGGGCCACTTCGGCTGCGGTGCGATGGGCCAATCCCGGGCCGGGCCGGAGTGCCTATCATCTCGTCTATGTCACGGCTGTCCCGAGCGTCCCGCCCGCCCCGCACCTCCTGGATGTTCGTCGGCGACTCCATGACCATCGGCAGCGCCGGCGACCTCACGTGGCGCTACCGCATGTGGCGGCATCTGAGCTCGCTCGGCGAGCCGTTCGCGGTGGTCGGCCCGCGCACCGCGCTGTACGACGCGGCGGCCGACGCCGCGGTCTCCCACGCCTACGGCGACCCGGCCTTCCCGGAGGAGGCGCGCCGCCACCTGGCGGGCTGGGGCGAGGGCTGGCTGCACATGGCGCCGCTGATCGAGGACGCGGTGCGCGAGCACGGCGCGGACGTGCTGCTGGTCTCCCTCGGGCTGATAGACCTCGGCTTCTACACCGACCCCGCGCAGACCGAGGAGAACCTGCGGCTGTTCGTCGAACGGGCGCGGGCCGCCAACCCCCGTGTCGCGGCGGTGCTGTTGCCGGTGATCCCCAACACCCGCTGCGTTCAGGACCCCGGATTCGCCGCGCAGTGCGAGGAGTTCAACACCCGGGCCGCCAAGGCCGTCGCGGACCTGGGCACCCCGGCGTCGCCCCTGCTGATGGCGTCCCGCCCGGCCGGCTGGGACCTGGACCGGCACACCTGGGACGGCACCCATCCCAGCGCCGCCGGGGAGCATTTGCTCGCCGCCGCCTTCGCCGACGCGATGCACCAGGCGTGGGGAACCGGGGCGCCGTACCGGGGCGTCTGACGGGCCCTCGGAACGGCCCTTGATTCGAGCGCACTCGAAGAGCTTGGGTGGTGCCCCATGGAGTACACACAGCTCGGACGCACCGGACTCAAGGTCAGCCGGCTCGTACTGGGAACGATGAACTTCGGCCCGCAGACGGACGAGGCCGACAGCCACGCGATCATGGACGCCGCGCTCGACGCGGGCGTCAACTTCTTCGACACCGCCAACGTCTACGGCTGGGGCGAGAACAAGGGCCGTACCGAGGAGATCATCGGTACCTGGTTCGCCCAGGGCGGCGGCCGCCGTGAGAAGACGGTCCTCGCGACCAAGGTGTACGGCAATATGGGCGCCGACGGCACCCCCTGGCCCAACGAGGACAAGCTCTCCGCGCTCAACATCCGCCGCGCGTGCGAGGCGAGCCTGAAGCGCCTGGGCACCGACCACATCGACCTCTACCAGTTCCACCACGTCGACCGCGCGACGCCGTGGGAGGAGATCTGGCAGGCCGTCGACGTCCTGGTGCAGCAGGGCAAGGTGCTCTACGCCGGGTCGTCGAACTTCGCCGGCTGGCACATCACCCGCGCCAACGAGGCCGCCGCGCGCCGCGGTTCGCTCGGCCTGGTCAGCGAGCAGTGCCTGTACAACCTGGCCGAGCGGCGCGCCGAGATGGAGGTCGTCCCGGCGGCCGAGGCCTACGGGCTGGGCGTCATCCCCTGGTCCCCGTTGCACGGCGGCCTGCTCGGCGGTGCCCTGCGCAAGGAGCGCGAGGGCGGCGGTGCCCGCTCGACCTCCGGCCGCAGCGCCGACACGCTGAAGGACCCCGCCGTGCGCGCCCAGGTGCAGAGTTACGAGGACCTGGTCGACAAGGCGGGCCTGCAGCCCGGCGACGTCGCCCTGGCCTGGCTGCTGACCCGGCCCGGCGTCACCGGCCCGATCGTCGGCCCGCGCACCCGCGAGCAGCTCGACTCCGCCCTGCGCGCGGTCGAACTGGAGCTGACGGAGGACCTGTTGGCCGACCTGGAGAACATCTTCCCGGGCACCGGACCCTCCCCGGAGGCCTTCGCCTGGTGACCTGCCCCGCGGCGCGGGCGGCCCCGGCACGGACACCGTCCGTGCCGGGGCCGCCCCGTCCGGCGCAAGCGCCCTGGTCCGGTCGCAGATTCACCCGGCCGGGCGCACGATGAGGATATGACGACAGCCAAGCAGATCATGCATCCAGGCGCCCGTGCGATCCCGGCGACCGAGAGCCTCGACCGGGCCGCGCAGCTCATGCGCGAACTCCACGTCGGAGCGCTTCCCGTCCACGGACCGGACGACCGGATGATGGGCATCATCACGGACCGCGACATCGTCGTGAAGTGCGTGGCGGCCGGCCGTGATCCGTCGAAGGTCACCTGCGGGGACCTCTGCGAGGGCACCCCGCGGTGGATCGACGCGGGAGCGGACGTCAACGACGTGCTGAGCGAGATGGAGACCCACCGCATCAAGCGGCTTCCGGTCGTCGAGAACAAGAAGCTCATCGGGATGATCACCGAGGCCGACCTGGCCCGGCACCTCACCGACGAGCAGATCGCCGAGTTCGTCGCGAACGTCTACGCCGAGACCTGAGCCGGGCTCCGGCCCGTCCCGCCGCCCCGGCCGGCTGCCGGGCCCGCCGACCCGTCGTCAGCGGATCAGCGCGCCCACGATCACCACGATCACCAGCAGGGCGAGGGCGGCGGTCATCACTCGGGTTCGGGTCTTCGGATCCACACAACGAGGTTAACCCCAGCGGTTCAGTGCCCCAGCGGGCAGGTCCGCAGTCGCTCGTAGCGGGGCTGTGCGCCCGGCACCCCAGGTGCGGGCGGACGGCTCCGCACGAGGGCGACGGAGTCGGCCTCCCACGGGGTGCCCCGGAAGGCGGCGAGCGCGTCCGTGAAGGGCCGCAGGCCCACCCGGCCGCGGTGACCGCGCTGCCGGGCCAGGGTCAGATGGGCATGGAAGCGGCTGTGCTCGTCCTCGTAGTGGACGCCGGCCCTGCGGGCCGCAGCCTGGGCGGCCTCCGCGACACGGGCCATCTCCAGGCCGTCCCCGGCTCCCGGGCCGTCCTGCCCGTCCAGTCCCGCCCACAAGGTGCGGTCGCCGAAGCGTCCGCCCCCGGCCAGGCCGGTGCGGTACGGCTGATGGCGCCTGGCCGCCCGGTCCAGGCGCTCGGCGAGCGCGGGCAGCAGGTCCTCGCCGACCTCCCCGAGGAACGCCAGCGTGATGTGCCACCCCGCAGGGTCCGTCCATCTCAGCCCGTCGGCGTCCGGCAGGGCGCGCAGCGCGGCCACCGCCTCGCCGAGTTCCGCCAGCGCCGCCCTGGGGGGCATGACCGCCACGAACAGCCTCATGCCCCCAGGGTCCCGCTGTCCGCGTCAGTCCGCGATGTCGCCGTAGCCCTCGACCTCGCGCGGGTCGCGGGGGCCGGGGCCCACGTAGCGGGCAGACGGGCGCACCAGGCGGCCGGTGCGCTTCTGCTCCAGGATGTGCGCCGACCAGCCGGCGGTGCGGGCGCAGCTGAACATCGACGTGAACATGTGCGCCGGGACCTCGGCGAAGTCCAGCATGATCGCCGCCCAGAACTCCACGTTCGTCGCCAGCACGCGGTCGGGGCGCCGCGCGTGCAGCTCCTCCAGCGCGGCCTTCTCCAGCGCCTCGGCGATCTCGTAGCGGGGCGCGCCCAGCTCACGGGCGGTGCGCCGCAGCACCCGCGCGCGGGGGTCCTCGGCGCGGTAGACGCGGTGGCCGAAGCCCATCAGGCGCTCGCCCTTGTCGAGGGCCTGCTTCACGTACGCCGTCGCGTCGCCGGTGCGCTCGATCTCCTCGATCATGCCCAGCACCCGCGAGGGCGCGCCGCCGTGCAGCGGTCCGGACATCGCGCCCACCGCGCCCGACAGGGCGGCGGCCACGTCGGCGCCGGTCGAGGCGATGACCCGGGCGGTGAAGGTGGAGGCGTTCATGCCGTGCTCGGCGGCGGACGTCCAGTAGGCGTCCACGGCCTTGACGTGCTTGGGGTCGGGCTCGCCGCGCCAGCGGATCATGAAGCGCTCGACGACGGTCTCCGCCTTGTCGATCTCGCTCTGCGGCACCATCGGCAGCCCCTGGCCGCGGGCGGACTGCGCCACGTAGGACAGCGCCATCACCGCGGCCCGCGCCAGGTCCTCGCGTGCCTGCTCGGCGTCGATGTCCAGCAGCGGCTTCAGGCCCCACACGGGGGCCAGCATCGCGAGCGCCGACTGCACGTCGACACGGATGTCGCCGGAGTGCACGGGGATCGGGAAGGGCTCGGCCGGCGGCAGGCCGGGGTTGAAGGCGCCGTCGACCAGCAGGCCCCACACGTTGCCGAAGGAGACATGGCCCACGAGGTCCTCGATGTCCACGCCGCGGTAGCGGAGGGCGCCGCCTTCCTTGTCGGGTTCGGCGATCTCCGTTTCGAAGGCGACGACTCCCTCGAGTCCGGGTACGAAGTCGGACATCAGGCGGCTCCTCTTGATGCGGTCGACGATCGGCGTGGGCGGTGCTTGTGGCACAGGGGTGTGGCACGGAGTGCCCGAACGATATCCCCGGGCGGCCGTCGGCGCTGTGTGCCGACGGATACCCGGCCTGTAAGTCTGTCCCCTCCCACGGATGGCGTGAAGCGTGAGGTGGGGCACATAATTCGCGGCACACCGTGCCGCGGGACGGCCGCCGTACTGCAAGATGTGGCGGGTGCAGCACCTCCATCACGATCCCGCCGCCATGCGCAAGCAGTACCGCACCCGCGGACTGGCCGAGGACGAGCTGGCCGCCGACCCGTACACGCAGTTCGCGCGCTGGTTCGCCGACGCCGTGAACGGCGGTATCGACGAGCCCAACGCCATGGTCGTGTCCACCGCGGACGCCGAGGGGCGGCCGGGTTCCCGGACCGTCCTGCTCAAGAGCTACGACCACCGCGGCTTCGTCTTCTTCACCAACTATCGGTCCAGGAAGGGCCGCGAGCTCGGCGAGCGGCCGTACGCCTCGCTCCTCTTCCCGTGGCACCCGATCGCCCGGCAGGTCATCGTCGGCGGCCGGGTGGAGCGCGTGACGCGGGAGGAGACCGAGGCGTACTTCCGCAGCAGGCCGCACGGCTCCCGCATCGGGGCCTGGGCGAGCGAGCAGTCCAGCACGATCGCCTCGCGGGAGGAGCTGGAGCGCCGGTACGCGGAGCTGGCCGAGCGCTGGCCGGAGGACGCGGACGTACCGGTGCCCCCGCACTGGGGCGGCTTCCGGGTGGTCGCGCGGACCGTGGAGTTCTGGCAGGGCCGGGAGAACCGGCTGCACGACCGCCTGCTGTACGAGGCGGACGGCGGGACTCCGGCGGAGGGCGGCTGGACGGTGCGGCGCCTGGCGCCGTAGCCGCCACGGGCCCGCAGACGCAGGCGACCCGCGGGCTGCTCCCTGGACGGAGGCCGTCCAGGCATCGGCCGGACGTATCCGACGAGCCCGCGGGTCGGGTGACTGCGATGGATTGGCCCGCGTCGCGCATCGCGCGCAGGCGAGGAGCGCGGTGCTAGCCCGCAGCCACCTCACGCGTCCGATGGGAACTCATTCTCCGGACCACCTCCCTTCGTGTGTGCTCGCCACTCTAGGAACGGGTCCGCCCCGCCACAACCCATTTATTGCGTCCCCCTTTAATGCACCCGCCGCCGGTGCGCACCGATTTCGGCGAACCGGCTGTGTCCTGGGTCACATCCGGGTTGAATGTTCCGACGTGCAGTCATTCGATGCGACGCCGCAGCTGCTCGCCGCGCTCCTCGACGGCATGGAGGCCGGACTCTGTGCCTTCGACCGCGACGGAGTGATCACGCACTGGAACTCCGAGGCCGTGCGCATCCTGGGCTGGACGCCCGAGGAGGCCGTCGGCCGCAAGGGCTTCGCCGGCTGGGCGGCCCGCACGGCCGACGCCGAGGAGGTCCGCACCCGGCTGCTCGCCGTGATGGACGCCGCCGGGCGGCAGGTGCACGAGTTCGCCCTGCTGACCAAGGACGGCCGCCGGGTGCTGGTACGCACCCAGTCCGCCGCCGTCCAGGGTGCCGACGGGCGGCCGGCCGGGGTCTACTGCGCGTTCTCCGAGGTGCACGCGCAGATCGACCTGGAGCGCTCGATCGCGCTCAGCGAGGCGCTGTTCGACGACGCCTCCTCCGGTGTCGTCCTGGTCGACGCGGACCTGCGCCCGGTCGTCGTCAACGCCTACGCCGCCCGCGTGCTGCACACGAGCCGGGACGCCCTGCTGGGGCGGCCGCTGGGCGACTTCCTCGACCAGGGCGTGGAGGAACTGGAGTCCGCGATGCAGCACGTGCTCGCGGAGGGCGCCCCTCCGGCGCCGTCCGAACTGTGGGTCGGCCTGCGCGAGGAGGGCGGCACCCGCTGCTGCTGGCGCAGCAGCTTCGTGCGGCTCGGCTCGCCGCTGGGGGAGGAGCCGGTGCCGCTCGGGGTGGGATGGCTCTTCCACGACATCACCGACGCCAAGCTCGCCGAGCAGGAGGCGGCGGTGCTGCGCTTCCGCGCCAACCAGCTGCAGCGGGCGGCCCGGGCGGTCGCCGAGTGCCGGGAGCCGATGGAGGCAGCCACCTGCTACGTGGACTTCGCGCTCGCGGGCTTCGCGGAGAACGCGCTGCTCGACGTGCTCACCGGGGACGGCACCCGGCTGGTGCGCGCCGCCGCCACGCCCCCCGGCGGCGCGGGCCCCTGCCTGCCCGTCGCCGGCGGCATCCCCGTGCGCTACGGGGAGGGCCATCCCGCGCTCCAGGCGGTGGCCCGCACCGGTGCCGTCCGCGCCTCCTTCGGCGCCCTCGCGGGCTCCGAGCCCGCCTCCCGGGCCCAGATCGACGCCTGGTCCGCCGCCCGCCGCTGGCCCGACGGCACCGTGCACGGGCTGTGCGCCGTGCTGCGCAGCCGCGGCCGCACCCTGGGCACGCTCACCTTCCTGCGGGGCATGGGGCGGCGCCCCTTCGACCGCGTGGACGCGGCCTTCGCGGAGGACGTGGCGCTGCGGGTGGCCGCGGCCCTGGACATGGCACCGCGGGGGCGGTAGCGCCTGCCGGGGGAGCCGCGGGGCCCTGCGGTCAGTGGCGGTAGAAGATCCGGTCCCGGTACTCGTCGAAGACCGCGGCGTTCCACTCGTGGCCGCCGTCCACGTTGCCCGAGCGCAGCATCGGAGGTGTGATCCCGCGCTCCGCGAGCCGCTGTGCCGCCGTCGCCACGACCGCCTGCATCAGGGCGCTGGTGACCACGGTGGAGGCGGGCCCGAAGGGCGCCGGGATGCCCTCGACGGTCAGCTCCGCGTCGCCGAGCGCGATCTTGCTGTCGATGACGATGTCGCAGTGGTCCTTCAGGAACGTGCCGCTGGAGTGCCGCGAGCGGGTCTCCTTCGTGTACGCGACCGAGGTCACGCCGACGACCGTGACGCCCATGGAGCGCGCGTCCCGCGCCATTTCCACGGGCAGGGGGTTGCGGCCGGACAGGGAGACGATCACCAGGACGTCCCCGGCGCGCAGCGGCGAGGTCCCGAGGACGACCCCGGCCAGGCCGTCGACCTGTTCCAGGGCGCTGCCGAGCGTCGCGGGGACGACGTCCACCCCGACCGCTCCGGGCACCGCGAGCAGGTTGACCAGCGCGAGACCGCCGGAGCGGTAGACGACGTCCTGGGCGGGGAGCGAGGAGTGCCCGGCCCCGTAGGCGAAGACCCGCCCCCCGGCGGCGACCGCGTCCGCGACGGCGCCGGCGGCCGCCTGGATCCCCTCGGACTCCTCGTCCCTCACGCGCCGCAGGAGTGCGATGGCGGCGTCGAAATATGTGGTGGCCAGATCGGTCATGCGGAGAACCGTGGTGGGCGCGGCGTCCGCCTGTCAACCGCGGGGGGCCGGTTGTCGGTCCGATGCGTCAGAATTGAGGCCAGGGCCACGCACGAGCCATCGAGGGGCACGCATGTCCGGACTCATCGACACGACGGAGATGTATCTCCGCACCATCCTGGAGCTGGAGGAGGAAGGCGTGGTCCCCATGCGCGCCCGAATCGCCGAGCGACTCGACCAGAGCGGTCCGACGGTGAGCCAGACCGTCGCGCGCATGGAGCGCGACGGCCTGGTGCACGTCGCCGGCGACCGGCATCTGGAGCTGACCTCCGAGGGGCGCCGTATCGCCACCCGCGTGATGCGCAAGCACCGGCTCGCCGAGTGCCTGCTGGTCGACGTGATCGGCCTGGAGTGGGAGCACGTGCACGCGGAGGCCTGCCGCTGGGAGCACGTGATGAGCGAGGCCGTCGAGCGCCGTGTCCTGGAGCTGCTGCGGCACCCGACGGAGTCGCCGTACGGGAACCCGATCCCGGGCCTGGAGGAGCTGGGCGACAAGGACGGCGCGGACCCGTTCCTGGACGAGGGCATGGTCAGCCTGAGCGAACTGGAGAGCGGGCTCTCCGGCGCGAGCGTGGTGGTGCGGCGGATCGGCGAGCCCATCCAGAACGACGCGCAGCTGATGTACACGCTGCGGCGGGCCGGTGTGCAGCCCGGCGCGGTGGTGTCGGTGACCCCTTCGGCGGGCGGCGTGCTCGTCGGCAGCGGCGGCGAGGCCGCGGAGCTGAGCAGCGACACCGCCTCGCACGTCTTCGTCGCCAAGCGGTAGGCGTCCGGCCCGCGCGGGAGCCGCCGTGGTGGGAGGGACCCCGGCGCCTCCCCTTGCGCCGGAATCCCCTCCTCCCCCTCCCCGTCCCCCCGGTCCCCGTGGAGGCCACCCGGATCCCCGAGCTGTCCGGGTGGCTCCCCGCTGCCCGTCTTCCCCGCCGGGCCGCGTCCCGCTGAAGTCCTCCCCTCGGCGCGCGCCGACAATCCTTGAGCGCTGTCACTCGAAAGAGCGGTGTTGCGTGTGTGAAGACCTCTCTCGAACAGAAATTCGATAGCCTGGGGTCCTGAGAACGTCACGCACCAGGGGGCGCCACATGGCCAGGCGTAGGGAAATCACCGGAGCGGACGGCCTCCCGCTCACCGCGTGGGAGCACAGCGGCGGGCCGGGAGCGGCCTCCGGCCCCGCCGTCCTGCTGCTCCACGGGCTGATGGGGCGTGCCTCCCAGTGGGCCGGCACCGCCCGGCGGCTCGTCGGGCGCCACCGCGTCGTCGCGCTGGACCAGCGCGGGCACGGGCACAGCCCCAAGCCCGAGGGGCCGTACTCGCGGGAGGCGTACGTCGGCGACGCCGCCGCCGCGATCGAACAGCTGGGGCTCGGCCCGGCCGTCGTCGTCGGGCACGCGATGGGCGCCCTGACCGCCTGGCAGCTCGCCGCCCGCCGGCCGTCCCTGGTCGGCGCCGTGGTGCTGTGCGACATGCGCGCGGCGGCCGTCGGCGAGGCCGACCAGCGGTCCTGGGAGGAGTGGTTCCGGGCCTGGCCGGTGCCCTTCCCCAGCCTGGACGCGGTGCGCCGGTGGTTCGCCGAGGAGGACCCCCGGGTGGAGGGCCGCCGTCCGGCCCGCGGGGAGTTCTTCGCCGAGGTGATGGAGGAGGGCGGCGACGGATGGCGCCCGGTGTTCGACCGGCGCCACATGCTGCGCTCCCGCGAGCCCTGGGTGCACGACGCCCACTGGGAGGAACTGGCCCAGGTCCCCTGCCCCGCCCTGGTGGTGCGCGGGCCGGACGGCGACCTCGGCCGCGCCGAGGCCCAGGAGATGGTCCGCGTCCTGCCCCGGGGCGCGTACGCGGAGGTCCCCGACGCCGGGCACCTGGTCCCCTGGGACCAGCCCGAGGCCTGGTGCACGGCGATCGAGAGCTTCCTCGCGGATGTCGCGCACGCCCCGGACGTCGCCGCAGCCCCGGTGTGCCGCGCGGGCTAGGCGGGGGCTCCCGGGGCGTTCTGGCGGGGCGTCAGGCGAAGACGACCGTGCGGTGGCCGTTGAGCAGCACGCGGTGCTCGCTGTGCCACTTCACGGCACGCGCCAGCGCCTGGCACTCCACATCGCGCCCGACGGCGACCAGTTGATCGGGGGTCAGGTCGTGCCCGACCCGCTCGACCTCCTGCTCGATGATCGGTCCCTCGTCGAGGTCCGCGGTCACGTAGTGCGCGGTGGCGCCGATGAGCTTCACACCGCGGGCGTGGGCCTGGTGGTAGGGGCGGGCGCCCTTGAAGCTCGGCAGGAAGGAGTGGTGGATGTTGATGATCCGCCCGGAGAGCTCCTTGCACAGATGGTCCGAGAGGACCTGCATGTAGCGGGCGAGGACGACCAGCTCCACCCCCTCCTTCTCCACCAGCGCCAGGAGCTGCGCCTCGGCCTCGGCCTTGGTCTCCTTGGTCACCGGGATGTGGTGGAAGGGGACGCCGTAGGAGCCGGCCAGCTCCTTGAAGTCGGTGTGGTTGGACACGACGGCGGCGATCTCCACGGGCAGCGCGCCGATGCTGGTGCGGAAGAGCAGGTCGTTGAGGCAGTGCCCGTACTTGCTGACCAGCAGCACGATCCGCATCCGCTCGCCGGACGGCGTGATCTGCCAGTCCATCCCGTAGGCGTCCGCCACGGCGGCGAAGCTGGCCCGCAGCTTCTCCGCGCCGACCGGGTGGTCGGAGGTGAAGTGCACCCGCATGAAGAACAGTCCCGTGTCCCGGTCACCGAACTGCTGGCTGTCCTCGATGTTGCACCCGGTCATGAAGAGATAGCTCGACACGGCGTGCACGATGCCCGGCTTGTCGGGGCAGGACAGCGTGAGGATGTACTGCTCGGCGGGCTGGGGCGACTCGTCGACGGCGTTCACAGGCCCAGCCTGGCACACACGGCGCCCGCTGATCCAAGACGTCCACGGGCCGGTCGTGTGCCGCGTCGCTCAGGCGGTCCTCATGTAGATCTTGAGGACATCCAGTGAACGCGGCGGCGCGTCCGGGTCCTCGCCGTCGGCCGTCGCCAGGCGTACATGCGCCTCGCGGGCCGCGCGGACCGCCTCGGTCCAGGCGTGGTGCTCCAGGTAGGCCGAGATCGGCGCGTCGGCGCCCACCTGGTGCAGGATCTTCAGGACGCGCAGCACGGCGACGTCGACGAGCGCGGCCTCCTGCGAGTCGCGGAAGACCGTTCCGACGTACTTCTCGGCGGACCAGTTGTCGAGCCATGTGTCCTCGACCAGGCGGTAGACGGCGTCCGTCACGTCCCCGTAGCCGGGCCGGCCGGCCAGCCAGGTCTCCTGGTGGAAGACCGGGTCGCTGATCATGTGCAGCGCGGAGCGCACATTGGCGCGCCAGCGCCACCACGGCATGTCATTGAGCGGCATGTCCCCCATCGTGGAGGAGCGGACACGCCGGCGGGAAGACTTCTCGGCACTCTGCACAGTGCACGATCGTACGTGCTCCAGATAGGAGCACATTATTTTCACCCGGCCGTTGTCCTGTGTTCCCTTGCGTTCACCCTGGAGTTGTGGATCGAGCGGAATCGTCCCGTTCCATGAGTGATTGGCGTTCGCGAACGGCCGTTCCCCTTGTCAGCGCGGCGGCCGGCGTCGCTCTGCTGGTCGGCTGCGGCGTGCTCCCGGGGGGGACTGGGGGTTCGACCGGACCGGTCGTAGTGATGACATGGGCTCCAGTAGAGACCAGCGCGACCAATATGCCGGGAATGCCGGCGATGGCACAGACCTTCGCCAAGTACGTCAACGCCAAGGGCGGCATCGGCGGACGTGAGCTGAAGGTCATCAGCTGCAACGAGCACAACACCTCCCTGGGCGCGCAGGATTGCGCCCAGCGTGCCGCCGACGAGGGTGCCGTCGCCGTCATCGGCTCGTACAGCCAGTACGGCGCCGCCTTCACCTCCACGCTGGAGGCGGAGGGCATCCCCTACATCGGTGGTTACGGCGTCACGCAGGACGAGTTCGAGAGTCCGTTGTCGTACCCGATCAACGGCGGTCTGACCGTGCTCATGGCCGGCAACGGCCGCCAGCTCGCCGGCAAGTGCGACAAGGTGAGCCTGGTCCGTCCCGACACGGCGGCCGGCGATCTGTTCGCCCGTTTCCTCGACACGGGCCTGCAGGACGCCGGGCGGACGAAGGCGAAGGACTTGCGCGCCAAGGAGGACTCCACCGACTACAACCAGATCGCCCTCCAGGCGGTCGGTGAGAACAAGGCCGACGAGTGCGTCAGTGCGGCCCTCGGTGACAAGACCGCCACCTTCTTCGACGCGTTCCGCCGCACCACCACCCACAACCCGGTGACCGGCAAGGACGAGAAGCCCAAGGCCCTCATCGCGTCCGTGCTCGGCAGTGTGCAGCAGTCCACGCTCGACAGCACCGGCGGCCCGAACAGCCCGCTGGAGGGCGCGTACGTCACCGGCTGGTACCCCCCGGCCTCCGACGCGCGCTGGGCGACGATGCGCCAGGCCATCAGCAAGTACGCGTTCGGCAACAACGACATCGACCCCGACGACCCGGGCGTGCAGACGACATGGATCGCCTACACGGCCTTCGCCGAGGTCGTCGGTGAGATGGGCAACGACGCGCCGATCACCGCCGCCACCGTGAAGGCGGCCCTCGACAAGGCGCACGGCATCTCCACCGGCGGGCTCACGCCGCCCCTGGGCTGGCGCGAGCAGGACGCCGCCTCGATCATCGACCAGCCGCGCATGGTCAACGGCAAGGTGACCTACCAGAAGGTCGTGAACGGCAAGCTGGTCGCCGTGAGCAACGGCTTCGTCGACATGACCAAGACGCTGGAGAGCGCCCCGCGCGAATGAGCCGGGAACCGGCCCGGGACCAGGGCCGGCCGTACGTGCGAAAGCCCCGGAGCGGTGTACTCCGGGGCTTTTCCGCGCGCGGGCCGCGCCCGGTCAGATCTGGGTGTACTGGTGCTCGGTGAGGTCGTACTTCTTGGCGATGGTGTTCCACAGGCCGACGGCCGTCTTCTTGGCCTGCGTGGCGTTGCCGCTCTCGTTGTTGCCGGCGGCGGTCTGCCCGGTGGTGCGGGCCTTTCCGTGCTTGCACATCCGCTTGCCGTCGCGCACCTGGTCGGCCCAGGCCGCGTAGTGGTTGTCGGCGGCGGCCGAGGCGGACCACGCCTTGTTCAGGGCCTCCACCAGCCGCTGGTGATCGGGCAGCTGGTCCACGGAGAGGGTCTTCAGGCGGGCTATCAGCTCGCCGCGCTGCTTGGCCGCCGCCCGCAGATCGGTGGCCGCCTGGTCGAGGTTGTCGCACTGGTTGATGTTCGCCACCGCGTTGATGACGGCGGTGCGGCTGCCGCCGCTCTCCTTCAGCAGCGAGTCCAGCTCTCCCGCCTGCTTCTCCGCCGCGCTCGCGTCGTTCCCGCCGCCGGAGCCGTCCGGGGCCCCGGAGGGGGAGGCGGACTGGCCGGCGGACGCCGTCGGGCCGGTGTCGTCCCCGCCGCTCATGAGGGCTCCCGCGGCGAGGCCGGCTATCGCGCAGCCGCCCACGACGATGCCTATGAGGGCCGCGGGGGAGAGCTTGCGGCTGCGGCGCGGGCGCTCCTCGTAGGAGGCGTCGTACGTGTCGTACGTCTCGTACGAGGGGGCCTGCGGCTGCTGCTGCTGGTAGACCTGCGGCTGGTAGGCCGACTGCTGCTGCGGCAGGTTCTGCGACGGCGACGGGCCGTCCTGGCGGTACAGGTGGCCGAAGTCGTCCTGCGGCTCCTGCTGCGGCTGCTGCGGGTAGCCGTACGCCGGCGCCGGGGACGGCGAGAGGTCCTCGTAGCGCGGCAGGTGCTGGGTCGCCTCCGCCGGGCCCGGGGCGCCGGGGTGGAGGTCGAAGGGCGCCGACTGGGACGCCGGGAACGGGGGCAGCATCTGGGTGGCGTCGGCCTGGCCCGGGAACTGCGGCAGGGGCTGCCCGACGTCGTGGACGGCCGGGGGCTGCGCCTGCGGGTAGGGCGGGAAGAGCTGCGTCGCGTCGCTGTCCGGCAGGGGCGCCTGGGGCGCGTAGTACGGGTCCTGCTGCGCCGGCTGGCCCCAGGGCCGGCCGCCGGCCGGACTGCCGCCCCACGCCGGGGGCAGCTCGGGCTCGGGTGCGCGCCCCTGTGCGGGCAGCACCACTCCCTCGTGCACCTCCGGATACGCCTCGTCACCGCGTCCGCCGTGCATCACCGCTACCTCTGCCTTCTCCGTCGACACGGAATCGTCGGCTCACGCTACCGGGTCGGCTTCACAAGGCAACACGCCGCGGGGGGTCCGGGAAGTCCCCGCCGGGTGCCCCGGCGCAGAACAAGGTGCCCGCGGTGGTGGGTTGATGTCGTTCGCATAACGATTCGGTTCCGCCCCCCGGCAGGCCGGGGGGCGAACCCCCGTCAGGCCGCGGCCTCCTGCTCCTCCAGACGGGCGTCGAACTCCCGGACCGCCGACTCCGCCGCGTACGGCTGGAGCCGCGTCCGCAGGTCCTCCAGATACTCAGCGCCGCGGTTGGAACGCAGCGTGGACAGCAGCTCCACGGCCTGCGCCCCGGTGTGGCAGGCCTGTTCGACCTCGCGCTGCTGCACCTGCGCCTGGGCCAGCACCAGCAGCCCGATCGCCCGCCGCCGCGCCTTCTCCGGGCCCAGCGCGGACAGCGCCTCCTCGGCACGGCGCGCGGCCTGCGGCGCCTGGTTCAGATCGCGGTGGCAGTGCGCCAGTTCGTCGGCGAGATAGGCCTGGTTGAAGTGGGCGATCCAGTCGGGGTCGTCCTCCGGGACCGAGCGCTCCAGCGCCTCCACGGCCTGCCCGGCGACCGCGCCGCAGGCCCGCGCGTCGCCCATCAGCGCGTGGCCGCGCGCCTCGGCGGCGTAGAACATGGCCTGCGCGGTCGCGGTGACCTGGCCGCGGGCGCCCTCCTGCGCCGCACGGGCGAGTTGGGCGATCTCGCGGGGGTTGCCGAGCTGCGCGGCGAGATGGCTCATCCCGGCCGCCAGGACGTAACCCCCGTACGCGCGGTCGCCGGCCGCCTGGGCCAGCCGCAGTGCCTGGATGTAGTAGCGCTGCGCGAGTCCGGGCTGCCCGGTGTCGACGGCCATGTAGCCGGCGAGTTCCGTCAACCGGGCCACCGCGGAGAAGAGCTGACGGCCCGTCGCCTCGCGGTAGGAGCCCGCGAGGAGGCCGGAGACCACGCTGTTGAGGTAGTGCACCACCACCGGGCGCACATGGCCGCTGCCGAACCGGTGGTCGAGTTCGTTCAGCGCCCGGGTCGTGGCCCGCACCGCTTCCACGTCGGACATGCCGACCCGCGGCCCGCCGGTGCGCGCCACCTGCGAGTCGGCGCGGGTGATCAGCCAGTCGCGGCTCGGCTCGACCAGCGCGGAGGCGGCCACGGACGACCCGGTCAGGAAGTCCCGGCGGCCGACGTCGCTGCGCCACAGCTCGCAGACCTGCTCGATCGCGCCCAGGACGGTGGGCGAGAAGTGCAGGCCGACACCGGTCGCCAGGTTCTTGCCGTTGGCCATGCCGATCTCGTCGATCGTCACGGTGCGGCCCAGCTTGCGGCCGATGGCCTCGGCGATGATCGCCGGCGCCCGGCCCCTGGGCTGCTGGCCCCGTAGCCAGCGGGCCACCGAGGTCTTGTCGTAGCGCAGGTCGAGGCCGTGCTCCGCCCCGCACATATTGACCCGGCGGGCCAATCCGGCGTTGGAGCAGCCGGCTTCCTGGATCAGTGCCTGCAGCCTTTCGTTGGGCTGACGTGCGACGAGCGGTCGTGCGGCCATGGGCTCCCCCTCATAGCTGCCGCTTGTGCGGGACCTCAAGATCCCTTGCCTGAAGATCCCTTCCCGGTACGCGCCTCTCGGATTCGCCGCAAACGCCATAATTTGCGGCGGGATGCATGCCTACACACCCAAGAGTGATTACCCGGATCATGTACGACCTCCACCGCGCGCCCCCGTACGTGCATCCGTGCGCCCGTCATGACCCGCGAGGTGGACTCGTCACCGCCCGTAACCCGTGCTCAGCGCCGCAGTTGTGATGGTCGTGGAAAACACCGTGGACGACACCCTCGCAGCCCCCCGGCAGACCGCCGGCCAACTCCTCGACGCCGCGGTCGGTTACGCGGAGGAGCGGCACTGGGATGTGCTCCCCGGAGCCTGGCTCACCGAAGGGACCGGACCGGTGGCGGGCCCCGGCGGCCGGCGCGCCGCGTTCTGCTCGTGCGGCGAGCCCCGGTGCCCGCGGCCCGGCGCGCACCCCCTGAGCGCCGACTGGATCGGGCAGGCGAGCGGGAGCGCCGCCGCCGTGCGCCGGATGTGGCTGGCCCAGCCGGACGCCTCCGTCCTGCTGCCGACCGGCCGCGCCTTCGACGCCATCGACGTCCCCGAGGCCGCCGGCTGCCTCGCGCTCGCCCGGATGGAGCGCAGGGACCTGCCGCTGGGCCCGGTGATCGGCACCCCCGACCGGCGGCTGATCTTCTTCGTGCTGCCCGGCGCCGGGGCCAAGGTGCCCGGGCTGCTGCGGCGGCTCGGCTGGTCGCCGTCCACGCTCGACCTGGTCGTACGCGGCGAGGGCGACTGGATCCCGGCCCCGCCGACCCGCCTGGCGGGCGGCCAGACCGTCCAGTGGGCCCGCAAGCCCACCGCGGTCAACCGCTGGCTGCCCGACACCGAGGAACTGCTCGGCCCCCTCGCCTACGCGTGCGGAGGGACCAGGTAGCCACCGGACTGTGGGCGGGGCGGCATAGGCTGGGCGGATGCCGAACGAACCCGTCACGCCGCCCGCCGTGCGCGTCCAGGGACTCTGGAAGCGCTTCGGGCAGCAGACCGCTGTCGCCGGGATCGACCTGACGCTGCCCGCCGGTCACTTCGTCGGGCTCGTCGGTCCCAACGGCGCGGGCAAGACCACGACACTGTCCATGGTCACCGGACTGCTCCGGCCGGACGACGGCACGGTCGAGATCGCCGGGGCCGACGTCTGGCGCGACCCGGTCGCCGTGAAGTCCCGGATCGGCGTGCTGCCCGAGGGACTGCGCCTGTTCGAGCGGCTCACCGGGCGCGAACTGCTCGCCTACACCGGGCGCCTGCGCGGCATCCCGGGAGCCGAGACCGACCGCAGGGCGGCCCAGCTGCTGGACGTCCTGGACCTGGCCGGGTCCGCGAACAAACTGGTCGTCGACTACTCGACCGGCATGCGCAAGAAGATCGGGCTCGCCGCGGCGCTGCTGCACAACCCCGAAGTGCTCTTCCTGGACGAGCCGTTCGAGGGCGTCGACCCGGTGTCCGCCCAGGTGATCCGAGGCGTCCTGGAGCGCTACACGGCCTCGGGGGCCACCGTCGTCTTCTCCTCCCACGTCATGGAACTGGTGGAGAGCCTGTGCGACTGGGTCGCCGTGATGGCGGCCGGCCGGATCGTCGCGCAGGGGCCGCTCGCGGAGGTCCGCGGGCAGGCGGCGACCCTCCAGGACGCCTTCCTCACGCTCGTGGGGGCGCACGACCGGGCGGCAGGCCGCGAGCTGGACTGGCTCGGCGGCGGCGGGACCGGCGGTGCCGGCGGCCGGGGAGCGGGACGGCCGTGACCGGGACCTTCGTACGGCTCAAGCTGTCCGTCATCCGCAACGGACTGCGGCAGTCGACCGGCCGCACGGTCGGCTGGATCGTCGGCACGCTCGTCGCCCTGATGTACGCGTTCGGCGTCACCGTGGGCCTGGTCGTGCTGCACGGCCACGACTACGCGCCCGTCGCGGCCGTCGCCGCCGGGACCGTCCTCGCCGTCGCCTGGACGGCGATGCCGCTGTTCGTCTTCGGCGGCGACGAGACCCTCGACCCCACCCGGCTGGCGATGCTGCCGCTGCGCCCCCGCCCGCTGATCCGCGCGCTGCTGGTCTCCTCCCTGGTCGGCGTCGGACCACTGCTGACCCTGCTGGTGACGGCCGGGGCGGCGGTGGCCGTGGCCCACGGGGCGGCGTCGGTGGCGGCCGCGGTCGTCGCCGTGCCCCTCGTGGTGGTGCTGTGCGTGGCCCTGTCGCGGGCCGTCGCGGCCGCCAACACCCGGCTCCTCACCAGCCGCAGGGGGCGCGACCTGGCGCTGCTGAGCGGTGTGCTCGTCGCCGTCGGCGCCCAGTTGGCCAACCTCGGCGCCAACGCCCTGGCCTCCGGCAACGGCCTGGAACGGCTGGAGGGCGTCACCTCGGTACTGCGCTGGCTGCCGCCCGCGTCCGCGCTCGACGCGGTGCGGGCCGCCGGCGCGGGCGCGTACGGGCTCGCCGCCGCCGAACTCCTCTGGACGGGCGCGGCGCTGGCCGGCGTCCTCGTCTGGTGGCACCGCAGCCTGGACCGGCTCATGACCCGCCCCGACTCCTCCACGCTCCAGGCAACGCGCCCTACGCGGGTCCGCAGCACGCGCTCCCTGTTCCCCGAGGGCCGCGCGGGCACCGTCATGGAGCGCCAGTTCCGCTACGCCTGGCGCGACCCGCGCACCAAGGCCGCGTGGGCCACCGCGCTCGCCGTGGGACTGCTGCTGCCCGTGGTCTCGGCCGTGCAGCACGGCAGCGTGTACTCCGCGTGCTGGGCCGCCGGACTGCTCGGCCTCCAGATGTACAACCAGTTCGGCATGGACGGCTCCGCCTTCTGGACCGTCGCGGCGACGATCTCCTCGCGCGAGGACGCCCTCGCCGAACTGCGCGCCCGCGCGCTGGCGATCGCCATCGTGGCCGTCCCCTACGTCGCCGTGGTCACGGTCGGGACGGCGCTGCTCCTCGGCCGCCTCGACGCGGCACCGGAGACACTCGGGCTCTCCTTCGCCCTGCTCGGCGCGCTGATCGCCACGGGCGCGTGGGCCAGCGTCCGCTTCCCGTACTCCATGCCCCGGGAGAACCGCTTCGGCAGCTCCGCCGCCCCGGGGCAGGGCAGCCTGGTCTGGCTGAGCCTTGTGGGCGGCGCGGGCATGGGGACCGTGCTCACCCTGCCGGTGCTCGCCCTGCTGATCTGGCTGCACGTGGCGGACCGCCAGGGCGCGTTGTGGCTCGTCCTGCCGGTCGGCTGCGTCTACGGGGCGCTGCTGGCGGTCGTGGGCGTGCGGGCGGCTGCGCCGGGCTTGCGGGGGCGGCTGCCGGAGATTCTCGCGGCGGTCAGCAAGGGGTAGCGCTTCGCTTGTGCGGGGTCTTTTCGGTGCGGGCCCGTTGGGGTTGGTCGCGCAGTTCCTCGCGCCCCTTTGGGGGTGTCCTGGTTGGGCGTTGGCCTCGTGCGCGGGGGTGGGGCTGGGTTCTTTGCGTGATGGTTCGTTGGGGCTGGTCGCGCAGTTCCCCGCGCCCCCTTGGGGCGCGTTTTCTTGGGTGTTCGCTTGTTCGGCCGGGTTGGGGCTGGGCGCGCGGTTCGTCGTGGCTCGGGGTCAGAGGCGGGAGAGGGATGCCGTGGCGAGGAGGATGTCGCGGATGGCGTCCGGGTCGCCGCCGCGGCCCGCGGCGATGCGGGTGGGCGGCAGATGGCCCGCGGCGAGCTGGCAGAAGTCGATCTGGTCGACCGCCAGTTGGGCGACGACGTTGTCGGGAGAGCCGACGGCGCCCGGGGAGTCGAGGCAGATGTACCAGTGGCCGCCGCCCTCGCCCTCGACGTGCAGGTCGAGGGTGCGGCCGGGGGCGCCCGCGCGCACCAGCCGCGCCGGGGAGTCCGCCAGCCCGGCCTGCCGCAGGCCCGCCAGCGCCAGCGGGAGCATGCGCGCGGCGAGGTCGATCATGCTGTTGAGGTGCGCCGGCGCGGGCGGCCCGTACTCGGGGTAGTCCAGTGCCTGGGCGATGTCCTCGGCGTGGATCCAGCACTCGAAGGCACGGTCGATCAGGGCGTCCCGCATGGGCACCACGACGTCTGCGAAGTCGACGGGCAGGCCGCCGGTGCCGGTGCCGGCGAAGGACAGGGTGCGCACGATGTCCCGGGTCTGGGTGCGCCACTTGTTCCGCACGAAGCCGCGGGTGTGCTGCCGGCAGCGCTCTCCCGCCAGTTCGGTGCGCTCCAGGCGGGTGCGGGGCGCACCGGGGCCGAGCGGGTCGTCGAGGCCGAGCGCGGTGGCGACGACGCCGTCCACGGAACCGAGGTGGGCCAGGACCCCGCAGAGCGTGAGTTCGCGTTCGCCGCCCGCCCAGACGAGCTGGACCGGCAGTTCCCACTCGTTCTCGCCGAGGTCGGACAGGAGCGCGTCGAGCCGGGCGGTCTCCGCGTCGTAGGGTGCGGCCCACTGGGGGACGGGGATGCGGGCGGGGCGGCGTCCGAGGCAGCCCTCCAGGACGCGGGCGCGCAGCAGGGGGTCGAGGTCGAGGGACTCCTCCTGGTGGAGGAGTTCGACGGCCCGGCGCAGCCGCAGTGCCTCGTCCGCGCACGGCGCGCACGCCGTCAGGTGCTCGTCGACGGCGAGCGACTCGTCGCGCGAACAGGCCGACAGCGCCCAGGCACCCAGGAGGGAGCGGAGCACGCGGTGGTCGTACCGGGGCTGTTCGGGCTGCATGGTCACGCTTTCCGGGAGCGGGCCGTCCTCGGCGGCGCCGCGGGGCATCGGCACACGGGGCGGGGTGGCCCCGTGCGGGGAGGTGTCGCCGTCTCCGGCGGGTCCGGTCACAGGGCACGCCCCTCGGGGGCGGGGTCCTGCATGGCGGTGGAGAGCAGTTGCAGTCCGAGCCGGAGCCGGCGGCGGGCCTCGTCGTCGGTGACGCCGAGGTCGACGGCGGCGGCGCGGTAGTCCATGCGGCGCCGGTAGGCGAGGTCGAGCGCCTGGCGCAGCGGTTCGGGCATGGAGGTCACGATGTAGTCGGCGCGGGCGGCGGTGTTGGCCTCCCGGACCCGGGTCTCGACCTCCTCGGGGGTGCCCTCGCCGTGGCTCTCGGCGAGCCGCAGCCGGTGGACGGCCTGCTTCTGCGTGAGCCCGGCGATCCAGGAGCGCAGCGAGCCCTGCTTGGGGTCGTAGGCGTCCGGGTTCTCCCAGATGTAGCCGAAGACCTCACGGGTGATCTGGGCGGCGGCCTCCTCGTCGTCCATGACGCGGTGGGCGAGGGTGTGCACGAGGGAGGCGAAGCGGTCGTACAGCTCGCCGAGGGCTGCCTCCTCGCCGCGGGCGAGGCGCTGCTGCATCTTGCGGTCCCAGCGGGGTGGTGCCGATGCCGCCATGCGTCGTCCCCCCTCTTCGCCTTTGTCGCCGTCGCCCGACTCCGGTCGTCCTGCCTCGCATCGAATGTATCCGCCCGGTGCTGCCGTGTACGCCGCCTTGGGGCAAGCTTCTGCCGAAACTGATCAATTCTGGTAATGCGTTATCTGTGTGTGACCGAAAGATTGCGAGGAAGCAGCCTGGGAAGGGCATAGGTTCAACAGAATCGGTGCCAGGAGAAGGGCCAGACAGTGGCGTTGAAGGTGACGCACGACGAGCGGGACGGCTGGACGGTCCTGACCGTCTCCGGCGCGTTGGACCTCGTGACCGCCCCCACCGTGCGCGGGCACGTGCACGAGGCCGTCGCCGACGGGCGCCGCGACCTGGTGCTGGACCTGGCCGGGGTGGACTTCTGCGACTCCAGCGGGGTCGGCGTGCTCATCTCCGCGCGGCGCTTGATGCGTTCCTGCGCCGGGCGGCTGCGCCTGATCCTGCCCTCCGACGTGCGGGGGACGAACGCCGCGCACGTCAACAAGGTGCTGGCCGCACTGGGGGTGCGGCGGCTGTTCGAGGTGTTCCCCGACATCGCGGCCGCGACCGACGACGAGGCGGGACCGCTGTCGGCCTGAGGCGCGCGAGGTCCTACGAGTCCGCGGGGGCCGGCCCGAGTGTGGTGGTGCCGATCGCGGCGCGGTGGCCGAGCCCGGTGCGGTAGGCGTCCAGCGCGGCTTCGACCCGGCCGGCCCGCCGCAGCAGGTCGCCCAGCAGCCGGCAGATGTCCGCCAGGTCCCCGGCCGCGCCCGCGCGTTCCAGCAGGGCCAGCGCGGAGACGTAGTGCTCCTCCGCGGCCTCCGGGTCGCCGCGCTCCTCGGCGAGCAGCCCCAGCAGCCGGTGCGCGCCGCCCGCGTGGACGGCGCCGCGCCACGGGCCGAGCTGGTCCAGCAGCCGGGTCAGCAGCTCCTCGGCCTCGGCGGACTTGCCGCGCCGGCGCAGCACGTCGGCGAGTTCGACCTCGACCTGCACGGTGAAGAGCACCGAGCGCCCGGCCACCAGCATGTCGCGGGCGGTGCGCAGTTCGCGCTCGGCCTGCTCCAGGTCGCCGTCCTGGGAGTGGACGTAGCCGCGCATCCAGTGGCAGTGCGCCAGTTCCGTGTGCAGTTCGAGGCGCTGGAAGATCTCCTGGGCCTTGGCGAGGGAGGCCTCGGCCTCGCCGGTGCGCCCCGCGACGATCAGCGTGCGGGCGATGCTGCGGTGCATCAGCGCGACGAGGGCCGGGTCGGCCGCGTCGGGCGCGAGGTTGAGCGCCTGCTCCGCGGCGTGCGCGGCGCGGGCGTAGGCGCCCAGGTCGGTGTACGGGCCGATCGCCGCGACGTGCAGCATCAGCAGGGCGTCGGGGTCGGGGCTGCCGCCGGACGCCGCCTCCGCCTGGAGCCGTGCGATGCCCTCTTCCAGCAGGTGCGCGGCGTACCGCACCTCACCGGCCAGCAGGTGCGTGACCGCCCGGCCGCGCAGCGCGGTGGCCCGGTGCGCCGGGGCCGCCTCGGGGGCCGCGTCGAAGAGGCGTCCCGCGTTCTCGAAGTGGGCCCGGGCCTCCATGAGTTCGCCCGCGTCGAGCGCGGCCTCGCCGAGGCGCAGCCGCACCTGAGGATCGTTCAAATCCTCGTCCAGGACGTCTTGCGTTCGGTCCTGGTCGTCCTGTGCGCCCACCGTGCCCCATTCCCTCCGGATCTCTTGCGGAGGAGGTTACGCGGCTTTGCACCGGCCATGCCTCACGCTTTCGTAAAGCGGTTCCCCGGTCGAGGTGCGCGCAGGTCGCGCGGTGTCCCGGCGGCTGGAGGCACGGCCGCCGTTTCCCACCCGGATCCGGGTGGGAGGTGCATCCGCACGGGAAACGGGCATGGGTCCTGGGGTGCGGGGCGGCCGGTCGCGGACGGTGGGGACCGCATGCGCGGAACGCCCGGGCAATGGCGCCCTTTGCGGCATTTATTGAGGCATGTCGGAATCGTCGGAGATAAGGGGTGAGCGGTGTCGATATCGGGTTGTGTCCGAGGTGTGACTCGTCACGCCATGGAGTCGGGCGTCACCTCGGGTACGCTCCATCGGGTGCGTGTGGTGCAGGAGCGCGACGTGAGCAGTCGGAGCGCGGCCCGGGGGCCGGGCAGGCGACCGCCGTCGCGCTGTGCGTATTCGCCCCGTATTGAGCCCCGCACAGTATGCAGCACCCCTCCCCCTTCGCGCTGGAATATGCCCGAAGCGCTTGTTGGGGTGACTGTCGGTCAATCATGCTGTGTCGCGAAGGGGTCACGCTTGGTGACCTTGCCGAGGCGCGAGGCGATGTGTCCGCCGGTTCGGATGGTGTGAGCAGTGCAGATGCTCCAGGTTCAGCTAGAGGTAGGCCCCGACCCGGCCGAGGTGGGCCGGGCCCGCAGCTGGGCGCGTTCGCGTCTGGCCGGTTCCGGCATAGGGGCGGACGAGCCCGTCGCCGAGACATTGATCCTGCTGATCTCCGAACTGGTCACCAACGCGGTCGTGCATACCGGCTGCCCCGCGGTGCTGCGGATGCTCTTCCGGTCCTCCGGCGCCTCGCAGGGCCAGGAACGCGACACCGTACGGGTCGAGGTGGCCGACACCAGTGACGCGCCGCCGCGGCCGCGCCACGCGGACAAGGACGAGACGGGCGGGCGCGGCCTGGAGCTGGTGGACGGCCTGGCGGACCGCTGGGGCTGGCAGCGCGAGGGTGCGGGCAAGCAGATCTGGTGCGAGATCGACCGCTGCGCGCGAGGTCAGGCGATCGTGCCGCCGCAGGCCACCGGCGGGCTGATCGGCCGCCCGGCGTTCTGAACCCCGCCGGCGGGCGCGCCGAGGGCTCAGCGGATCGCCGTGTCCCGGAAGGTGCGGCGGTAGGCGGTCGGTGAGACGCCGAGCGCCGCCTGGAGGTGCTGCCGCATCGAGGCCGCGGTGCCGAACCCGGCGTCGCGCGCGACCTGGTCGACCGACAGGTCGCTGGACTCCAGCAACTGCCGGGCCCGTTCGACGCGCTGCTGCACCAGCCACTGACCGGGGCTCGTGCCGACCTCCTCGCGGAACCTCCGGGTGAAGGTGCGCACGCTCATCGACTCCTTCCCGGCCAGCTCCCGCAGTGACAGCGGTCGGTCCAGCCGGCTCAGCGCCCAGGCCCGCGCGGTCGCCGTCGTGGCCAACTGCGGTTCCGGAAGCGGCCGCTGGACGTACTGGGCCTGGCCGCCCTCGCGGTGCGGGGGCACGACCGTGCGCCGGGCGCTGGCGTTGGCGACGGCCGCGCCGTGGTCGCGGCGCAGCAGGTGCAGGCACAGGTCGATGCCGGAGGCGACGCCCGCCGAGGTCAGGATGGTGCCGTTGTCGACGTACAGGACGTCCGGCTCCACCCGCACCCGGGGATACAGGCGCTGGAAGTGCTCGGTGCTGGACCAGTGCGTCGTCGCGCGCAGTCCGTCGAGGTAGCCCGCCGCGGCGAGGAAGTACGAGCCGGTGCAGATGGAGACCAGCCGGGTGCCCGGGCGGATGCGGGCGAAGGCCGCCGCGAGACCGGGGGTGAGCCGGCCCTCGGAGTGGGCGCTGTCGCGTTCGTGCGCCGCCGGGACGATGACGGTGTCGGCCTCCTCCAGGATCTCGGGACCGTGGGGCACGGCGATCTCGAAGTCGGCCTCGGCGCGCACGGGACCGGGACCGCCCGGGGTGCAGGTGCGCACCTCGTACAGGTCCGTTCCGCCGGGGGTCCGCGCGCCGCCGAAGATGCGGTGCGGGATGCCGAGTTCGAACGGGATCACCCCGTGCTGCACCAGGACGGCGACACGGTGCGGCCGCACCGGGCCGGCGGGTTCTGCGGCGGCGTTCTCGGCGGACTCCAGCGGCGTGGCCATGGCCCGATCCTTGCACATCATGGCCATCCGGCCACTCGTTGTGCGGGAATCGTTGCCCGATGCTCATCTGGTGACGCAGACTCCGGAGCTTCCCGCCCAGCCCCTGAGGGACCTCGCCCTCCCCGACGCCCGTCCGCCGCGCCGCCTGCGGGTGCACCGCGCCTGGTACGTCGCCGTCGCCAGTTTTGTCACGCTCGTCGGCGCGGCGGGCTTCGCCTCCCTGCCCGGACTGCTGATCGAGCCGCTGCACAGCGAGTTCGGCTGGTCGCGCGGCATGATCGGGTTCGCGGTGTCGGTGAACCTGGCACTGTACGGGGTCACCGCGCCGTTCGCCGCCGCGCTGATGGACCGCTTCGGCATGCGCAGGGTCGTCGTCGCCGCGCTCCTGACGATCGCCACCGGCGCGGGCCTGACCGTCTTCATGCGGCAGAGCTGGCAGTTGGTGCTGCTGTGGGGCGTGCTCGTCGGGCTCGGCAGCGGCTCCATGGCACTGGCCTTCGCCACCACCGTCACCAACCGCTGGTTCGACAAACGCCGCGGCCTGGTCACCGGCATCCTCACGGCGGCGGGCGCGGCCGGCCAACTGGTCTTCCTGCCGGGGCTGTCCGTGATCGTCGAGGATGCCGGCTGGCGCTCCGCCACGCTCACCGTCGCCGGTGCCGCGCTGCTGGTCGCGCCCTTCGTGTGGCTGCTGCTGCGCGACCACCCGGCCGATGTCGGGCTCGCCCCCTACGGCGCCGCGCAGTTCGTGCCCAAGCCCCCGCCGGTGACCGGTGCGGCCGTCCGCGCGCTCAGGGCGCTGGCCGGCGCCGCGAAGGGCGGGCCGTTCTGGCTGCTCGCGGGCACCTTCGCGATCTGCGGCGCGTCGACCAACGGACTGGTCAAGACCCACTTCGTCCCCGCCGCCCACGACCACGGCATGCCGGTGACGGCCGCCGCGTCGCTGCTCGCCGTCATCGGCGTCTTCGACATCGCGGGCACGATCGCCTCCGGCTGGTTCACCGACCGCTTCAGCCCGCGGCGCCTGCTGGCCACGTACTACGGGCTGCGCGGGCTGTCGCTGATGTTCCTGCCCGTGCTCATGGCCGGCAGCGTGCAGCCGCCCATGGTGCTGTTCATCGTCTTCTACGGCCTCGACTGGGTCGCCACGGTCCCGCCGACCATCGCCCTGTGCCGCGAGTTCTACGGTGCCGACAGCGCCATCGTCTTCGGCTGGGTCCTCGCCTCCCACCAGCTCGGTGCCGCCCTGGTGGCCTTCCTCGGCGGCGCGGCACGCGACGCCTTCGGCTCCTACGACCTCGTCTGGTACGCCTCCGGGGCGCTGTGCGCGATCGCCGCGCTCCTGGCACTGGTGATCCGCCGGGGCAACGGCACGACTCTGGCGGCCCCGCTGGCCGCCTGAGGCGCTGCGGCCGGTGGCCCGTCACCCCGCCCACGGCGGCCGCGGCGGGTCTGCTTCTTCTGCCGGCTCACCGCTCGGGCCCCGGGGAGGGACGGCCAACTGGTCGTCCCCTCCGGGGCGTAGCGTGATCGTCATGGGGTGGGGGAGATCATCCGGGGGAGTGTCCGGCAGTCCGTGGGACGACGCGGGGAGGGCGGCCGCCGTCACGGCCTACTGCGCGGTGGCCGTGGTGGCGCTGACGGTCCAGACCGTCGTCGCCCCGGCACTGGAGTCGTCCTACGGGCCGGCCGGCGGCGGGCTCGTGTTGTGCCTGTTCCCGTTCCTCCTCGTGGCTCTCTGGGCCGGTGGTGTGGCCGCCTCCCTGCTGCACGCCCTGCCCGCCGCAGCTCTCGGCCACGCACTGTCGCGCCGCATCGACGTGCCTCGCACGCTGTGCTGCCTCGCGGCCGAGGTGGTGCTCGCCGCCGTACTGGCTGCGCCGGCCCCGGCGTTGGGCCTGCCCTACCTGACGGTGTGGTGCTGCATCGCCGGGGCCGGCGTCGCCCCGGTGCTGGCCGCCTCGTTGTACGCCGTTCGCCCGAACCCGGGCGGGAAGACCGGATGGCCGCGCCAGAAGCAGGTGGCCGGCCAGATCTCCGTCGTCGGTGTCGTGCTGGTCGGAGTCGTCTTCGCGGGCGGCCTGGTGGCGTACGGGACGGGCCTGGTGAAGGAGTACGAGCCGCCGGTCCTGGAGTCGGGAGCCGACTACGCGGGTACCTGGCGCGACAAGTTCGACGGGGTCATGCGGTTCTCGGCGGACGGCACTTTCATCGCGCAGGGCGTCCGCGAGTACGACGCCGACGCGTCGGGCCTGTACAGCCACTACGTCAGCCACTCCGGCCCCGGGACGTGGCGGTACGTCAAGGAGAGCGAGGGCGGGGTGCCCGGAGGGCTCACGCTCACCTTCGGCGACGACGGCGCCGAGATGGGCCATTGGTCGTCACGGGGTACCGAGGCCCGGCCGGTGCTCTACCAGGAGCTGGGCGATCCGGATCTCGCGATCTGGTACCTGTTCAGGAAGGACGCCGCCCCGTGATCCGGGGTGGAAGGCGGGCCGGCCGGCCGAGGGGGAGAGGCCGGCCGGTCCGCCGGACCGGGGGTGGTGCCGGGCCCGCGCCGGTGCGGCGCGGAGGGTGTGCGTGGGGGTGCGCGCGCCGTCCGGGAGGCGCCGGAGCGCGCACGCCCACACCGTGTCGATACCCGGCGTGGCGCCTCGGCTACCGCCTGGCAACGGACTTGGCGATCCTGCGTGCGTCGATGGCCATTTCCCGCAGGTTGCCGCTGATGGGGTTGGTGAAGCCGGTGAAGTACAGGCCGGGCGCGCTCTTGTGGCTGCGGCCGCCGTGCACCGAGGGCCGGCCGCGGCCGTCGAGCACACCGAGGTGGCCGACCAGCGGTTCCAGGCCCCGCCGGTAGCCGGTCGCCGCGATCACGGCCTCGGGGGTGAGCCGGGTGCCGTCGGCGAGCAGGACCTCGCGGCCGTCGAAGCCCTCGACGGCGGCGACGGGTTCGACCTTGCCCGTCTGTACGGCGGCGATCAGGCCGACGTCCTGGACCGGGATGGCGCCCTCGCGCACCCGCGAGTAGAGGCCGGTCCGCGGTCGCGGCATCCCGTGGGCCGACAGATCGGGCACGGAGATCCGCTCCACATATGGCGCGATCGCGTCCACCAGCGGTGCCGGCAGGCGGCGGACCAGGATGCCCGTGCGCTGCGCGGGCCACCCGGCCGTGGAGCGGCGCAGGATGTGCGGCGGGGTGCGCACCGCCAGGCGCACCCGGGCCGCCCCCGCCTCGACCAGGTCGACCGCGATCTCGGCGCCGGTGTTGCCGACGCCGACGACGAGGACGTCGCGGCCCGCGTACGGCGTGCCGTTGCGGTAGCCGGACGCGTGCAGCAACTCGCCGTCGAAGGTGTCCAGGCCGGGCCAGTCCGGCAGGTGCGGGGTGTGGTTGAAGCCGGTGGCGACCACGACGCTGCGGGCGCTCAGCATGCGGCCGCCGGTCGCGGGGAGGGCCCAGCCGGCCGCGGGGTCCCGCGCGGGCTCGATGCGGGACACCTCGATCCCGGTGGCGACGTCCAGGTCGTGGAAGCGCGTGTACTGCTCCAGGTAGCGCACCACGTCGTCGCGGCCCACCCAGCGGCCGTAGGACCGCGGGATGGCGAGGCCGGGCAGCGCGGACAGCCGTCTGGTGGTGTGCAGATGCAGCCGTTCGTAGTGGCCGCGCCAGGACGCGCCCACGGCGCCGGAGCGCTCGACGACCAGGGTGCGTACCCCGCGGTGCCGCAGTGAGGCCGCCACGGCCAGCCCCCCCGGCCCGGCACCGATGACGATGGCGTCCGGGGCGGCCGCGCCCGGTATCGGGGCGACGGCGGAGGCGGAGGTGTCGGTCATGTCGTACTCCCGTGGCTGACTGATGGCGAGGTCACTCCGGAAGGTAGCGCGCTTCACCGCCCGCACCTCGCCGAGGAGGGACCGCATCCGGTCAACCGGCGCGCCGCCGGGGCGCACTCGCGCGGCCGGACCCCCTGGTCGGCGCTCCGCGGCGGTTGGTTGAATGTGGCCGTGCAGGAACCCGTGCTGGTCCCCGTGGAGTTGCAGGCGTTCGACCTGCTGCTCAGGCCCTGGGAGGACACTCCGGGAGATTTCGCCGCCGCTCTGCGCGGGCTCGGCGACCCGGACTTCCGGCGGTGGAACTCGGCGGTCGTGCCCCGGCCGGACGAGAACGGCGTACGCGACTTCCTGCGCCGCCGGCGCGACGGGTGGGGCGCGGGCGACCTCGCCTCCTTCGCGGTGACCGAGGGCGGCGCCGTGCTCGGGCAGGTCGCCGTCGGCCTGATCGACCGGCCGATGCGCACCGCCCGGGTCAGCTACTGGCTGCTCCCCGAGGCGCGCGGCCGCGGGGTCGCCTCACGGGCGCTGGAGGCGGTCACCCGGTGGGCGTTCCGCGACCTCGGCCTGCACCGCCTGGAACTCGGCCACGCGGTCGGCAACGAGCCGTCCTGCGCCGTCGCCGGACGCTGCGGCTACCCCCTGGAGGGCGTCCTGCGCGGGGCGATGGTCGATGTCTCCGGCCGGCTCAGGGACGTCCATCTGCACAGCCGTCTCGCGACGGACCCGCGGCCGGCCGGCCGGGCCTGAGGCGTCCGTCCGCGCCCCGCGCTCGACCGAACGGGTGCCCGTGCTCTGCTTGCGGAATCGGAAAGGAAAACGCGGGCGCCGTTCCGGCAACCTCCCCCGAGGACCGGTCGGCGCCCGCGTCTTTGCAGGCAGGACTACGACGGCAAGGACTTTAAAAAGGCCGCGAGCGGCGGGAATCAGCGCGTGGGCTTCTTGCCCGTCACTCCCAGATGGACGAGCAGTGCCAGATTCGGCTTCAACTCGGCCTGTTTGACGCCCCAGCTCTGAAAGCCCTTTTGGTGTGCGGCGACCGCCGCGAGCATGGCCACAAGGGACCCGGCGACGGCCGCCGGAGTGATGTCCTTGTCGACCCTGCCCTTGCTCTGGAGCTCCTTGACGGAATCCGAAAGGGAGTTGGTGAGGGGGTTGAGGATCTTCATGCGGAGTTTGTAGAACCGCTTGTCCCCTTCCGCCGCGCCCAGATCCACGACACGCAGGATGGCGTCGTGCTTGCGCCAGAAGGAGAGGAAGCCCTCGACGAGTTCCTCCGCCGCCGTGGCACCGGCCTTGCCGGCCCAGGAACGACCGGCCACGAGGTCCGTCAACGCGGCGCCCTCCTTGGCCATCTCCTCGGCCAGCTCGAGCACGGCGCCCTCGACGTCGGGGAAGTACTGGTAGAACGTTGCGGGGGAGGTACCCGCCATCCGGGCGACGTCGATGACCTTGACGTCCCGGTACGGCGACGTGCTGAGCATTTCGCTGAGGCAGTCGAGCAGCTTCTGCCGCGTCGCCTGACCCCGACGTCCTGCCACACGGCCGTCGACGGTGCGAACTTGTCCTGTCATGCCGTCAGTTTACGGGCTGGTGATCAGCGCGCGATTCGGTGCCTGCAAATGGGGAAGGCCATGTGTTCGAATTTTCCTCGGGCGGGCTTGAGGATCGGCCGATAACGTGTCAAGTCAGACACTCCGTCGATCCATGCGAATCACCGCGCGAATCACGACACGAATCGAGGACCAGATGGCCGGATACGCCGACGGCGTGCCCTGCTGGGCGGACGCCATGCTCAATGACCTGGAGGCGGGAAAACGCTTCTACGGCGAGCTGCTCGGCTGGACCTTCGGGGCCACCGATCCGGAGTCGTCCTCGTACACCCAGGCCTACGGTCCCGGGGGGAAGAACGTCGCCGCGCTGTCGCCCAAGCCCGACGGCCGCATGCCGACCGTGTGGAACCTCTATCTCGCCTCGTCCGACATCCAGGACACCGCACGCAGGATCCGCGATGCCGGCGGCCAACTCATCATGGAGCCCATGGCCGTTGGGCCCTTCGGCTCCATGCTGACCGCGGCCGACCCCACCGGTGCGGTCTTCGGGGCGTGGCAGGCCGGGACCCATCAGGGCTTCGAGACGACCCGCCAACCCGGCTCCTACGTCTGGGCCGAGATCTTCACCCGCGACGCGGCGAAGGCCGACGCCTTCTACGAGGGCGTCTTCGGGTACCGCGGCAAGGAGATCCTCGAAGGGCCCCCCGTCGCCGATTCCGCGGCCGGCACCGGGACCGCCGGGGAGGCCGTCGGCGACGGGAACCACGAGACCGACTTCAGGATCTTCGTGCCCGCGGGCAAGGAGGTCACCGTCGCCGACGCCGTGCTCGGCCGCTTCCGGATGAGCGGGCGGTACCCCGAGGAGATGCCCCCGCACATCCTCGTCTGCTTCGCGGTCGAGGACGCCGACCGCGCGGCGGAGACGGCCGTGCGGCTCGGCGGACGCGTCGCACGCGGCCCGCTGGACTCCCCGTTCGGAAGGTTTCTGCTGGTGAGCGACGACCAGGGAGCACAATTCGGGCTCATCGACCCGGCCACGACGGTCGGCCGGAAGCCGTCCTGACATACGCCCGATCCGCAAGCGAATCTCAGGTAATCGCGTGTCGACACCGCCCCGGGTTCGCAACTGATACTCATCCCATGAAGAATCAGGGGACGGACCCCGGGATGGGGGGAACCCACGGGGAGGTGGCAGGGCAGTGGTGCAGCAGCTGACGCAGCACGATCCGAGACGGATCGGCCCGTTCGAGGTGCTGGGCCGGCTGGGCGCGGGTGGCATGGGCCTGGTCTATCTGGCGCGCTCGGCGTCGGGCCGGCGCGTGGCGATCAAGACCGTACGCGCCGAGCTCGCCGAGGACCAGCTGTTCCGCGTGCGCTTCGCCCGCGAGGTCGAGGCCGCCCGCGCGGTCAGCGGTTTCTACACGGCCGCGGTGGTGGACGCCGACCCCAGGGCCGCGGTGCCCTGGCTGGCGACGGCCTTCGTCCCCGCGCCCTCGCTGGAGGAGATCGTCAACGAGTCCGGGCCGCTGCCGGTCCAGGCCGTGCGGTGGCTGGCGGCCGGTATCGCGGAGGCGCTCCAGTCGATCCACGGGGCGGGCCTGGTCCACCGGGACATGAAGCCGTCCAACGTGCTGGTGGTCGAGGACGGCCCGCGCGTGATCGACTTCGGCATCGCCAGCGGGGTGTCCAACACGCGGCTGACGATGACGAACGTGGCCGTGGGCACGCCCGCGTACATGTCGCCGGAGCAGGCGAAGGACTCGCGCAGCGTGACCGGCTCCAGCGACGTCTTCTCGCTCGGCTCCACGCTGGTCTTCGCGGCCACCGGGCACGCGCCCTTCCACGGCGCCAACCCGGTCGAGACGGTCTTCATGCTGCTCCGGGAGGGCCCGGACCTGGCGGGGCTCCCGGCGGACCTGCGGCCGCTGATCGAGTCCTGCATGCGGATGGAGGCCGAGCGCCGGCCCAGCCCGGCGGACCTTCAGGCGCAGCTGGCGCCGCACCTGTTCTCCTCCGCCGGGGACGACACCGGCACCGCCTCCGCCTGGCTGCCGCCCGCGGCGGTCGGCCTCATAGAGGAACGGCGCAGCGGCGGCCGGGCAGGCGGCCCTGCGGGCCCCGGCGCCCCCGCCGCGCCCCCGATGCCGCCCAAGCCGCCCGCGGCCCCCGTACAGCCCCCCAGGGCCCCTGCCGAGGCCCCCGGCGGCCCCGTGCAGCTCGCCGGCTCCGCACCGATAGGGCCCGGCATGCGGGTCGCGGAGCGCAAGAACCAGACCGCCGCGGCGCCCGCCGGCGACGGAGTCGGCTGGTCCGGCCGCGGCGGTGCCGCCGGCGCCGCCCCGGTGGCCGTGCCCGGTCAGGGACAGGGCGGCGGCGCCCAGCCGCCCGCCGGCCCGGCCGGGGAGTGGCGTCCGTGGCGGTTCCGGATGTCCAACGACGTGTGGGGCACCCCCGTCGTCTCCGCGGGCCGGCTCTACGTCACCTCCTTCGAGGTGCACGCGCTCGACGTCGCCACCGGGCGGCGGCAGTTCAAGACCCGTGACGTGGCGTGGACGATGGCCGTCTCCGACGGCCGCATCCACGGCTCCGACGGGCCGAGCCTGTACGCCCTGGACGCCGCCGACGGCACCGAGCGGTGGCGCACGGGGGTGGACGGCTGGATCTACTCGCTGCGGGCCGAGGCCGGCAGCGTCGTCACCGGTACGCGCGGCGGCGGCGTCCAGGTCTGGGACGCGGCGAGCGGGCGGCTGCGCTGGGAGCGCGGCGGCGCGCAGACGGAGTTCGAGACCCCCGAGTCGGGGCCGAGCATCACCGGCGGTGTCGTCTACTTCCACGGCGGCGGCCGGCTGCACGCGCTGGACGCCGCGACCGGCGCCGAGCGGTGGTCGTTCCCGACCGGCGACGGCGGCGCCATGCCGACCCGCCCGGTCGTCGAGGACGGCTCGGTGTTCGCGACCGCGGGCAGCCGCGTGCTCGCGCTGGACGCCCGCACCGGCACCGAGCGGTGGCGCTTCGACGCCCCCGCGGTGATGTTCGGACCGCCCGCGTACGTCCCGGGCCCCGGCATCTCCGGCGGCGGTGTCTACGTCGCCGACTACCTCGGCACCGTCTACGCCCTCGACCCCGCCGACGGGCGGGACCGCTGGCGGGTCGCCACCGAGCAGCGGCAGAGCGTCGAGCCGGTCCTCGTGGCCGGGGGCTCGGTCATGCTCGGCGCGGGCAGCGCGCTCTACACCCTCGACGCGGTCTCGGGCACCCCGAAGTGGCGCTTCGCCGCCCAGGGCGAGATCGTCGGCTCACCCGTCGTCGCCGACGGGCGCGTCCACTTCGGCTCCAAGGACCACTGCCTGTACACCGTGGACGCCGGCGGCGGCCAGCTGCGCTGGAAGCTGGAGACGGGCGGCGAGATCACCGGCTCCCCGGTCGTCGCCGAGGGCGTCGTCTACGCCAGCAGCAAGGACCGCTGCGTCTACGCGCTCAACGCGGTCAAGGGCACGGAGGCGGCCACGCGCCGCGCCTGAGCCCCCGCGCGCCGCGCGGTTCGCGGAGCGATGGGCGGCCGTCGCTGCCTCACACGGAAGGGGCGGGCGACGGCCGCCGCTACGCAACCTACGCCCCACACGCCACAGGCGCCACGCGGGGGGCGGCCTGCGGCGCGGTAGGCCGGTCGCCCGCGCCCCGCGTACGCCCGCCGAATGTCCGATCCGCCCGTTACGCACGGCCGGTGAGGGACGTTGCTCCTTTCGGCTCCATCCGGACGCGCCCGCTCTGCCCCTCGGCACGCGGACGCGTCCCGCACCGGCGAAAGGGACGCAACATCATGGCGACACCGCGGCAGTTCGAGCACGACCAGGCGCCGGCCGGCCCGGGTCAGCAGACCCCCGTCGTGCTCCCGCGGCGGCGGACCGCCCCCGTCGACCCGGCCCCCGTGATCGACGCCGGCCGCCTCGCCCGGCTCCCCCGCGGGCTCGGCGACCAGTTGCGCCGCACGCACAACATCTGAGGGACGGGCGGCGCTTCGGCTGCCGTCGGCGGGGTGCGGAAACGCGGATGGCCCTCCCACGGTGAACGGGAGGGCCATGCGGTCACGCGGTGCGCGGGGGTGCGATCACGGGGTGCGGAGGCTGTCCGGGCTGATGACCGTCTGGTGCCAGTTGTCGGGGCTGACGATCGTCTGGTGCCAGTTGTCGGGGCTGACAATTGTCTGGTGCCAGTTGTCCGGGCTGTCCGCGGCGGCGGCCGGGAGTGCCGTGACGAGGAGTCCGGCCGCGAGGGCGGCGAGGACGACTGCGGCCTTGCGTACGAGCTTCATGACGCCTCCACGAGAAGCCGGGCGCTGGGCCCGGTAGTCACATTCGTACAAGGGCGTTACGGCGAGCCGGCCCCTTAACGGGCGATGGATTCGGCTCAACTTGCCTACGGAAGCTATCAGTTCACGACTGGCGCCACATGAGGATCACGCGTTGCGGCGATCGTGCTGATTCCCCGGACATGACAAAGACCGACTACGACGCCCCCTCCGCGCCGCAGTCGGTCCCTGTTCCCTTCGTACTCCCCCCCTGTGACGCCCCCCCGGTGCGTCCTCGGGTCCTGTTCCCCCGTGTTCCCCCGTGCCCCCCTGCTCCCCCTGGTGGTGCTTCCCCCGTGTCCCCCCTGTGCGGCTTGGCTCAGGAGGAGTGCCAGTTGTCGGGCTTGACGGTGCCGTCGTCCTTGGCGGGAGGCTCCTCGATCGTCTCGTCGTCCGCGACGGGGACCTGCTGCTCCTCGTCCACCGTGCCGGTCTCGGGCGTCGTCTCGCTCATGTTGTCTCCTTCGTCTTCGCGGAAACCGGATGCTGCGAGCCCGCCTGGCGACGACCCCCGTGCGTCACCAGGCGGGCGTTTCTTGCACTGATGGAAGCGTGGCAGGGGGCGATAATCAACTGATAAACGGAATTGTTGACGTCCTGTGCCTGCGGTGTTGCGCGGTCGGGACGTCAGACCGCGACAGCGGACTCCGGCGGGCTGCCCAGGAGTTGCCGCACCTCGTCCGTCTCGGGAGACCCCAGTGCGGTGAAGTCCTTCAACGCGTCGTACCAGCAGGCCCGGGCCCGGTCGGTCTGCCCGATGCCGTCGAGTGCCTTGCCGAGCACCACGAGGGCGGTCGCCTGCCGCAGCGTGCCGCCCACCACCCGCAGCAGGATCAGCGACTGCTCGGCGACGGAGGCGGACTGCCTGTGGGCGTTCGCGGCCAGATGGACCTCTGCCATGCGGAAGAGCGTCATGCCCTCCCAGAACTGCTGCCGGGCGTCGCGGAAGAGCGCCAGGGCCTCGCCGAGGCGGGCGAGTGCCTCTTCCAGGCGTCCGGCGGCGGTCAGTGCGATGGCCAGTGCGTACAGGCCGTTGCCGAGCCGGAATCCCGCCCCCAGGTCGCGGTAGATGGCCAACGCCCTTTCCGCGGAGTCGATGGCCGAGGGCGTGTCCCCCAATTCGATCTGCGCACGCGAGAGATTGCTGAGCGCGGCGGCGCCCCCCTGCCTGTTGCCGTCGGACACGAAGGCGGCGATCGCTGTCACGTGGTAGTCCGCGCATTCCTGGAAGCGGCGCGTCACCAGCGCGATCATGCCGCGCAGGTTCGGCGCGTAGCTCGCGGTGAGCGGGTCCCCGGTGGCGACTCCCAGGGCATGCGCCCTCTCCGCCTCGCGGTCGGCCTCCTCGAAACGGCCCGTCAGCCAGTTCAGCTGGCCGAGCAGCACGCGGGCCCGCCCCTCCACCAGTGGTTCGCCGCACGCGTGCGCCGTGGTGACGAGGGCGCGGGTGGCCTGCTCGAATTGGCGCGCGTAGATGCCGGACTCCATCAGGTCCTGGGCGGTGAAGAGCAGGTCCACGGCCCGTCGCATCGGGCCCTCGCAGCCGTCGCCCGCGGCCTGCTGGACGGCGGCGAGCAGGCTGGGCGCCTCGTTGAAGAGCCAGTCGAGGCCCTCCTGCCGGGAGGCGAAGACCAGACCGGGGCGGCCGACCGGGCTGAGGTGGTCCAGGACGCGGTCGCCGGGGTTCTCCAGCTCGTACGTGCGGGCGGCCGAGGCGAGGTAGAAGTCGAGCAGCCGGGACAGGGCCGCGCAGCGGGCCTCCTCGCCCTCGTGGCGTTCGGCGCAGTCGCGCGCGTACAGCCGCAGGAGGTCGTGGAAGCGGTAACGGGCGGGCCCGGCGGACTCGATGAGGCTGATGTCGACCAGGGCCTCCAGCAGTTCCTCGGCGTCGTGGACGTCCATGTCGAGGACGGCCGCGCCCGCCTCCAGCGAGATGTCCGGGCCGTCCGCGAGGGCCAGCAGACGGAAGACGCGGGCCTGTTGCGGGGTGAGCTGGCCGTAGCCGAGTTCGAAGGTGGCCTTGACGGCGAGGTCGCCGGCCTTGAGCTCGTCCAGGCGGCGGCGCTCGTCGCTGAGCTTGCGGGCGAGGAAGGAGACCGTCCAGGTGCGCCGGGTCGCCAGGCGCGAGGCGGCGATGCGGAGGGCGAGCGGCAGGAAGCCGCAGGCGGCGACGACGTCGAGGGCGGCCTGGCGCTCGCCCGCCACGCGCTCCTCGCCCACGATGCGGGTGAAGAGCTGCAGCGCCTCCTCGGGGCTCATCACGTCGAGGTCGACCAGGTGCGCCCCCGCCAGGTCGACCATCCGGGTACGGCTGGTGATCAGGGCGGCGCAGCCCGGCGTCCCGGGCAGCAGGTGGCGGATCTGGGCGGCGTCGTGGGCGTTGTCGAGCAGGGCCAGGACCCGCCGTCCGGCCAGCGTGGTGCGGTACAGCGCGGCGCGGTCGGCCGGCGAGTCGGGGATGGCGCTGTCGGTGACGCCGAGGGAGCGCAGGAAGGAGGCGAGCACCGTCTCGGGCTCGGTGGGACGGGGGCCGGTGCCCTGGAGGTCCACGTAGAGCTGCCCGTCGGGGAAGGCTCCCGCGACGGCGTGCGCCACATGGACGGCGAGCGTGGTCTTGCCGACGCCGCCGATGCCGGCGACGGCCGAGACCGCCATGACGCCGCCCTCGGCGGAGGCGCCCGCCAGGCGGTCGCCGAGTTCGCGGACGAAGGCGGCGCGCCCGGTGAAGTCGGCGACGGTGGCGGGGAGCTGGGCCGGGCGCACCGGTTCCGCGGCCGTCTCGGCCTGCGGTACGGGCGGCGGCAGCAGCGCCGGGTCGGCCTCCAGGATGCGCTGGTGGAGTTCGGTGAGCTCGGTGCCGGGGTCGACGCCCAGCTCGTCGTCGAGCAGTCTTCGGGTGTCGGCGAAGACGCCCAGCGCCTCGGCCTGCCGTCCGCCGCGGTACAGCGCCAGCATCAGCAGGGCGCGCGGCCGTTCGCGCAGCGGGTGCTCCGCGGAGAGCACGGTCAGCTCGGACACGGCCTCGGCGTGGCAGCCCGCCTGGAGGTCCAGGTCCAGGCAGGTCTCGGTGATCTGCAGTCGCCATTCCAGCAGCCGGGTGCGCTGGGTCTCCGCGTACGGGCCGGGCAGTCCCGCCAGCGGTTCGCCGTCGAACAGGGCCAGCGCGCAGCGCAGTTCGTCCCGGGCCGTGGCCAGGTCGGCGGCGGCGCGGGCCTTCTCGGCGGCGGCGCAGTGCCGTTCGGCGCGGAAGAGGTCGAAGTCGTCCCCGGGGCTGAGGAGATAGCCGCCGTCGACGGTGGCCAGGGCCTCGGGCCCGAGGGCCTTGCGGAGCCGGAAGGCGTAACTGCGCAGCGCGGCCAGGGCGGTGGGCGGGGGCTCCTCGCCCCACAGGGCGTCGACGAGTTCCTGCGCGGTCGCGGTGCGGCCGCCGCGCAGCAGCAGCGCGCCCAGGAGCGCCCGTTGCTGGGGTGGGCCGGCGGGTACGGGCTGTCCGCCGCGCCAGGCCCGCACTGGGCCGAGGACCGCGAAGCGCAGCGCTCCGCCGGGGTCCGTACCGCTCTGCATGCCTGCCCCCAGGTGCCGACTGCCGTCCGCGAACAGCTCGTATATCGATCGTTCATCGCGAACCGGAACAGTGTCCGCAGACGACAGTTCCGGTCTTTCGGATCTGCCGACTGTGCCAGTTTGCCGTGCCGACCTGTTCGCGGTCACCTATGGGTGACTTTCGGAGGGCACGCTCTGAGGGGTTGCGGGGAATGTTCGCCGTCTTTTCGCATGATCTGTGCTCATATGCCGTTGGCGTAGCCGCCGTTCCTCACGAGGGGGTGAAGGGCCGCCGGTGTGCTCGCGCCGCGGACGGGAGCCGGTGAGTGGCGTCCGGGCCGGGATCGGCGGCTCCGTGGTGAGCGTGTACCGCCTGCCGGGCCCCGCGCTGCGCCGCCGCGCGCTGCGGCAGCCCGACGGCCGCCCCTATGTGCCGTACGACTGCGACTTCGCCGGTCTCGACCGGCGTGCCCGCGCGGTCGCCGCGGGCCTGGGACGCCTGCTGCCGCCCGGCAGCCGCGTCCTGCTGGACTACCCCCAGGGCGTGGACCTGGCCGGCGCCTTCTACGGCTGCCTGTACGCGGGCATGGCCGCGGTGCCGCTGGTCGCGGGCGGCCCGGACGGGCCGGGTGCCGTCGCCGAGGCCGTCGAGCGGTGCCGTCCCGCGGCGGTCCTCACGGGGGCCGACGCGTGGACCGCGCTGGCGGTCGACCGCACCCGTACCGAGGTCCTGGAGGCCGACGGCCGCCGTGTGGGCGGGGAGCCGGTGCCGCGCCTGGCGCGGGAGTGGCGGCCGGTGGGGGTGCTGCGCACCGCGCCCGCCTACGAGCGGTACGTCGCCGACGGACTCGGCGGGGGCCGCATGGAGCCCGCGCTGCGGCACGGCGACCTCGCCGACGTGGTCGGTGAACTGACCGCCGCCGCCGGAACGGGCACCTCGGAGGACAGCCTCGGCTGGATCGCCTCCGTCCACGGCCTGGAGGAGGCGGTCTGGCGCATGCTGCTGCCCGTCCACGCGCTCCGCCGCCCGAGGCCGCTCGGCCCCGCCTGACGGGAGGGGAGTTCGCCCGCTGTTCGCCCGCAGGTCGAGACGGGCCGAGCGGCCGCCTGATGGGCTGGTCGCGCACAGCGGGAGGAGCGCGGCCGATGGGTCTGATCACCGAGTTGTGGCTGGCCGGCGAGGTCCCGGCCCGCGACGGGCTGTACCGGGCGGACGGCACCGCGTTCGGTGTGGACCTCGACGGCCCGCGGTTGTCGGCGTTCCGCGTCGGCGACCCCGTCGACCTGCCGGCCCTGCTCGCCGCTGACCCGGGGCTCGTCACGGCCGCCGATCCGCACCCGTACGGCACCGCCGAACTCCCCGACGGCACGGGGTACCTGTGCTGCGGCGACGGCTCGCGCGAGGCGGAGGGCTTCTTCGCCCGGCTCGACTCCGACGGCAACCTGATCTGGGTCGTCGCCCTCGGGCGGTCCCGCCCCTTCGTCCGCGCCGAGGCCGGGACCGGGAACGGGACGGGTGACGGGACCGGCAGCGCCGCCGGGGGATCGTACGCCACCTTCACCAACGACCTGGGCCACGCCCTCACCGTGGACCTCGCGGCCCCGGCGTTCGCCCCGCGGTGACCCCGGGGTGGGTGCCATGTCCCGGATGAGACGTCCGCACCGTTTTCGCGACACTGCGGGATTCCGGCCACCCAAAGGCCAACATCAGCTAACGGGTCGGAAATTGACGGTTCCATTCCGGCCGCTACCATGCTGGCGCATGACGGTGCGGAAGGCGCGGCGGCGACCTCGATCGATCTTCAGAGCCCTCCCCCGTCCCCTGCCGGGATGGCGGACCATCCGGGGCCGGGTGGCGGTCGTCCTCGCCGTTCCCACCTGCCTGCTGCTCGCCTTCGTCGGACTCGCCGTGGACCTGCGCGCCGAGGACTACAACGACGCCAGCACCACCCGCTCCGAGATCGAACTGTCGCTGCGGCTGCGGTCGCTCGTCCACCAGCTCCAGCTGGAACGCGGACTGACCAACGGCCTGCTGGGCGGTGAGACCCGGTACGGCAAGCAGCTCGTCGCCACCCGCAGGCTCGTCGACGTCCAACTGCACGACCTGCGCGACCAGACGGCCGTCGAGGACGTCATCCAGACGCGGCTCGGCCGGCTCGCCGGGACGCGCGCCGACGTCGACTCCGACATCGCCGGCCGCGACGCGACGAACACCTTCTACACCTACGCGATCCAGGGCCTGAACGCCGTCGACCCGGCGGCCGGTACCGCCACCCGCGGCGACCGGGAGCTGCGCGACGGTGTCGCCGCGCTCGAGGCGCTCGCCCAGGCCAAGGAGGCGCTCGCCAACGAGCGCAGCTCGCTCAACGGCGTCTTCGCCTACGGCGCCTTCCGCCGCGCCGAGTACCTGGAGTTCATCCAGGAGCGCGCCGAGCGGCTGGCCGCGATCGGCCGCTACCGGCAGGTCGCCACGCCGGAGCAGCGCCTCCTGCTGGACCAGGCCTTCGGCACCACCGCCGCCAACAACACCTTCACCTACGAGCAGCTGGCCGAGCGCGGCGTCGACGGCTCGCGCCTGAACGTCGACTCCCGGGCCTGGTGGAACGGCACCGGCGCCCTCAACGACGAGCTGTACGAGGTGCAGCGCTCGGTCGGCGCCGACGTGACGGCCCGCACCAGGACGCTCAGCGACCAGGCCGCCGGCTCGCTCGCCCTCTACATCACCGTGGGCGTGCTCATCCTGGGGATCGTCAGCGCCGCCGCGGCGCTCGCCTCCCGTTCCATCACCCGCCCGCTGGCCGCCCTCGCCGGCGGTGCGGACGACATCGCCCGCCGGCGGCTCCCCGAGGCCGTCCAGCGCATCCAGCAGGCCCGTACCGCGGGCGCGGCCCCGCCGGAATCCGCCGAGCCCGCAGGCGTCCTGGTGCGGCACGGCGCCGCCGAGATCGCCGAGGTCGCCGCCGCCCTGCGCAACGTCGAGCGCACCGCCCTCGACCTGGCGGCCGAACAGGCCCGGCTGCGCGGCAACACCACCGAGTCGCTGGCCAACCTGGGCCGCCGCAACCAGGGCCTCATCCGCCGCCAGCTGGGCCTGATCACCCGGCTGGAGAGCCGGGAGCTCGACCCGGACGAACTCGCCGAGCTCTTCGAGCTGGACCACCTGGCCACCCGCATGCGCCGCAACGCCGAGAGCCTGCTGGTCCTCACCGGCCAGCACACCGCCCGTCCCAACGCCCGCCCGGCGACCGCGCTGGAGGCCGTCCGCTCCGCGGTCGCCCAGGTCGAGCAGTACCGCCGGGTGATGGTCGCCCAGGTCGAACGGGGCAGCCTGCGCGGCCACGTGGTCACCGACGTCGCCCACCTGCTGGCCGAACTCATCGAGAACGGGCTGACCTTCTCCCCGCCCGAGGAGTCCGTCGACGTGCACGGCTGGCGCGACGAGCAGATGGGGGAGTACTGCTTCGCCGTCGTCGACCACGGTGTCGGCATGAGCCCAGCCGACCTCCAGCGGGCCAACGCGCTGCTCACGGACAGCGGGGACGAGATCTTCCTGTCCGCCCCGACGCGCTTCCTCGGGCACCATGTCGTCGGCCGGCTCGCCCGCCGCCAGGACATCGAGGTACGCCTCTTCGACACCCCTGAAGGGGGTGTCTCCGCGCTGGTGATCCTGCCTCCCCGGCTGCTCGCCCCCGACGAGGAGGAGCCGCCGCCCCCGGCGCCCAAGCCCGGGATCTCGACGCTGCTCAACGCCTTCCGGGCCGGGGTCGCCCGCGCCGAGAACGGTTCCCCCTCCGTACCCGCCCGCGGGGCCGTCCCCCAAGCGGTCCCGTACAGAACCAAAGAAGGAACGCCATCGTGACCACCGCCGTCCAGAGCTTCGGCTGGCTCATCTCCGACTTCGTACGGACCACGGACGGCGTCACCGACGCCGTCGCGGTCTCCTCCGACGGCCTGCTGATGGCGGCCTCCGAGCGGCTGACCCGCGACCGCGCGGACCACCTGGCCGCGGTCGTGTCGGGCATCACCTCGCTCGCCCAGAACGCGGCCACCGCGCACGGGTTCCACGGCATGAAGCTGGTCATGATCGAGATGCTGGGCGGCTTCATGATGGTCGGCCGCATCCGCGACGGCAGCTGCCTCGGTGTCCTCGCCTCCGAGGGCTGCGACGTCGGCCTCGTCGGCTACGAGATGTCCGTGCTCGCGGACCGCGCCGGCGAACTGCTCACCCCGGCCCTCGTCACCGAACTCCGCAACGCCCCGGTCGGCACCGCGGGCTGACCCGCCTCCCGCGGACCGCCGTCGTCGCCCGCCCGGTGCGCGAGCCGTGCGGCGTCCTTCCCGCGCCTCGCGCGGGGCCTTAAGGTCGCCCCGTACACGGGAGGTGCGACGACGCCATGCGGATCGCCACGACGATCTTCCTGACCGACCAGTCCGTCCCGGCCGTCCGGCTCGCCCGGGAGCTGGAGGAACGCGGCTTCGACGGCCTGTACCTGCCGGAGCACACGCACATCCCGGTCAGCCGGCGCACCCCCGCGCCGATGGGCGGGCCCCTGCCGCCGGAGTACGGCCGCACGCTGGACCCGTTCGTCGGCCTCGCCGCGGCGGCGGCCGTCACCCGGCGGCTCCGCGTGGGCACCGGGATCACCCTGGTCGCCCAGCACGATCCCATCGTTCTGGCCAAGCAGGTGGCGAGCCTGGACTTCCTGTCCGGCGGGCGGTTCACCCTCGGCGTCGGCTTCGGCTGGAACGTGGAGGAGGCCGCCGGCCACGGCGTCGACTGGCCCCGCCGCCGCGACCTGGTGCGGGACCGGATGGCGGCGATGCGGGCCCTGTGGGCGCCCGAACCGACCGCCTACCAGGGCGTCCACGCGAGCGTCGAGGCGAGCCACGCCTGGCCCAAGCCCGCCTCCGGAACCCGCCCCCGCACCCTGGTCGGCGGCGCCGCCGGGCCCGTGCTGTTCCGTCACATCATCGAGTACGCCGACGGCTGGCTGCCGATCGGCGGCGGCGGGCTCAAGGACAGCCTGCCGGCGCTGCGCCGGGCGTGGGCCGACGCGGGCCGCGACCCGGCCGGCCCCCGGGTCGTGCCCTACGCGGTCCGCCCGAACGCCGGGAAGCTCGGCTACTTCCGCGACCTGGGGGTGGAGGAGGTCGTGCTGCAACTGCCCTCCGCGGGCACCGCGGACGTGCTGCGCACCCTGGACGACTACGCGCAGTATTTGTGAGCGCTCACAGCACGCCGGCCAGTTCCTCCCGCAGCCGCCGCTTGGTGCGCGCCCCGACCGCCGACCACACCGGTTCGCCGTCGCGGAAGACCATCAGCGTCGGCACCGACAGGATGCCGTAGGCGCTCTGCGCCGACGGGCTGTGGTCCACGTCCAGCCGGACCACCTTCAGCCGCCCCTCCTCCTCCCGGGCGAGCTCCCGCAGCACGGGCTCGATCTGACGGCACGGCGGGCACCAGTCGGCGCCGAACTCCACCAGCACCGGCACCCCGGCGGCCAGCACCTCGGCGGCGAACGTCGCGTCGGTCGCCTCGGCCAGGTGCCCGGGGCCGGTCCCCGGCCCCGACTCCGGCCTCGTGCTTGTCCTCGTATCGGTCATGTCGTACTCCCCTCGCACGTGAACTCACAACGCGGTGCGGGAGCCGCCGCCGACTCGGCGCGGGCCAACTGCCCGGCGATCCGGCCCCGTGCCTCGGTGAGCCGGGCGACGTACTCGTCCAGTTCCGCGAGCTTGCGCCGGTAGACCTCCAGGGAGGCCGGGCACGAGTCCCCCTCGGGGTGGCCGGCCCGCAGGCAGTCCACGAAGGGGCGGGTGTCCTCCAGTTCGAAGCCGACGTCCCGCAGGAGCTGGATCTGCCGCAGCAGCCTCAGGTCCGCCTCGTCGTAGGCCCGGTAGCCGTTGCCGGTGCGCCGGGCCCGCAGCAGCCCGAGCGATTCGTAGTACCGCAGGGCGCGTGTGGTGGTGCCGGCCCGTTCGGCGAGTTCCCCGATCCGCATGGACCGACCGTAGACCTTGACCCCGACGTCAAGGCCAGCCGGAAATTCCCGTCCGGCGGCAATCCCCCCGGTGATCTACGCGACAGCGCCCGCTGACGGAGTGCGCACCTATGCTCGGAGAATGACGCACACCCCGCCCACCGCCAACAGCATGCGCCGTGCGCTCAAGCGTGCCCGTGACGGCGTCGCCCTCGACACCGCCGAGGCCGCGGTGCTCCTCCAGGCCCGGGGGGACGACCTGGCCGCCCTGATGGAGAGCGCCGCCCGGGTCCGGGACGCGGGGCTGGAGGCGGCGGGGCGCCCGGGCGTCATCACGTACTCCAAGAGCGTGTTCATCCCGCTGACGCGGCTGTGCCGGGACAAGTGCCATTACTGCACGTTCGTCACGGTGCCGGGCAAGCTGCGCCGGGCGGGGCACGGGATGTTCATGTCCCCGGACGAGGTGCTGGAGATCGCCCGCCGCGGTGCCGAACTGGGCTGCAAGGAAGCGCTGATCACGCTCGGGGACAAGCCCGAGGACCGTTGGCCCGAGGCCCGGGAGTGGCTGGACGCGCACGGCTACGACGACACCCTGGCCTATGTGCGGGCCATGTCGATCCGGATCCTGGAGGAGACGGGGCTGCTGCCGCACCTCAACCCCGGCGTCATGAGCTGGACGGACTTCCAGCGGCTGAAGCCGGTGGCGCCGTCGATGGGCATGATGCTGGAGACCACCGCGACCCGGCTGTGGTCCGAGCCGGGCGGCCCCCACTACGGCTCGCCCGACAAGGAACCGGCGGTACGGCTGCGGGTGCTGGAGGACGCCGGACGCAGCTCGGTGCCGTTCACCAGCGGGCTGCTGATCGGGATCGGCGAGACGTACGAGGAGCGTGCCGAGTCGCTGTTCGCGCTGCGCCGCGTCGCGCGCTCGTACCACGGCATCCAGGAACTGATCATCCAGAACTTCCGCGCCAAGCCGGACACGGCGATGCGCGGCATGCCGGACGCCGAACTGGACGACCTGGTCGCCACGGTCGCGGTCGCCCGGCACATCATGGGGCCTTCCGCGAACCTGCAGGCCCCGCCCAATCTGGTGGACGCGGAGTACGCGCGCCTCATCGGCGCCGGCATCGACGACTGGGGCGGGGTCTCCCCGCTGACCCCGGACCACGTCAACCCCGAGCGCCCCTGGCCGCGGATCGACGAGCTCGCCGCGCATTCCGCGGCGGCCGGCTTCACGCTGCGCGAACGCCTCTGCGTCTACCCGGAGTTCGTCACCCGCGGTGAGCCGTGGCTCGACCCGCGGCTGCTGCCGCACGTCACCGCGCTGGCCGACCCCGCCACGGGGCTGGCCCGCGAGGACGCGGTGGTGGAGGGCCGCCCGTGGCAGGAGCCCGACGAGGCCTTCACCGCCACCGGCCGCACCGATCTGCACCGCACCATCGACACCGAGGGCCGCACCGGTGACCGCCGCGACGACTTCGACGAGGTGTACGGCGACTGGGAGGCGCTGCGCGAGCAGGCCGCGCCCGGATTCGTCCCGGACCGCATCGAGGCCGACGTGCGCACGGCGCTGTCGGTGGCCGCCGACGATCCCACGAAGCTCACCGACGCCGAGGCGCTGGCGCTGTTCCACGCCGACGGCGCGGCGCTGGACGCGCTGGCCCGGATCGCGGACGACGTGCGCCGGGACACCGTGGGCGACGAGGTGACCTACGTCGTCACCCGCAACATCAACTTCACCAATGTCTGCTACACCGGCTGCCGGTTCTGCGCCTTCGCCCAGCGCCGCACGGACGCCGACGCCTACACCCTGTCGCTGTCCCAGGTCGCGGACCGGGCCGAGCAGGCCTGGCAGGTCGGGGCGACCGAGGTGTGCATGCAGGGCGGTATCCACCCCGACCTGCCGGGCACCGCGTACTTCGACATCGCCCGCGCGGTGAAGGAGCGCGTGCCGGGCATGCACGTGCACGCCTTCTCCCCGATGGAGGTCGTCAACGGCGCCACCCGCACCGGGATGTCGATCCCCGAGTGGCTGGCCGCGGCCAAGGAGGCCGGCCTGGACTCCATCCCCGGCACCGCCGCGGAGATCCTCGACGACGAGGTCCGCTGGATCCTGACCAAGGGCAAGCTCCCCACCGCCACCTGGATCGAGGTCGTCAAGGCCGCCCATGCGCTCGGCCTGCGCTCGTCGTCGACCATGATGTACGGGCACGTGGACCAGCCCCACCACTGGCTCGCCCACCTGCGGCTGCTCGCCCGGATCCAGCAGGAGACCGGCGGCTTCACCGAGTTCGTCACCCTGCCCTTCATCCACACCAACGCCCCCGTCTACCTGGCCGGCATCGCCCGGCCGGGCCCCACCGCGCGCGACAACCGCGCGGTGACGGCCATGGCCCGGCTCCTGCTCCACGGCCACATCTCCAACATTCAGACCAGCTGGGTCAAACTCGGCGCGGACGGCGCCGCGGAGATGCTGCGCTCCGGCGCCAACGACCTCGGCGGCACCCTCATGGAGGAGACCATCTCCCGCATGGCCGGGTCGAGTTATGGCTCCTACCGGTCCATCCGCGACCTGGTCGCCATCGCCGAGGCGGCCGGCCGCCCGGCCCGCCAGCGCACCACCACCTACGGAGAGGTCCCCGCCGAACGCATCGCCACCGGCCTCGCCTCCGACGGCCACCTGCCCGAACTCCTGCCGGTCCTGGGGGACTGACCGCCGGGTCACATTCCGGGACCGTCCGGCATCTGTCCGGAACGCCGCCACGAGTGACTGGCCACATTCCGTTCACGGCCGGGATCCGGCCTTTCGTGGTCGATTACAGTGCTGGGCGGCGTCTGCGAAGGAGGCAGTGGCATGGCCGGGGCGGTATGGGGGCGTGACGAGCAGCAGGACTTCCGCAGCCGGGTCCGCGGCTGCCTGCTCGGGGGCGCGATCGGCGACGCGCTCGGCGCCGGCATCGAGTTCGACTCCCTCGCCGCGATCCGCGGCGCGCACGGCGAGAGGGGCGTGACGGACTACGTCCCCGCCTACGGCCGGCGCGGCGCCGTCACCGACGACACCCAGATGACCCTCTTCACCACCGAGGGCCTGATCCGCGCCCAGGTGCGCCGCGACACCGGCGTGTGGCACCCGCCCACCGACATCCACCGGGCGTACCGGCGCTGGGCCGCCACGCAGAGCGACTGGGGCCCCGACGAGCGCCGCAAGGACATCGGCTGGCTGGCCCGCGAGGAATGGCTCTACTCCCGCCGCGCGCCCGGCCGGGCCTGCCTGACCGGGCTCGGCGACGACCGCATGGGGACCCTGGACAAGCCGAAGAACCCGGCCTCCAAGGGGTGCGGCACCGTCATGCGGTCCGCGCCCTTCGGGCTGCTCGTCGGATGGGAGCCGCAGCTCGTCCTGCAGCTCGCCCTGGAATGCGCCGCGCAGACCCACGGCCATCCCACGGGGGTCATGGCGGCCGGCGCCTTCGCGGTGATCGTCCACGGGCTCGCCCGCGGCGAGTCGCTGGACGGCGCGGTGCAGCACGCCCTCGCCCTGATCGCCCGGCGCCCGGGGCACGAGGAGACCTCCGCCGCCCTGCGGGCCGCGCTCGGGGCGGTGCGCCAGGGCCTGCCCGACGCAGCGCGGGTGGAGGCCCTCGGCGAGGGCTGGACCGCGGAGGAGGCCCTGGCCATCGGCGTCTACTGCGCGCTGGTGGCCGAGGACGTCCGGCACGGCCTGCTGCTCGCGGTCAACCACTCCGGCGACAGCGACTCCACCGGCTCGATCTGCGGCAACCTGCTGGGTGTCCAGCACGGAGAGACCGCGCTGCCGCCGGCCTGGCTCGCCGAGCTGGAGGGCCGTGGCACGATCCTCCAGCTCGCGGACGACTTCGCCATGGAGATGACGCAGGCCTCGGCCCTGCACGGGCCGGGGGGCGTCTCGGCGGCGTGGCTGGAGCGCTACCCCGCCGCCTGAGCGCGCACGGGCGGCGGCACCGGGGCGCTCAGGCCGTGGCCGGTGTCTCGGGCACGGCCTCGGCCGCCGCGCCGTCCCCGCTGCCGTCGTCGTCGGAGTTGATCCGGGCCAGCAGGGCGTCCCGCTCCGGGGTGTCCTCGGGCTTGACGTAGCCGATGAGCACGTACAGGACGAGCGAGACGGCCAGCGGCGTCACGATCTGGATCTGCAACTGCACGCCGTCCAGGCCGTAGTTGGTCAGCCAGAAGGCGAACAGCCCCGCCGCCCAGGACACCAGGGCCGCGGTCGGGCCGGACCTGCGGAAGGACCGCAGCAGGCCGAGCATGAACGGGATGGCGATCGGGCCCATCAGCCCGGCCACCCACTTGATGACGACGGTGATGATGTCCTTGAAGGCGGGCGAGTTGACCTGGGTGGCCACCGCCATCGACAGGGCGAGGAACGCCACGGTGGTGACGCGGGCGGCGACCAGCCCGGCCCGCTCGTTCCACGACCGCGCCGCCTTGGACACCACGGGTGCGATGTCGCGTGTGAAGACCGCGGCGATGGCGTTGGCGTCGGAGGAGCACATGGCCATGGTGTGCGAGAAGAAGCCGACGACGACCAGGCCCAGCAGGCCGTGCGGCAGCAACTGCTCGGTCAGCAGCGCGTAGGAGTCGGAGGCGTCCGGCTTCTGCGCCTGCACCAGCAGCGGGGCGACCCACATCGGGAAGAAGAGGACCAGCGGCCAGACGAACCACAGCAGGGCCGACAGCCGGGCGGAGCGGGTGGCCTCGCGGGCGTTGGCGGTGGCCATGTAGCGCTGGGCCTGGTTCCACATGCCGCCGTTGTACTCGAAGGTCTTGATGAACAGGTACGCCAGCAGGAACGTCACCGTGTACGGACCGGCGGTCGGGGCGGTGTGGTTGTCGGGCAGTTTGTCCCACACGGTCCACAGCCCGCTGATGCCGCCGATCTTGCCCAGCACCGCGACCAGCATGGCCAGGCCCGCGAGCAGCTGGATGATGAACTGCCCCAGCTCGGTGAGGGCGTCGGCCCACAGCCCGCCGACCGTGCAGTAGACGGCGGTGACTGCGCCGGTGATCAGGATGCCCTGGTTGAGGGAGACACCGGTGAAGACCGACAGCAGGGTGGCGATGGCCGCCCACTTGGCGCCGACGTCCACGATCTTCAGCAGGACGCCGGAGACGGCGAGCGCCTGCTGCGTGGGCACGTTGTAGCGGTTCTTCAGGTACTCCAGCGGGGAGGCCACATGGAGCCGGGAGCGCAGCCGGTTGAGCCGCGGCGCGAAGAGGTTCGCGCCGATGGCGATGCCGATGGCGATCGGGAAGGACCACGTCACGTACGAGGTGACGCCGTAGGTGTACGCGATGCCGGCGTAGCCGGTGAACATGACCGCGCTGTAGCCGGACATGTGGTGCGAGATGCCGGAGAGCCACCACGGCATGCGGCCGCCGGCGGTGAAGAAGTCGCCGACGGTGTCGACACGTTTGTGGGACCACAGGCCGATACCGACCATCACGCCGAAGTACGCGACCAGTACGGCCCAGTCGAGACTGTTCATGCCTTGTTGCCCCCTTCAGGGGTCCGCCTTGTGAACGGGTGCGTACTTCGCCGGTACGTCCGTCGCGGGGCGGCGCCCCAGATTGAACCGCGCGGTGGGGGCATGGTCAAGACCAGTCGCGTTCAGGGATATGAACTGCGATCAGATGGCAGAATTGTTTTACTTGTTCTTGACCTTACTTGACGTTGTCGTGAACACGTCCTGCGGCCGACGATGGGCGGGTACTTCGCCGGAACGACCCGTTGTTCTCCCCTGGATGTCAATGCATCGGCCCACCCGTGTTCACCGGCGGGGACCGCCCGCAAACGGCCTGGGACAGCAGTGAGCCCCCTCGGCCAGGACGGCGTGCCGGTCGAGAGGGCTCTGCGGGTACTGCGGTGGTGCTCAGTCCAGGTCGAAGGCGCCACGGCTCACGTCCGTGACGAACGCCGACCAGGCGTCGGGGGGGAAGCCGAGGGTGGGGCCGTCGGGGTCCTTGGAGTCGCGGACATCGACAAGAGAGAGGTTGCGGGACGCGACCTCGACGCAGGCCCCGTTCCCCTGGGAGCGCGAGGACTTGACCCACGCCTTGGTGTTTCCGAGCTGAATAGCCATGATCGCTCCGAGCTTTCTCAATCGTGCAGCTCTGACGTGATCGAAGCTACTCGCCAACATCACTGGCCACAGCCGCTGTTACCTCCAACGGGTGGCATATTCCAAGTTCACCTTCCGTCTTGCGGTGGCGCGGGTGTACGCTCCTGGGCCCCGGTTCTCACCACCGGAAGCGCGGCGCACCGTCAGCGCGCGTACTCCTTCGCGGCGTCCGCGATGAACACCCGGCTCGCCTCGGCGCTGAGCGCCTGCGCCCTCAAGTGCTCGTACATGACGCTGTAGCCGTGCACGTCGGTCGGCTTCTCCAGGTAGAGGTCACTGGTGACGCCCTCGATGTAGACCACGCTGGAGTCGGTCGCGTCGGCGAACTCCAGGATCGCGAAGTTGCCCGACATGCCGGGGTGGGCGCCGGCCTCGTACGGCAGTACCTGCACGGTCACGTGCGCCTGCGTACTCATCTGGGCCAGGTACTCCAGCTGTTCGCGCATGACGTCCCGGCTGCCGACGACGCGGCGCAGCGCCGACTCGTCCATGACGACCCAGAAGCGCAGCGGGAGGTCCGGGTCCGTGACGCGCTCCTGGCGGCGCAGCCGGATCTCGATCCGCTTCTCGATCTGCTCGGGCGTCGCCTCCGGGAGGGTGCCCTCGATGACGGCGGCCGCGTAGTTCCGGGTCTGCAACAGGCCGGGCACCACCAGGGAGTCGTACACGCGCAGCGACTCGGCCTCGGTCTCCAGGCCGATGTAGACGCTGTAGGGGACGTCGCCGAAGGCGTGCCACCAGCCCTGCTGGCGTGACTCGCGGGCCATGTTCATCAGGGAGTCGACCAGCCGGGCGTCGTCGACCCCGTACACCCCGCACAGGTCGCGGACGTCGCGCTGGCTGATGCTGCGGCGGCCGTTCTCCAGCCGGCTGATCTTCGACTGCGAGACGAGCAGCCGGGCCGCGACCTCCTCGGCCGTCATCCCCTTCTGTTCGCGCAACTTGCGCAGTTCCGACCCGAGTCGGCGACGCCTGACGGTGGGATTGACGTTGGCGGCCACGGGATGCGCACCTCCGGTTGCGAGCGGCTGCGTGTTCTGCGCTGATGTCTGCGGACGCCGGCCGACGTGAGGCCACGTGAACCGGCGTGTACTGCTCGTCAGCAGACTGCCACTATCGGTCATCCCACCGCTGGGAAATGGTCGTATGCTGCGCTCTTCAAAAGAGCGGACAAACGGCAGCGGCGCGCGGGACGAGGACCGGGCGAACCGGTTCCTCGTCCCGCGCGCCGCTGCGCAACGGCTGTGCTGTCGCCGGTGCCGGGGCCCTGACCCCGGCACCGCGGTTCAGCGGGCGCCCGCCCGCACCATGCCGTGGCCCGTCGCCCGGTCCGGTGCGGGGCGCCCCTGGGCGGGGGCGCGTTTGGGCGGTGCGGCGGCGCCGTTCTGCACGTCCATCACGGCGTGCGCGACGAGGCCGCCCATGGGGTCGTACCGGATCAGGTCACGCAGACGCGATCGCGAGGACCGGCCCTCGTTGCCCGGGTACAAATGCTTGCCGAGGCCCACCGCATGGGCGATCGCGGCGAGGGCCGCGGTCCGCGGGTCCGGTGGCACACCGGTGCGGATCGCGCTGTCCAGCCGGGCCCTGATCTCCCGGCTGACCTCGCTGTCGGTCGCCTGATAGCGCGTGGTCGGCAGCACCCCGCACATCTGGCCCGGTACGGCATGCACCATGCCGCACCGCTCCAGGTGCACGAGATACGTCTGGCGCAGCCCCAGGCGGGGCCCGCCGATCCAGTGGACGGCGCGCACCGGGCTGCCGCGTCGGCGCAGCAGTTCGAGCGCGGAGTCCAGGGTCGGATCTCCTGTCGGCCGTGGGTGCACCACGGCGATACGATCCCCGTCAGGGGCTATTCGTCCGGCCAGACACAGCTCCACTAGCTGTGCCCCGGCCAGACCGAGGTCAAGAGACTGCGGCTGCGCCGTGGTACCCGTGGCCGGGTCCAGGGCGAGCAGCAACAGCTCCTCCGGAAGTGTTCTGCGGCTCCTGCCCATCCATGCCTCCCCGCGTGGATGAATGACAGGGTGACGCCTCTCACACCGGCCTGTCGAGAGCGCCTTGCCCGTTCGTGCGGGAACCGACTCATATGTCGTTTGCGTCTTGCACCGGGGCGGCGCCGCCTGTGGGGGCGGCGCAGGTGTCCCGTCGGCGGGTCCCGAGGAGGCTGTTCTGCCGGGGCCCGGAAATTGGTGTATGGGTGAGCGGGGCGCCGCGGCGGCGCTCCGCACGACGTGTGGAGGAGGTCTGCGTGGCGGGCGAGTCCCCCGGCAGGGCGGATCAGCAGGAGTCGGCCGGGGAGGCGACCGGGCGCGGGGCGGTGGATCCGAGGCTCGCGGTCTTCCGCGGGGAGCCGGCGGAAACGTCTCCGGACGCACCGGAGTCCGCGCCGGAGCCGCCCGCGGCGGCCGGGGCGCCCGCGGCGGCGGAGCCGGAGCGGCGTAGTCCCGGTACGCCGGACGGCGGAGCGGACGCGGACGATGTGCCGGACGGGACTGCGCCGGACGCCGAGGACGCCTCCGCGGCGGACGACGGGGGGAGCCCCGGGGAATCCGGTACCGACGCCGCAGGCGCTCCGGCGGACGAGCCCGCGGATGCCCGCTCCGGGCAGGACGACCCCGACGACCCGGACCATGCGACGGGCTCCGGCGCCGGACCGGCCTCCGACGCCCCCGAGGAAGCCCCTGAGGGCGCCGGAGCGGAAGCGGAAGCCGCCGGCGGCCCCGACGGGCCGGACGACGCGCCCGAGGCCGCCACAGCGGCGCCTGAGGAGCCCGCGGGCGAAGCGGAACGCCCCGGGGACGCGGACCGCACGGGTGCCACGGGCGGCCCGGAGGCTTCTGACGCCCCGGAGGGTTCCGGCGGAGCGGACCCGGCGGCCCACCCGGACGGGTCCGTGGCCGCGGAGGACGCCGAGGAGGACGCCGAGGAGAGCGACGAGGACGGTCCCGGCGACTCGGGCGACTCCGGCAGGGCCGCGGCCTCCGCCGGGGGCGACGACTCCGGCGGCCCCTCCCAGGAGACCCCCCGCCATGTCAACGGCTCGGCGGACTGGTTCGGGGGCTCCGGCGCGGGTCCGCGGACCGGCGAGGGCACCATGACGCTGCGTGCGCCGCGCGCGGACGGCGCGGACGCCCCGCCCCGCGAGGGAACGCTCACCCTGAGGGCGCCGGGCGCCCCGGCCGCCGCGCCGGAGAAGGGCGGGACGGGCGGCACCGACGGCTCCGGCACGGCCGGGAAGGCCGTCGCACGCCCGGCCGCCTCCGCGCCCGCGGCGACGCCCGCCCGGCCGGGCGGCGGAACGTTTGTCCCGCTCGTCGGCGACGACCGGCCGGCCGCCGAGGACCTCGGCTCGCGCACCAAGCAGATGCCGCTCCCGCCCGAGCCGGACGAACCCCTCAAGCTGCTGGCGGAGCTGACCAACACCCCGCCGCCGGTGCAGACCCCGCTGCGCACCACCGTGCGCCGGGTGAAGATCTGGACGCCGGTGGTGCTGCTGCTGGCGGTGATCTTCGTCCTGGTGCAGGCGCTGCGCCCGCTGCCCGCGCCCGAGCTGACCCTGACGGCGAAGTCCTCGTACACCTTCGAGGGCGACGAGCTCTCGCTGCCGTGGCCCCCGCAGGGCCAGGCCGTCGTCGAGGCCGAGGGCCTGGGCCGGCTGGGCGCGTTCGGCGAGGAGAAGCCCGTGCCGATCGCCAGCGTCGCGAAGGTCATGACGACCTATGTGATCCTGCGCGACCACCCGATCAAGAAGGGCGGCGACGGCGAGACGGTCCCGGTCGACAAGACGGCCGAGGAGCAGTTCGTCAGCGGCCAGGCGGAGCAGGAGTCCGTGGTCAAGGTGACCGAAGGACAGAAGCTCAGCGAGTACGAGGCGCTGGAGGCGGTCATGCTGCCGTCGGCGAACAACGTCGCGCGCCTGCTGGCCCGCTGGGACGCGGGCTCGGAGAAGGCGTTCGTGAAGAAGATGAACGCCGCCGCCCAGCAGCTCGGGATGAAGAACACCCACTACACCGACCCCAGCGGCCTGGAGGCGACCACCGTCAGCACGGCGAGCGACCAGGTGAAGCTGGGTCACGCCGCCATGAAGAACCCGGTGTTCGCGGAGATCGCCACCAAGATCGAGTACAGGGACATCAACGGCGACAAGCAGAAGAACTACAACCAGCTCGCGGGCTACGACAACGTCGTCGGCATCAAGACCGGCACCAGCACCAAGGCCGGCGGCAATCTGCTCTTCGCGGCGGTCCGTGAGATCGGCGGCACGAAGCAGCTGATCATCGGCGCGATGCTGGGGCAGCACAAGGCACCCATCATCGACACGGTGCTCACCCGCAGCAGCACCCTGCTGCAGGCCGCCCTGTCCACCCTCACCTCGGACACCGTGATCAAGAAGGGTGACGTCGTCGGCTACATCGACGACGGCCTCGGCGGCCGGACGCGCGTCGTGGCCACCAAGGACGTCACCGCGATCGGCTGGACCGGGCTGAAGGTCGACATCTCGGTCGTCGCCGCCAAGGGCGGTATCCCGCACAAGGCGCCGGCCGGAACCACGATCGGCACCCTCACCGTCGGCAACGGCGACAGCAGCATCAAGGTCCCCGTCGCACTCGAACGCGACCTGACCCAGCCGTCCTTCGGCTCGAAGCTCACCCGCCTCGGCTGACGGCGCACCCGCGAAGGCGGGCCGGCCGGACCGCTAGACGTGGTCCAGCCGGCCCGCCTTCGCCTCTTCCACCAGCGAACGGAACTGGTCGGAACTCATCCGCACGCGCTGCCCGAAGTCGTCGGTCATCACGACCCTCTGCTCGGGCGGCGCGCTCTCGTCCACGTACAGGGTGGGACAGCCGCAGTCGCAATTGCCGCAGAACACCGCCACCTGTTCCATGGGGTCACCTCCACTGTCAGCTCTGTGTACCGACCGTCGGGTGCGGCATACCCGGAGTGACGGCGGTTCAGGCCGACAGCTCGCGTTCCATCGGTGTCCGGAAGCGGGGGGTGACGCGGGTGCCGCCCAGCCAGCCGCGCAGCCGGGCCGCCTCCGCACCGATCGCCGCGGCCGCCTCGCGTCCGGGATCGGCGAACAGACGGTGCACCACGCTGCCGTCCGCGCGCTGGGCCCAGCCGCCCACGACCCGGCCGTTCCACCACACCGTGGGGCCGATGTTGCCCGAGCGGTCGAAGAGCGCGGCACGGTCCGCGGGGTCCTCCGGCAGGTACCAGTCGCGCCCCCGCCAGCCCATCGGCGTCGGGTCGAGCGCGGGCAGCAGCGCCGCCCACGGCCCGGGGTCGGGCTCCAACGCCATGTCCTGCGGCAGCAGGTGGCCGGTGCCCTCCGCCAGTCCGACGGGCTCCGCGCCGACCGCGGCCAGCGCCGTGCGGACCTCGGTGAGCGTCCACCCCGTCCACCACTTCAGATCGGCCTCGGTGCCCGGCCCGTACGCCGCCAGCCAGCGCCGCACCAGCTCCGCCCGCGCCTCGCCGGCCGGGGTCGGCGGCGGCACCGCGCCGGCCGCCCACCGGTACTGACTGCTCGTCCAGCCGCCGACCGGGCGCCGCCGTACGATCCGGCCCTCGGCGGCCAGCACGCGCAGGATGCGGCTCGACACGTTCTGCGTCGCCTCGTACGGCTTGCCGCGGGCCGCCACCACCTGCTCGCGCAGGCGCGGGACCCGCTGGGCCAGTTCCGCCGCCGTGGACTCCGCGCCCCCGGCGAGGGCGACCAGGACGGCGTCCTCGACCTCCGCCAGCCACCGTTCGTCCCAGCCGCCGCCCTCGGCGAGCCAGGCCGTCAGCTTCCGGCGCTCGGCCGCGGCGATCGCGTGCGCCGCCGCCGCGTGGACGAGGGGCCGGGCGTCCGCCGTGACCACGAACATCGTCCGGCGCATCGCGAGCAGCCGGGTCAGGCTCCGTTCCTCGTACAGGGCGTGGTCGATCGCCGCCGCGTCCGGGACGCGCATCCGGGCCGCGGCGGACAGGTAGACCGTCGCCGGGTCGGTGCCGTGCAGGGCGACCAGCGACTCCGCGGCCTCCTCCGGCCGCTCCGCGCGCCCGTCGGCGGTCAGCCGCTGCCGCGCCGCCATCCGGTGCCGCCGCTCCTCCGCCCCGACCTCGCGCCGCGCTCCCATGGCCACCCCCGTCGTGTCCCGCGGCGTCCTGGCGGGCGCCGCGGGGCCATCGTGGCACGGCCCACCGACAACGCTGCCGCACGGTGTGACGCAGGTCACATCACCTCGCCGTAAGTCGTCCCCCAACCCGCGTAAGACACGGGGCGGTCGACGCTCTCATCCCCGACGGAAGGCACACCGGACCCGGCACGGCACCCCCGGAGGACCCAGCCATGCTCACCGACATCGACCACATCGTCCAGGCCCGCCTGCACACCCCGAAGTCCGGGCCGGAGGGCCACGAGATCACGGCGACCCTGCGCTACCACCGCGACGACCCGCTGGCGGCGCGCATGGCCTTCCCGCCCTCGGTGTCGCTCGACGGCGCCGAGGTGACCTGGGTCTTCGCCCGCGGCCTGCTCACCACGGGGCTCTACGAACCGGCCGGCGAGGGCGACGTCCACGTCCGCCCCGCCGGCCCGGACCGCACGGTGCTGGAGTTCCGCGCCCCCGCGGGCGTCGCCCTCGTCGAGGTCGCCACCACCGACCTGCGGATCTTCCTGGCCCGGGTCTACGAGGCCGTCCCGCCCGGCCACGAGTTCCGCGGCGTCGACATGGACGCCGTGATCGCCTCGCTCCTCGGGGAGGAGTGAGGCGACCGCGGCGCGGACTGCCGCCGGACTCAGTCCGCGAGGGGCCGGAAACCGCGCAGCCGGAGGGAGTTGCCCACGACGAAGACCGACGAGAAGGCCATCGCGGCGCCCGCGATCATCGGGTTGAGCAGGCCCGCGGCGGCCAGCGGCAGCGCCGCCACGTTGTAGCCGAAGGCCCAGAAGAGATTGCCCTTGATCGTGGCCAGGGTGCGGCGCGACAGCCTGATGGCGTCCGCCGCGACCCGCAGGTCGCCCCGGACCAGGGTCAGGTCGCCCGCCTCGATGGCGGCGTCCGTTCCCGTGCCCATGGCCAGACCCAGGTCCGCCTGGGCCAGAGCGGCCGCGTCGTTGACGCCGTCGCCCACCATGGCGACCGACCGGCCCTGCTGCTGGAGCCGCCGGACGACGGCGACCTTCTCCTCCGGCATGACCCCGGCGATGACGTCGGCCGCGTCGATGCCGACCTCGGCCGCCACCGAGCGGGCCACGGCCTCGTGGTCCCCGGTCAGCAGCACCGGGGTGAGACCGAGTTCGCGCAGCATCGCCACGGCCCGGGCGCTGCCGGGCTTCACCGCGTCCGCGACGACCAGCAGGGCCCGCGGCCGCCCGTCCCACGAGACGGTCACCACGGTGCCGCCCAGCGCCTCGGACTGCACCTTGGCGAGGACGAGCTTCTCCGGCAGCGGCGCCGGCGGCGTCTGGCGGCCGACGGTGACGGCCCGGCCGTCCACCGTGCCCTGGACGCCGAGACCGGGCAGCGACCGGAAGTCCGCCACGCCCGGCAGGTCGCCGGCGCGTTCGCGGGCCGCCTGGGCGACGGCCCGCGCGATGGGGTGCTCCGAGGCGTCCTCCAGGGCGCCGGCCAGCAGCAGGACCTCGTCCTCCCGTTCGCCGTCGGCAAGGTGCACGCCGGTGAGGGTCATGACGCCCGTGGTGACGGTCCCGGTCTTGTCGAGCACGACGGTGCCGACCCGGCGGGTGGTCTCCAGCACCTCGGGACCCTTGATGAGGATGCCGAGCTGCGCACCCCGTCCGGTGCCCACCATCAGGGCGGTCGGCGTGGCCAGGCCGAGTGCGCACGGGCACGCGATGATCAGGACGGCGACGGCCGCGGTGAACGCCGCGACGGCGCCCTCGCCCAGCGCGAGCCACACGCCGAGCGTCCCCAGGGCCAGCAGGATCACGACGGGCACGAAGACCGCGGAGATGCGGTCCGCGAGCCGCTGGGCGGCGGCCTTCCCGTTCTGCGCGTCCTCCACGAGCCGCGCCATCTGCGCGAGCCGGGTGTCCGCGCCGACCCGGACGGCCTCCACGACCAGCCGTCCGCCGGCGTTGACGGTGGCGCCGGTGACGGAGTCCCCGGGACCGACCTCGACGGGCACCGACTCACCGGTGAGCATGGCCGCGTCGACGGCCGAGGTCCCCTCCCGCACGACGCCGTCGGTGGCGATCTTCTCGCCGGGACGGACCACGAACAGGTCGCCCACCGCGAGGTCCGCGGTCGCGATCCGCACCTCGCGCCCGTCGCGCAGCACGGCGACGTCCCGGGCGCCCAGCTCCATCAGGGCGCGCAGCGCGGCGCCCGCACGGCGTTTGGAACGGGCCTCGAAGAAGCGCCCGGCCAGGATGAAGGCGGTGACACCGGCGGCGACCTCCAGATAGAGGTTCGCCGAGCCCTCGCCGCGGGCCACGGTCAGCTCGAAGGGGTGCTTCATGCCGGGCATGCCGGCCTCGCCGAAGAACAGCGCCCACACCGACCAGCCGAAGGCCGACAGCGTGCCGAGCGAGATCAGCGTGTCCATGGTGGTGGCGCCGTGCCGCAGATTGGTCCAGGCGGCCCGGTGGAAGGGCCACGCGGCGTACGCGACGACCGGCGCGGCCAGCGTCAGCGAGAGCCACTGCCAGTTGGTGAACTGCAGGGCCGGGACCATCGACATGGCGATCACGGGCACGGCCAGCACGACCGCGGTCACGAGCCGCTGCCGCAGGGTGGTGAGCTCGTCGGGCGCGGAGGGGGTGCCGGCGGGGTCGCCGGGAGCCGCGGCGGGGGCCGGCGGCGCGGGCAGGGCCGCGGTGTAGCCGGTGGCCTCCACGGTGGCGATCAGGTCCGTCACGCCGATGCCGTCGCCGAACGCGACCTTGGCCTTCTCGGTGGCGTAGTTGACGGTGGCCGTGACGCCGTCCATCCGGTTGAGCTTCTTCTCCACGCGCGCGGCGCACGAGGCGCAGGTCATCCCGCCGATCTCGAGTTCGAGCTCGGTGACCGGCGCCGCGGCGACCGGCGGGAGGACCTGCGGGCGATCCGCGGGAGTCATGCCCTGCCGACCAGCTCGTAGCCCGCCTCGTCCACGGCGGCGCGGATCGCGTCGTCGTCCAGCGGGGCGGCGGAGGCGACCGTCAGCAGACCGGTCTTGGCGTCCACCTCGATCCCGGTCACGCCGGGGAGGGCGGAGACCTCCTTGGTGACCGCGGACTCGCAGTGACCGCAGCTCATCCCGGAGACGCTGTAGGTGACAGACATGGGTTCTCCTCGTGCGTTAAGTGCGTGTTCCGGTGGGCGGCGAGGACCGCGAGGACCGCGAGGCCGTCCACCCGATGACCACACTATACCCCCTAGGGGTATGAGTAGGCGGAGTGCCGGCCGAGGTCCGTGTCACGCGCGGTGCCCGCGACGTCAAGAAAAGCACCGGTGCGAACGGCCAACGGGCGTATGGGCCAATGGCGGCCCGGGGTGCGGCGATCAGTGCTGGCGGGATGCGATTCCCGTGCGGGGCGATCACGCATTCGGCGCCGGATCGCGTGATTCACGCGCAAGGCATTGATGTGACGCTCGAATCAGCAGTAGCGTCAGCGCGTCGCGTCATCCGCCGCACAGGAGGCAGCGCCCATGTCCCTCGACCGCACCCGGCTGCGCGCACTGCTCGCCCGCGAGACCGCCGACGCCGTCGCCCGCAACCCGAAGTCCCGCGCCGCCTACGAAGCGGCCGACCACCTCTTCGGACGCGTACCGATGACCTGGATGAACAAGACCGCCGGCGCCTTCCCGCGCTACCTCGCCGGCGCCCGGGGCGCCCGTGTCACCGACATCGACGGCCACAGCTACGTCGACTTCTGCCTCGGCGACACCGGCGCCATGGCCGGCCACTCCCCGGAACCCGTCGCCGCAGCCGTCGAGCGCCGCTTCCGCGAACAGGGCGGCGCCACCGCGATGCTGCCCACCGAGGACGCCGAATGGGTCGGCGCCGAACTCGCCCGCCGCTTCGGCCTGCCGCGCTGGTCGTTCACCCTCACCGCCACCGACGCCAACCGCTGGGCGATCCGGCTCGCCCGCGCCGTCACCGGACGGCAGAAGATCCTCGTCAACAGCTACTGCTACCACGGCAGCGTCGATGAGTCGCTGATCGTCACCGGCCCCGGCGGACGCGGCGGCGTCAGCCGCCCCGGCAACGTCGGCGCCCCCTGCGACGTCACCCTGACCAGCCGCGTCGCGGAGTTCAACGACCTGGAGGGACTGGAACGCGAACTCGCCCACGGGGACGTCGCCGCCGTCCTCATGGAACCCGCGCTCACGAACATCGGCATCGTGCTGCCCGAACCCGGCTACCTCGACGGGGTCCGCGCCCTCACCCGCCGCCACGACGTGCTCCTGATCAACGACGAGACCCACACCTTCTCCGCCGGTCCCGGCGGCGCCACCGCCGCCTGGTCCCTGGAGCCCGACATCCTCACCGTCGGCAAGGCCGTCGCGGGCGGCGTCCCCGCCGGCGCCTACGGCCTGTCCGCCGCACTCGCCGACCGGCTCCTCGGCCGCGCCGACCTCGACCTCGTCGACATGGGCGGCGTCGGCGGCACCCTCGCCGGCAACGCCCTGTCCGTCGCCGCCATGCGCGCCACCCTCGAACACGTCCTCACCGACGAGGCGTTCACACGGATGTCCGCCCTCGCCGCCCGCTTTGCGGACGGAGTCGAAGGCGCCGTCGCCAAGCACGGCCTGCCCTGGTCCGTCAGCACCCTCGGCGCCCGCACGGAGTACCGCTTCTCCTCGCCCGCCCCGCGCACCGGCACCGCGTCGGCCGCCGCCGCCGACCCCGAACTGGAGGACTTCCTGCACCTGTGGACGGCCAACCGGGGCGTCCTCATGACGCCGTTCCACAACATGGCCCTGATGTGCCCGGACACCACCGCCGCCGACGTCGACACCCACACCGCCCTCTTCGCCGACGCGCTGGCGGAACTGGCAGGCTGACCCCCGTGGACGACATCGACCGCGCGATCCTCCGCGAACTCCAGACCGACGGCCGCATCCCCTACGCCGACCTCGGCCCCAAGGTCGGGCTCTCCCCGTCGGCGGCGCGCCAGCGGCTGCAGCGGCTCGTCGACGGAAAGGTCGTGCAGGTCGTCGGCGTCACCGACCCAATGGCGATGGGCGGGCAGGCCATGGCGCTGCTCGGCCTGCGCGTCGACGGCGACCCCCGGGCGGTGGCCGACACCCTCTCCGCCCGCGACGAGGTCGTCTACGCCGTCCTGACCGCCGGGTCCTACGCGCTGTTCGCCGAGGTCGTCTGCCCCGGCCCGCCCGAGCTGCTGGACTTCGTCAACGACGTCGTCCGGCCCCTCGAGGGCGTTACGGACGTCGAGACCTTCCCGTACTTCGGCATCCACACCCACCGCTTCCTGTGGGACGTGGGCTGACGCCGGACGCTCAGCCCTTCGGCACGACCCGCAGCGCGCGGTAGTCGTACCCGTCCTGCCGGAAGCCGGGGGCCTCCCACTCCAGCACCACCGACTGGCCCGCCGACAGGGTCCGGAACCCGGCCATCTCGATGTTGCCGTAGTGCGCGAAGCATCCCCCCGGCGTCTCGGCGCAGTCCAGCACGCCCCAGCCCGCCTCGTCGTCCCACTCGCGTACGGTCGCGTTCGCCATGAGGCCGAGCGTAGGCGCTCCCGCGGCATCCGGCCCGCGCTGTTCACCCGTACCGCCGCGCCCCCGCCCGCGAACGTGACGGAACCCGGGAGCGTATCCAGCTCCCGGGTTCCTGGGATGCCACCCAATTGCGCACACCGGCGGCGTTTAAGAGTCGCGGATCATGCTGAGGTCGACGTGTTCTGCCATTGAACTACCGCGCCGCGAAGAGGCGCAGAGGGGAATTGAACCCCCATCCGTCGACGGTCGTCCGCACTCGGTCGATCCGGTGTTCGGTGGCGAATACTGAGACTGGAGCGAGAATCTGAGATTGACAGGGCCGCCTCTGCCTGCTTGGGCCACCCCGGCACGCGGTGCCGGGGGAAGGATTCGAACCTTCAACTGCCACCCCTGGATCAGCTTCGACGTTCAGTTTCAGCTTGCGCTCTCACGCGCACCCCCCGCTCGCACGGGGGGCGTTCCTGCGGCTACCCGAACAGGTAGCCGAAAACGGCGTCGCCCACGCGCTGGTCCGTGACCTCCGCGCCGTTGGCCTCCTCGCGGGCGAACTTGACGGCCTGCTGGAGCTTCTCGACCCGGTCCAGGAGCTCGTTCACCCGGCGGGCGGGCAGTGCACCGGAGAACTTGACCGTCGTCCAGTAACCGACCGGGATGTCCTCGTAGTACACCTCGACCTGCGCCGGGTGCTTCTCGGTGGCCTCCGCCTTCACGTGGTTGCGGGGCACCTTCTTCGTGCGGATCGTCCGCACCGGCTCGGTCTTCCAGCAGTCCGTGGACGGGTCCGGGTGCCAGGACTCCGCGGCGTCGAGGACCGGGAGCTTGCGCACGAAGGTGTGGAGGTCCGTCAACTGCTTCTCCAGGAAGAGCAGATACGGCACCGGCACCTGCGCCAGCACGACGCGGCCGTCCACCGTCACGTCGGCGGCCGCGGACCGGTTCGCCCAGTCCTTCGTCGCCGTCACGTCGAACAGCCGGGTCAGCGTCGCCGCCGTCGTCCGCAGCACGTCCTCGGCCTTGACCTGCACCCGGGTGGATTCGGGCGGCAGTTGCTCGCCCTCCTCGTCCTTCGGCTGGTAGGTCCGGGCGATACCGGCGAGCAGCGCGGGCTTCTGGACGTCGTGATGGGCCTGCGTGAGCTCCTGGAGGGATTTGGACTTGACGCCCTTCTCCACGGCGATGATCTGATTCAGCTTCGGCACACCGGCGAAGCTATCAAGCGCGGTTCGCACACACACCCGGTTTTTTCCCGGGGTCCGCGCGTCCCTCGTCTCCCGCCCGCGTCAGGCCGCGGACGACAGGTCCTGCTCGGCCCAGATGGTCTTCCCGTCGTCCTCGTAGCGCGTCCCCCAGTGCCGGGTGAGGGAGGCGACGATGAACAGCCCGCGGCCGTTCTCGTCCTGGAGCCGGGCGTGCCGCAGGTGCGGGGCGGTGTCGGCGGCGTCGGACACCTCGACGGTCAGGTTGAGGTCGAGGATCAGGCGCAGCCGGATCGGCCCCACGGCATGGCGGACGACATTCGTGGCGAGCTCGCTGACGACCAGGTCCGTGACGGGGACGTGCTCCTCCAGCCCCCAGTGCGCCAGCCGGTCCCGTGCCGCGCGCCGGGCCTCCGGGACCGACGGGGGCTCGGCCGGGAACGTCCAGGTGGCGATGCGGTCCGGGTCGATGCCGCGGACCCTGGCCACCAGCAGCGCCGCCCCGTCCTGCGGGGTGCCGCGCAGCAGCCGGTAGGCGACCGCGTCGCAGATGTCCCTGGGCGCGGTCGCGGGGTCGGACACCACGTCGCACAGCCGGCTGAGCCGTTCCCCGGCCTCGGCCGGGTACCGGTCGGCGACGCTGTCCGAGTGCAGGGTCAGCAGGCTGCCGTCCCGCAGTTCCGTGGTTGTCATCTCGTACGGGGTGCCGCGTCCCAGCGGGGCCCCGCGCGGTACGTCGAGCAAGCTGACGGCGCCCTCGGGGGTGGTCAGCAGCGGGCCGTCGTGCCCCGCGGTGGCCGCCGAGCACTGCCGCGTGATCGGGTCGTACGTCACGTACAGGCAGGACGCGGTGAACGGCGCCCGCGCGTGGTGCAGGGTGACCGGGTCGGCGTCCTGCTCGCGGGCCATGTTCTGCGCCACGTCGTCGAGGTGGGTGATCAGCTCGTCGGGCGGCAGGTCCATCGCGGCCAGCGTGGACGCGGCGGTGCGCAGCCGTCCCATGGCGACCGACGCGTGCAGGTCCTCCCCGGGGACGTAGCCGATGACCAGCCCCACGCGGCAGCTGGACAGCGGCAGCACGTCGAACCAGTGGGCGCCGTAGCGGCCCGGCAGGTAGCAGTGCGCCGGATCCACCGCCGCGACTTGCGGCGGTGTGCGCGGCAGCAGGCTCCGCTGGAGCGCCGTCGCGATCGTGTGCTCGCGGGTGAAGCGGCGGGCGTTGTCGAGGCACAGCGCGGTGCACGCGGCGAGCTGGGTGGCCAGGGCCAGGTCCTGCTCGTCGAAGGAGTCGGGTCGCGAGCCGCTCCGGTAGAAGCTGGCCAGGCCCATCACCAGCCCGTGCACGGTCAGCGGCATCACGATGAGCGAGCGCATGCCGCTCTGGGCGATGAACTCGGCCCGCGCCCGGTCGTGGAGCAGCCAGCCGCCCTTCTCCGGCAGCACGCCGACCAGGCGCGGCTGCAGATCGCCCAGCGCCTGTGTGTAGGGGGTCGGGATCGCGTAGTAACTGGCGCCGCCCATCGGATAGGCGCCGACCTGGCCCTCCCGTGCCTTGAACCCGGCACGCCGCATCGGCAGCGTGGTGGAGATCGGGCCCATGGGGGCGTCGCCGGTGAGCACGGACTCCAGCAGGTCGACGGCGACCGCGTCGGCGAAGCAGGGCACGGAGACGTCGGCGAGCTCCTGCGCGGTCCGCAGCGCGTCCAGGGTGCTGCCGATGCCCGCCCGGGCGATGTTCAGCAGGTCCATGCCCCGCCGGACCCGCCCCTGGCCCGTGACGTCGTGGAACATGCAGGCCGCGCCGATGGTGCGGCCGCCGCCGTCCTGGAGGTGGTAGCCGGCGACCTCGTACTCGTGCCGGTGCTCCGGATCGCCTCCCGGATACGCGGCGACGGGCCGCTCGACGAGCGTGCCGGTGGTCCGCAGTGCCTCCCGCACGACCGGTGACAGGGGGATACCGGAGTCCAGTTCCTCCAGCTGCGCACCGATCACGGAACGGGCCGGCATGCCGCGCATGCGCAGCGACGCGGGGTTGGCGCGCAGCACCCGCAGATCGGCGTCGTACACCTCGAGCCCGGCCCGCGACTGGTCGAACAGGGCCTTCTCGAAGCTGCCCGTGGCCTCCGCCACGGGGCCGGTGCTCATTCCCCCGCCCGGCCGTCTCGTCGTTCCGGCGCCATGGCTGACCTCGGCTCCTCGGGTGCGGCTGCCACCACTTCTCAGTAAATACACCGCGCGCGGGGCTCCGCCACCGGAGGCGGCGGGCGGGCGGTGGGGGCGGTCCCCGGCGCACCGGAGGCTCAGCTCCGGTTGCTAGGGTGCGCGGGTGTCCGACTCCTCCCGCGACTCCCTGGCCGGTGCCGGCTGGGAGAGTCAGAAGCCCGGTTCGTACCAGGAGTTGATGCCCGCGCGGGTGGTCAACCTGTCGTGGCTGAACCCGGCCACGCTGTGGAAGGCGCGCAACGGCCCCCTGGCGTCGCTGTTCGGCGACCCGACCGGCCGGGACCGGCAGCGCTGGGTCGCGGGCCAGGTGGAACGGGGGGCCGCCGGTGCGGACCTGGTGATCGAGCGGGACGACCCCGACACGTTCTCGTTCCTCCTCCTCGGCGACACCGGCGAGGGCGACGACCCCCAGTACGCCGTGGTCCCCGGCCTGTTGAAGGCCGGTGAGGGCACCCGCTACGCCGTGCTCTGCAGTGACGTCCTGTACCCCGTGGGCAGCGCCAACGAGTACGGCACCAAGTTCTTCCGGCCCTACCGGGACTACGACGCCCCGATCTATCCCATCCCCGGCAACCACGACTGGTACGACGGCCTCACCGGCTTCATGCGGGTCTTCTGCCGCGCCCCGGCGCTCCCGCCCGCCCCCCGACCCCGTGCGCTGAGCCCCGCCTGGTGGCGGACCCTGCTGTGGGCGCGGCCGGACACCCCCGACGACGCCCGGCTCGACGAGGACCGCCGCATGCGGTCCGCGCCCGCGCAGGCCGCGTCGCTGCCCGGCCCGTACTGGGCGATGGACTCCGGGCCGGTGCGGATCATCGGCATCGACACCGGGCTCCTCGGCGGCATCGACCGGGAGCAGGGCGAGTGGCTGCGCCGGGTCTCCCGGGGCTCCCGCCCCAAGATCCTGGTCACCGGCTCCCCGATCTACGTGGACGGCGAGCACCACCCGTGCGCGATAGAGGGCGGCGGCACGGTCGACGAGATCGTCCGCGACCCGGCCCACCACTACGTCGCCGCGATCGGCGGCGACATCCACAACTACCAGCACTACCCGGTCGACGTGGACGGCCGCCGGATCGAGTACGTCGTCTCCGGCGGCGGCGGGGCCTTCATGCACGCCACCCACACCATCCCGCGCGTCGCGGTCGGCGGCGTCACCGAGGACGCCTTCCGCTGCTACCCGATGCGCGGCGACTCCCTCGCGTTCTACAGCCGGCTCTACGGGCGCCGCCTGCGCCTGCGCCGCCTGTTCGACCTCACCCCCGACGAGGCGGCCGCGGCCCTCGCCGAGCGTCTCGGCGTCGAGCCCACGCGCGCCACCGGGGCGCCGGTCACCGCGCGCACCCGTTTCGTCGCGGGCCTGCTGGGGGCGCCGCCCCGCCCGCACCGCAAGCGGCGGATGCGGCTGCCCGTCCGCAGGGTCCTCACCCGGCTGCTCTCCCCGGGCTCGGCCACCTACAGCCCGCCGTTCTTCAAGAGCTTCCTGCGGCTGGACGTGAGCCCCGCCGCGATACGCGTGCGCTGCTTCGCCGCCACGGGGCTGCGGGAGCACGAGCTGGACCCGCCGGTCGAGGACGACTTCACCATCGCCCTGCCGGGCGGCGCCTGAGGGGGCGCGGGCGCGTCCCGCACCCCCTCAGGCGCGGGTCACCTGCCCGCGTCGTAGCGCACGTCCACCACGTCCGGCGCGCCGGGGAACCGCTCCTCGCCCCGCAGGACGGCGTCGTACCGCCGGTCGCCCAGCAGATGGTGCGCGAAGAAGGCCCCGACGTAGTCCCGGGTGAGCAGGCGCTGCTGCCGCTCGGACAGCTCGTCCTGGTCCCGCTGCGGGTAGTCGGCGTCGGGGAACTGCGCCATGCAGGTGCCGGGGCGGCTGCCGGGGAAGGACTCGTCCTCCGACAGGACCTGCCCGCCGGCCGGCGACCACTGCGTGTTGTAGAAGTTGTGGACCCCGCCCGTCAGCGTGAACTTCGTGATCGGCACCTTGTTGCGGGCCGCGTTCTGCTCGACGTACGTGCCGCCGTTGGTCGTGTCGCACGTCCCCCACATCACCGCGAACGGCGTCCTGGTGACGGTGACCTCGTCCCATGTCGCGGCCGGGGCCAGGGCGAACGCCGCGCGGATCGTGACGCCGCGGGGCCAGGAGGCGCGGTTCGGGTCGTCGATCTCCTGCATGACGGCGGCGCCGCCCATGGAGTGCCCGATCAGCCCCACATTGCCCAGGTCCACGTGGCCGCGGAAGTCCACCGCCGAGGCGCGTCCCGAAGCGGCGTCGGTGAACGCGCCCTTGAGCGGGCCCCCACCGAACTGCGACAGCTGCCGCCACATCACCAGATGGCGTTCGATCAGCTTCGCCCGCGCCTGGTAGACGGTGTCGGCCTGGCCGAAGGAGGTGGAGTTGATGCCGTTGGTCCCGATGGAGACCACGACGAAGCCGCGGCGCGCCAGGTCCCGGCCGAGGTAGTCGTAACCGCGGTAGCTGGGTATCTGGTCCGTGCCGGGCGCGCACGGCCACGCGTACAGGGCGGCGACGGTGGCGTCGATGACCGCCTGCTGCTTCTCGGCGTCGGCGGTGTCGCCGGTCTCCTCGTCCCGCGCCAGCGCGGCCTTCGCGGCGGCCAGGTCCCGGGCGGCGTCCGCGTCGGCGCAGGTGGCGTGGATGCCGTGCTCGATCACGATCAGCGGGTGACGGCCCTCGGCGAGGTCGGCGGGCACGTACACCGCCCCGTCCAGCTCGTTGTTCCCCACGTAGCCCAGGGACTTGGGCGGCCGGAACGCCTCGTCGCCCAGGTTGTAGAGCACCTCGCTCACGCCCTGCCGGCCCCGGTCCGGCCCCTGACCCCCGTCCGCGGCCCGTGCGGTGCCGGGCACCGCCAGGAGGGCGAGTACGCCGGCCAGGGTCGTCAGCGTCGTGCGTGCGCTGCGTTTCTTCATGGTCTGTCTGCCTCGTGTCGTCGCGTCGGATGACGGAACCCGTCATCCGCTACGACGTCCCGGCCGCCCGGGGGTTGCGGGTGCGGCCCTACAGCCGCGTGCCGGCCTGGCGGTGCCCGACGGATACTCTTCCGCAATGCCGCTTCGCCAGTACGTCTACTTCGCTCTGAGCAGCAGTCGCACCAGTGCGCAGGTGATCACCGAGTGGCTGGGCATCGAGCCCGACGAGACGACCGTACGCGGAAGCCGCAGGGCCGGTACGCCAACTGTGCCGGTCACTCACAGGTGGAAGATCGTGTGCCGTGAGCCCGGCATGTCGGTCGACGAGCAGATCGCGCGGATCCTGGACCGACTCCGACCGCACACGGATCGCATCGCCGAAGTCGCAGCGAGGCTGTCGGCCGAGGATGCCGAATACGGTGCTGCCGCACTGGAAGTCGTGCGCTGCTTCAACGACGAGGCGACCGGTGAGGCGGCATCCAAGGGAGAAGCGAAGCGTCGATCCCTCCGCGTTGCCCCGGTAGTGGTACTGCACGCGCTTGCGCAGGTTCTGCGTGCTGGTCCGGTTCGCCATGTGTCGCGGGGCTATACCAACGTAGAGCAGGCGCCCGTCAGCAAGGTCCGCGCAGGGAGCCTTGTCGAGGTGCCACCCGTAGACCCCGGCCGCCGCTGGGACGGGGCTGTGACGTGACATGACCTCCTGCGCTGACCAGAGCCGATCCGGTGCGGTGAGAGCAGCATGGGTCACGGAGCCTCCAACGTCGGCGGGGTGATGGCCGCAGGCTACTGGCTGACTACATAGGCCGCGGTTGCGGATCCAGATACCGCAACCTTGTAAGGGCGGCGTGATCTGTAGCGGGAGCGACCAGGCCACCGCAGCTGTAGCGGCAGCCTAGGTCAACGTCACTTCTCGACTGGGGAGAACCGTCGTTGACCGTGGCTGACCGCCCTATGTGGCACGGCTGTGGCACGACTGCTTCGCCCCGAAGCAACTTGGGTGGGCGCTCAACCATGGACTGGCTAGGCAATTTTGGGCGCTCCTCCGAACGGTTGTACTGATCCTATGAGGCAATTTTCCCATAACGCTAAAATTTTTAACTATGTGGCGTTTTACCTAAACTTAGGCAGCTCAATTGCCGCTTCTAGTTGCTTTAGCGGTGTAAGGTGGCAGAGGTTCTGGCATGGTGTTCTCCATGACTGATGAGCAGGAGAGCTTGACTAGAATCGCCGTCTTCAATCACAAGGGTGGAGTCAGCAAGACAACCAGCGTGTTCCACGTTGGGTGGATGCTTGCGGAGCGAGGCCATACAGTCCTCATGGTCGACACCGACCCCCAGTGCAATCTCACCGGCATGGTTATGGGGTTCAGGGGCTCGGGGGAACTCGAGGCGTTTTACGAAAATCGCGGCGACTCAACTATTCGCTCTGCAGTAGCCCCCGCATTTGAGGGGCGCCCGCGGCCTATCGAAGCGGTCGAGACGGTTCAGGTACCAGGTCGTACCGGCCTCCACCTGATGGCTGGAGACATTCGACTCGCGGAGTACGAAGTAACACTCGGCATTGCGCAGGAACTCTCAGGCTCAATTCAGGCACTACAGAATGTCCCAGGGAGCCTTTCCTACGCCATCGATGTTACGGCACAGTCAATCGGTGCTGATTATGTGCTCATTGACATGAGTCCGGGGTTGGGGGCGATCAATCAAAACTTGGTAGGCATCAGCGACTATGTGATTGTTCCTGTCGCTCCGGATTTCTTTTCTGTGATGGCCATCGACTCCCTGGCCCGAGTGCTGCCGCGATGGCGAAGGTGGGCTTCGCAGGCTGCCGCGATGGAGATTCTGTCGGAAGCCGCTTACCCATTTCCGAATCGGCAGGCTCAGGTGCTCGGTACAATCGTTCAGCGATTCCGGCCGCGCGCAGGCAAGCCTGCGGCAGCTTTTCAGCGCTGGATAGACGAAATCGGCACGGCCTTTAAAGCGAACTTGCGACCAGCTTTGGAAAAGAGCGGCCAAGCGCTGCCGCGTGAGGCGTACACCGCAGCCGGAGTTGGTCAAGATATGGCGCTTGCATACATTGCCGACTTTAACAGCCTCATTGGCGTTTCTCAGGAGCAGAGCACTCCAGTATTTGCACTCACCGCCGATCAAATCCCCAACGTCGGCGTCGTCTTGGAGACGAATATCGAGTCCACCGAGAGGTTCCACGAGGAATTTTCTGAGCTGGCCCTCCGAATTGAGAGCCTTGTGGCTTCTGGCCGTGGAGAGTCGGTGGGATCCCTTGATCCTGTAGAGGTTCCGATTGATGTGGACGGAGAATAATCGTGCCAAGCGCTGCATATGATGAGTTTCTTAGGCACATGGCGGCAGCTCGGCATACTGCAGGCACTGCAACGGCCTTGAGCGCGCAAGTAACGGGTGCTCTACAGGTTGATGATTTGTTGCGAGGGTCACTTGTTCAGGCTGTTAGCGCCTTGGATAGGTACGTACACGAGGAAGTGCGCGTAAGACTCGTACAGCATTTCAACGATGATAGCGCCCCAAGCGCGATGCTTAGGTTTCAAGTTCCACTTTCAGCGGTCTTGAGGTTTAGGGATGAGGGGGGCGTGGCGTGGCTTGACGAGGTTATTCGGTCCCGCCATTCATTTCTCTCGTTCCAGGCTCCTGACAAGATCGCAGACGCGATTCGCCTTGTAAGTGAGGGTGAATTGTGGAATGAAGTCGCCCAAACGATTGGTCGATCAGTAAAGGATCTCAAGCAGGAGCTTAAGCTGATCGTGGCACGCCGAAACGCTATCGCCCACGAATCTGATATCAGTCCAGTTCCACCGTATGATCAGAACGACATCAAAATTGAGGATGTAACTGGCACTCTAGAGTTCGTGGAGGGTTTGGTGTCAGCGATCCATTCTTTCCTCAATGGAGCAAAATGAACTCGAGGTCCGCGGAGTCTTACTAATGACCCGGTCAAGTCCCGCCTGAATGCTGGAGCCCTAGTTTGGAAGACTGAGGCTGCGGACCATGCCCCACCTGGGCGGACGCTGACCTGCGGCAACGCGGTCTCGTCACCGTTGTTCCCCGTGGCTCCCCGTTCGGCACCACCTCACCTGGCACGGCTGTGGCACGCCCGGTCCTCTCGATGTGTGCTGTGGGCGGGACGGCCGTTGCAGGCTGTTCGACCGATCTAGTGATTTGCAGGTCCTTACTGCCATGAAATCGGGCCGGGAACGGTGGCTTCTGCTGAAGCAACTGCTTCCGCGAGCGTGTGGAATCCTTCTGTGGCCGGCCAGAAATGATGGTCGCAGGCAGGCTCGCCTGGCAGATGCTGGACGTAGTAGAGGCGGCCGTCCTCATTCAAATCCGGGACCTCTCCGGGTTGCAGCGTTCCGTCTGCCTCGCCGAGGGCGTACCAAAAGTCGTAGTCCAGCATCCAAATGCGGACTGTCGTGGGCACCGTGCCGTCATACAGCCACACGCCCATTGCTACGACCGACTTCTTCATGCGGTGATCCTAAACGCACCGGGATTGATCGCTTGCGGTCGCTTCGGCGGCTGCGCGAACAGTTCTTCTGGAAGTGACGCGTTCTCCGGCTGACCTGCACACATGACAGCGGCCGACGTCGTGACCAGTGGGTTGGCTGTCGGTCGCTGTCGCCATCTGTCACTGCTGTCCACCCTCGGACGGCCCACAGAGGGCCCCAGGCCAGAGTCCCGGTATAGCCAGGGCAGATCTTCTTACTCTCCCAGCATTCGGAGGGCTTCCTCTTGGACGCCGGCATCCTCGTCAGTGGTGAGCGTCACGAGTTGCTCCGTGAACTGCGCAGCTCGGTCGTCGGCGATCATCATGTCTTGGTAGCCGTACACCTCTCCCGACAGCTGGTCGATCGTCCACCACGCTTCGGCGCGTGAAAGCGCCATGAGCACCAAACACAGCCCTAGAAGATCCTTGCGCTCCAAGAGGGCCTCCGCCGTCTCCTGGGTGACGCCGGTATCACGGGGGTCCATCATTAGCTGCAAGAGGAGCGGCCTGATCTCCTCTTGGTCGGTCATGCCGGCGAGACGGCGGCCGGCCGCGGCCCTCACCGCCCACGAGTCGGACTCCACCTCACGACATATTGAAGACGTGCTCAGCGGACCGTCTTCCTGGCGGGCATGGTCGCCGTTCATGAGGTTCTCCCTGGGTGGCGCCCGACTCGCACTGTACCGCTCGGTCGGTAGAGCGGCTTTGGGCAGGAGCCGCCATGGGGCGAGAGATCGGGGGCCCGTAAGCTAACCGCGACTCGGGCAGCACCTCGGCTGCCCGCAATAGCCCGAAGTGGGCCCCCGATCTTCGAGGCTCGCCCCATGGTGGCTGCGTAAAGCCGCGGAGCCGACCGCCCCAGCCACAGCGGGTTTCCCCTCAGCCCACCCCTCGCCGTCTGGCGGGCGGCCGGCGGCCGGGCCGGAGCGGGGCGAAGACTGGAGCGTCGGCCCGAGGCGCCGGGCCGCGCGCCGCCGCGCTCTGCGCGGCGGGAGCGCCTTGATGAAGTAGAGAAAGTCTTACCGCGCCACTGGATGATCGTCTTGTCCGGTCTCGGCTGACAGTTGGATCGTTGGGCTGTCCATGGCGCTAGGGGGCGTACGCCGGTCAGGATGAATCAGAGGCGTCGATCTTGGTGGGTGCGACGCCGAGGACGAGGTTCTCCAAAGCCTCGGGCATTTGGCCGAAGCTGGCGTCCCACGGGTCGAGGATGTAGATCTCGCTGAACTGGTCGATGCTCAGGAGGTACCGGTCATCGAGGTAGCCGATCGGGAAGAGGTGACGTCCGGCTGAGGGCCCCCAGTCCTCCAGCCGATCCTCGTCGCCCACGGCGAGCGCTGGATCAAGATGGAACGGCTCGCGTGCTCGCGAGATGCCTGGCCCCGCGTACTCGAAGTCCAGACCGCCGAACTCGCGGAGGAACGCTTCCGCGGCATCGTGCATGTGAAGACCTACCTGCTCCAACTGCAAGCGCCAGGGCGTCGTATCGACACTTCTTCCGGGTAGCCATCCTGCTGCTCGCAATGCCTTCTCTGCCTCTGGTGACATGCCTTTATTGTGGGTCGTTAGCCGATGAACTTGGGGGTCAGAACCATGGACTTGTACGCCATGGGTGCCGTCTCGTCGGGCTCAACCTCTGGCCGTGATTGATCTTCAGTGAGTTGAGGCCAGGCGCTTGCCGTCATGGCTGCGGACATGCGGGCCAGCGCTATCTAGGGCGTCCAGGAGACGCCGTCCTCGTACAGGCCGTGATCGCCGGTGCCCTGTCCTTCGCCCACCTGCACGACCTCGCCGCCGCTGCGGGACAGAGCGGCTGGAAAGCCTGGGCCTACCCGATCAGCGTCGACCTGCTGCTCGTTGCTGCCTGGCGACGGCTTCGCATCCTGCGTACGGACGGCGCTCCGGTCCGGGCCGCGTGGCTGTGGTTCGCGGTGGCCTTGTCCGCCTCCCTCGGGGCGAACATCGCCACCGCGGGGCTCCTCGACCTGGACCACGTGCCGGACTGGCTGAGCATCCTCGTGGCCGGATGGCCCGCCCTGGCCTTCCTCGGCGGCACCCTCCTAGTCCACGCCCCCGGCCACCAGGCTCCGGCTCCCGAGCCGACTCAGACGGCCAGCGTCGAACCCGCCCCTGAGGCCGAGCCGGTGCCGGAAGCCGCCGCCGAGCCCGTACCGGCCCTGCCCGCCTCACAGCCTGCGCCGGCCGTTCCACCGGTTCCGGCCGCGTTGGTCGCGCACGCCCGGAAGGTCGCCCACGACCACCACGCCCGTACCGGGACCGTGATCGACACCGACACGCTCCGCGTCCGGCTCGGCGTCCCCGCCCAACTGGCCGACGCGATCGCCGCCCAACTCACCTGACCCGAGAGGAGAACCACCGTCATGCCTGCCCGCGACTTCTTCCACTCCGTGATGCGGATCGGCCCCGTGCAGATCGGCACCCACCGAGACCGGCACGGCCAGACCAAGCACGCCGCGGTGTGCACCAACGACCGCTGCGGCTGGTCCGCCGACTACTCCAGCTCCTCCGCCGCCCAGCTCGCCGCCCGCACCCACCGCTGCACGGCCCGATAGGAGATCCCGCCCGTGGACGTCCCGCTCTGGTTCGCCCTGATCGTCGTCGGCTACCTCGGCTGCAAGCTCATCCGCCCGCCGCTCTGGCTGGTCCTGGTGCTGCTGCTCGGCGGCTACCTCATCGCCGACAGCATCCTCGCCCCCGTCATCGACACCCTCATCGAGAAGTAGGGAGACCCCTCATGCTCCGGCCCAAGATCCCCACCAACCCCACCCCCACCGGCACCGTGATGCCGCTGCCGGTCGAGGCGAGCGCCATCGTGCAGCACACATCGGCCCCTGAGCCCGTCCCCGCGACCTCGGCTCCGGTGTCGTCCCGGCCCGTCGTGCAGCTCACCCCGGGCGCTCTGGTCGCGCTCGTCGGCGGCGGCACCGCGGTGGTCCTGGTCGTCGGCACGGTCCTGGTGTCGCTGCTGCTGGCGGTCGCCGTCACCGCCGCATCCGTCGCCGTCTGCGCGGTCGTCCTGCGCTCGATGCTCAACGGCCAGCACAAGCGCTGACCGGCCCCCGGGGCGGTCTCAACCGCCAAGTATCGCCCGCCCCGGGAGCCGTGCCCCTGCCCGAACCAGAGATCCGGAAGGAACCCCCATCATGACCCACCCCACACCGCCCCCGCCGCGGATCTGCCCGACCTGCGACGGCTTCGCCTCCGCCGCCATCACCCTCGGCGGACGCGACCACCGCGGCCACCTGCGCACCCTCACCGTCCACTGCCCGGCCTGCCTCGGCACCGGCACCCTCCACCCCGCTCGGACGCGGGAGGGCGCCCGTGTCTGACACCGCGACCCTCGCGGGCCTGGACCCGACCACCCTGACCGACCTGCTGCGGGTGGCCGGGCCCCCGGGCTTCCACCGCTGGGAAGACCAGATCCACCGCACCGGCGGCTGCTCCGACCCCATCCACCTCACCGGCTGGACCCTCACCAAAGACAAGGTGAGCGGCGAGACCCTGCACCACTACACCACCGAGAACGAACCCGGCGGACGCCTCCGCATCGCCTGCGGAAACCGCCGCGCCTCACGCTGCCCCTCGTGCGCCTGGACCTACGCCGGAGACACCTACCACCTCATCCGCGCCGGCCTCGCCGGAGACCAGCGCCGCGACATCCCCGCCACCGTGCGGGACCACCCGCGGGTTTTCGCCACCCTCACCGCCCCCTCGTTCGGCCGTGTGCACAACCGGCCCGACACCGGACGCTGCCGGTGCGGCACCCAACACCCCTCCGACGACCCGGTACTCGGCACAGCGCTGGACCCCGCCACGTACGACTACGCGGGGGCGGTGCTGTTCAACAACCACGCGGGCCAGTTGTGGCAGCGCTTCACCAACCGGCTCCGCCGCGAGATCGCCGCCCGCGCCGGCCTCTCCCAACGGGCCATGCGCGAGGTTCTGCGGGTCTCCTTCGGAAAGTCGCCGAATTCCAAAAGCGCGGCGCCGTCCACTTCCACGCCGTCATCCGCCTCGACGGCCCTGAAGGACCCGACACCGCGCCCCCGGCCTGGGCGACCACGGGCTTACTGGAAGACGCCATCCGCGCCGCCGCACACCACGGCTACACGAGCGTCAGCGTCCCGCCGGCTGCTGACCAACCGGCCCGGACCTTCCGCTGGGGCACCCAGCTCGACGTCCGCCCCGTGAAGGCCTTCGGGGACGGCTCGGACATCACCGAACAGGCCGTCGCCTCCTACGTCGCCAAGTACGCGACCAAAGCCGCAGAGAACACCGGCACCCTCGACCGCCGCATCGGCGAACTCGCCGAACTCGACCGACACGGCGTGCCCGACCACGCCCGCCGCCTCATCGAAGCCTGCCGGGACCTGGACGACCTGTATCCGGACCGGCGGCTGTTGGCCTGGGCGCACATGCTCGGCTTCCGCGGCCACTTCTCCACCAAATCCCGCGCCTACTCCACCACCCTCGGCGCCCTGCGCCAGGAACGCGCCGACTACCGCGCCGCCCAAGAACACGCGGACCTCGGCCTGGAGCCCATCGAGCCCGACACCGTCCTGGTCCTGGCCGACTGGCAATACGCCGGCCACGGCCACACCCCCGGCGAATCCGCCCTCGCCGCCACCATCCACCGCGACATCCGGCTCAACCGCGACACCGCCCGCGAAGCCCTGCGCGACCAACTGGCCCTGGAAGGCGCCGCAGCATGACGACCACGACCGCGGAGCTGCTGACCGTGCCGGAAGTGATGGCGCGGCTCAAGCTCGGACGCTCCACCGTCTATGACCTGATCCGTTCGCGCCGCCTGGTCTCCATCACCATCGGCCGCTCACGCCGCATCCCCGCTGACGCCGTGCGGGACTTCATCTCACACGAGACCGAGGAGGCCGCGGCCTGATGCCTGGACAGCGCAAGCGCAACCCGAACGGCGCTGGCACCATCACCAAGCGAAAGGACGGCCGCTACCAAGCCGCCGTCTACGTCCTCCAGCCGGACGGCACCCGGGCCCGCAAGTTCGCCTACGGCAAGACCTGGGCCGAATGCGATGCCAAGCGCCGCGAATTGCTCGACAAGGTCGACAGCGGCATCCCCGTGCCTACTCGGTCGGCCAAGCTTGCCGAGTGGTTGCCCTACTGGCTGGAGAACATCGTCAAGCCGCGTCGCAAGCTCAGCACGTACGACAAGTACGAAGCGCACGCGCGCCTCTACCTCGTGCCCCGGCTCGGGTCAAAGCGGCTGGAGTCCCTGAGTGTCACTGACGTCCGCCGCTTCCTGAACGGCTTGGAGTGTGACACCACGGGCCCAACCGCCAAGGAGTCACACCGGGTTCTGCGTACTGCACTCTCGGCGGCCTGCCGTGAGGAGCTGGTGGCCCGCAACGTGGCTGCGCTGGTCGAGCCTCCGCGGCCTCGGGCCCGTGAGCTGAGCCCGTGGACGCTGGACGAGACGTTGACCTTCCTTGCCGCCGCGCGCAAGGATCCGCTCTATGCCGCGTTCGTGCTGGCCATCGCCATGGGCCTGCGCCGGGGCGAGGTCATCGGACTTCGCTGGACGGACGTCGATCTGGACAAACGCGTTCTCTACGTCCGGCAGCAGACACAGCGTCGGCGCGGGGTGCTGTACGACGACGACCCCAAGGGCCGCCGTCGCCGGGCCGTGCCCATGCCTGCGCTGTGCATCGCGCCGCTGCGCTGGCACCGGATGCGGCAGACGGCCACCCAGCAGCGTGCAGGGGAGATGTGGCAGGACAACGGGGGCTACGTCTTCACCACCCGCACCGGCCGCCCGATCGAGCCGCGCAACCTGTACCGCTCGTTCACTCGGGTCGCTGAGACCGCCCAGCTCCGCGTCATCCGACTGCACGACGCTCGGCACGGCTGCGCCACCCTGCTGACCGCGGCCGGCGTAGCTCCCCGCGTGGTGATGGAGATCCTCGGGCACAGTCAGATCAGCATCACCATGGACGTCTACACGCACGTCGTGCAGGACACTCAGCGCGAGGCCATCAGCCACATGGACCGGCTGTTGAGGAGGCGCGTCGACCGCGGCTGACCGCCGCCGTTGATGTCAAAAGTGGATGTCAAAGGCCCCGGACCCTGATCGGTCCGGGGCCTTTTCCCTTGTGCCCCAGGCAGGATTCGAACCTGCGACACCCGCTTTAGGAGCGAGGTGGGGCGATCGAGGCTGTGACCTGCGGGTTCCCTACCCTGGGCGGAGTCCGGCGTCACGTACCCCTGCGCACCCCGATTCCCCGTGAGACCCCGCCCGATCTGGCACGGATGTGGCACGGCCGCTCTTCGTCCCGAAGCAATGCGTGTGGTGCTGCGACCTGGGGTTGGTCCTCCGGTGACCTGCGTGAACTGTGCGCGATCGTCCGTGCTCGTCCGTCCCCGTACGGGGACGTTGTAGCGCAGTTAGACACTCAGTCCGCCACGGCGCAGCGGGGGCGGAAGTGCCCTGTCAGCTCGCCTCATGAGTGTCGGCGCAGGAGAGCGCGGAGATCATGTTCATATAGGGGTATGTCGGAAGTACCCTGCGGTCCTGACGACGTCCCGGTCGACCGGTCCGAGGGATTCGGTGAACGGCTGCTGGGCGCGTTGCTCGACCGTGCCCACGAGATGCCGCCGCAATTGATCGCGCCGCTGATCGCGGAAGAGATCGCCAGGATGGGTGGACGTACCGTCTCCGTGCTCCTGCAGGACTACGAACAGATCATGCTCGTGCCGCTGCCGGGCAGACGACTCGCCGGTGGCACGGCCGTACCGATCGCGGGATCTCATGCCGGTCGGGCGTTTCTGGAGGCAACGCTCGTGGAGGTACCGCTGTCGGACGGAATCCGGCTGTTCCTGCCATTGCTAGATGGCAGCGATCAGGTGGGGGTGCTGGGCGTCACGATGGACACCGTGGATGACGACGACCGGCGGCTGCTGCGGCGGCTCGCCGGCATGGTCGCCGACATGCTGGTGACGAAGAACAGCTACACCGATCAATTCACGAAGGCTCGGCGTCGAGCCCCGATGACCGTAGCCGCAGAGATCCAGTGGTCCCTGCTGCCCCCGCTGATGATGTCCGTCCCCCAGGTCGAGGTGGCGGGAATCCTCGAGCCCGCCTACGCGGTCGCGGGCGACAGCTTCGACTACGCCCTCAACGACGAGATCCTGCACCTGGCCGTGATCGACGCGATGGGCCACGGTCTGGACGCCGCCGTGATGGCGACCGCGGCCATCGGTGCGTACCGCCACGCCCGACGCGCCGATGTTGAACTGGCCGAGATCTACGCGTTCATGGACCAGGTCATCGCTGAACAGTTCGGGCCTGAGCACTTCGTCACCGCGCAGATGATGCACCTCAACATCTCGACAGGACACCTGCAATGGGTGAACGCTGGCCATCCGGAACCGCTCCTCATCCGCGACCGGCGTGTCATCCAGCGGCTGGAGAGCCGGACGACCTTGCCGGTTGGCTTCGGTGGAGAGGAGCCCCGCATCAGTGAACTGATGCTGCGACGCGGCGATCGGGTGCTGTGCTTCACCGACGGTCTCATCGAGGAACGCGAGGCCGGAGGGGAACAGTTCGGCCTTGACCAACTGGTCGACATCATCACGCAGGTCGGGGTCAAGGAGACGAGTGTACGGGCCATGGTGCGGGTCCTTTCCCACGCGCTGAAGCGTGCACGAGGCGGGGTCACCAGCGACGACGCGACGATCTTCCTCTTCGAGTGGCGCGGCGACACCACCGACCGCCTGGCAACCATGGGCTAGACAGCCACTGCTGATCGTCCCCACAGCAAGCCGTTACCTACACCGACGGTCGGTGCGCAGAGGCTTTGGGCTGGAGCTGCCATGGGGCGAGAGATCGGGGCCCGTAAGCTTGCGGCGACTCGGGCGGTCTGTGGACCTGCCCGCTCATGCCCGATGTGGGCCCCGATCTTCGAGGCTCGCCCCATGGTGGCTGCCTAAAGCATCGGAGCGCCGGCTGCCCCAGCCACCGCGGTTCTGACCTCATGCCCTCGGCCTGCCTCTGTGGGCGCGCGGCGGCGGACGGCGCGCCGAGCGGGGCGAAGACTGGAGCGTGGGCGCGGCCGGACGTCGGCCGCGCGCCCGGCGGAGCGTGAGCGACGCCGGGTGTCTTGATGAGGTAGGGAAATCTGTAACAACCCGCCGGTGTGCGAGTCGTTGATCAGCGGTGACGACTCTCGATGACTGCCGAGCGCAGCAGCCGGATGTCGTACTCGGTCCAGCAATCCGATCTCTCGATGCCAACCTCGCTGCCGCAGCGGGCGCACATCAAGTTCGGCCCGTTGAGCCCGTCCAACCTGCAACACCCGTACAGCCGAGTCGGGTCTATATGGGGCCGCAACAGCACGCCGTCCAGGGGGTTGATAACCCAGGTGGCAACTGAACCGGCAGGAGCGTACGGATCCGGGTCAGGAGAGAAGGAACCCACCGCCACTGTCGAAGGGCCGTACGTGTAGTGCTCTCGCCCCCTCATGCTCGGCAGGGGTTTCCACTCGGCTTGCCCCAGAGGATTCGACAAGGGAGCATCGCATTGCCGACACCTGAAAACGATCAGCATCGCACCCTCGTGACTGCTCCCGTCCGTAGCGCGCCTGTTGCTGGATCAGGCACCAACCATGAGCCTATGCGTCGAAGTCGTATTCGAGGATGTAGGCGGCAGAGTCCAAGGTCATCTCGTTGACCTCGACTGGGCGGCCCTCGTTGGCGAACGCTGTGCGGCAGATCAAGATGACGGGCATGCCCATGGACAGCCCGAGCCTGGTTGCCTCGTCTTGGGACGGCATCCGGCTGCGGATCTCCTCGCGAAAGTGCACGGGCTTGGAGCCGAGCTCCGCAAGGCGCGCGTAGGTGCCGCCTGGTCCTGTGTCTTCCTGAGTGATGGCTGAACCCGCCACAAGGTCCGCTGGCAGGTACGAGGTCGACAGCAAGACCGGTTTCCCGTCCAGCACGAAGCGACGGCTGCGCACGCACACCGCTGCGCCCGCTGGTACGTCGAGTACGCCGGCGATGTGTTCCGGGGCGGCTTCCTCGGTCACGGCGACCTGGTCCACCACCAACTCGCGGTCGCCGATGTCGGCCGACCAGATTGATCGGCCCGATCCCCACTGCTCCTGTGCCAGGCGCGCCATGCCGCGGCGTCGCAGTGGCCGAAAGTCGCGTACGAAGACACCTGCTCCCTTCCGGGACTCGGCGATGCCCTCGTTCTGCAGGACGCTCAGTGCCTGCCGTGCCGTCATACGGGCTACGCCGTGGACGGTCATGAGCTCGTTTTCGCCTGGCAGTCGATCACCAGGGCCGTACTCACCTGCCCGGATGGCGTCCTTCAACGTGTCCGCGATCCGCTGGTACTTGGGGCGGCGGTCGGTGTCCTCGGTGGTCATGAGCGATCCCTCCTTCCTCTCTAGACAGCCTAGCGGGTAGCCGTTCAGGCGCCTCCCCGTGAGACCGATTCAGCCAACATGTCTAGAGACGTTGACGTGTATAGAGATGTTGGCTTCACTGGAGACATCTCTAGACAGGTTGCTCGTCCGGAGCGACCTCACGAACAGGGAGACGCATTCATGCCGTCCTTCAAGATCGACCTTTCGTCCGCGGTGACGTTCGTTGCGACTGCGCCTACCCCGAAGCTGGTGAGCAAGCAGACCGGTGAGGTGGCGATCGACCGGGAGACCGGTGCGCAACTGCTGACCGTGGGTCTGCTGATCTCGGATGAGGGTGAGGGGAACCTGTACCAGGTGACCGTGCCGTCGACGGGGATCGATGCGACGCTGACGCCGGGGATGCCGGTGTCGGTGATCGGGCTCAAGGCCCGTGACTGGGAGAACACGTTCAACGGCCAGACCCGGCACGGGATCTCGTTCCGCGCGGTGGCGATCACGGCGGTGGCCTGAGCCATGGATCTGGCGACGCTGATCGAGATAGGCACCCCCCTGGCGGGGGCTGCCGGCGGCCTGGGCTATGCCCGGGTGAAAGCGCCGGGCGTGTACTGGTCGCTGGTGGGCCTGCCGGTCACGATGGGCCGGTTCCACTTCACCTACGCCTCCACGATGGATGTGTGCGGGCTGACGGTGGCCCCGTCCCGGCTGCGGGCGTTCATGGTCCGCACGGTCGCTCGCCGTGAGGTGCAGCCGGTCCCGCCGAAGATCCGCCGCGTTGCCGGGTCCGCCACAGGCTTACGCGTCCGGCTCCGGCTCCCTGCCGGCCTGGAGCCCGATGACGTGGCGGCGGCGTCGAACCGGCTGCGGCACGCCTGGGGTGTCCACGCGGTGCATGTGGTGGAGATCAAGCCCGGTGTGGTGGAGCTGCGGATGACCGGCTACGACGTGCTCCGTACCGTGCGGATGCCGCGGCGTCTGCCGTCCGGTCCGATGGTGGTGCCGGTCGCTTTGCGGGAGGACGGGACCGCGTTCGCCCGGAACTACCGAGAGATCCCGCACGCGCTGACGCTGGGGGCGAATCAGTCGGGCAAGTCGGTGTATCAGCGCAACCTGATCAAGCAACTCGCCAAGCTCCCGGTGGCTCTGGTGGGGATCGACTGCAAGCGCGGGGTGGAACAGACCCCGTACGCGCCGCGCCTGTCGGCGCTTGCCACCGACCCGGAACAAGCCGCCGGCCTCCTCGATGCGCTCGTGGGGGAGATGGAGGCCCGCTTCGATCTGCTCAAGGAGTACCAGGGCACGGCGCTGTCGACGCGGAACGGGGAGATCACCAGCGACATCTGGGGCCTGCCGAAGAAGGTGCGGCCGGTGCCGATCGTCGTCCTCGTGGATGAGGTCGCCGAGCTGTTCTTGACGGCGACGAAGAAGGACGAGGAACGCCGGGACCGCATGGTCACCCAGTTGATCCGGCTCGCGCAGATGGCCCGCGCGGTCGGCATCTACCTGGAGATCTGCGGCCAGCGGTTCGGCGCCGAACTCGGCAAGGGCGCCACCATGCTCCGGGCCCAGCTCACCGGCCGCGTGGTCCACCGGGTCAACGACAGGCAGACCGCCGAGATGGGCCTCGGGGACATCTCACCCGAGGCCATGCACGCGGCAACCGCCATCGCCGCGGAGCGCCCCGGGGTCGCGGTCGCGGGTGACGCCTCGGGCGGCTGGACCCGGATTCGTACGCCGCTGACCTCGATCACCGACACTGCAGCCGTCTGCCGCGCGCACGCGCACCTGGTCCCGGACCTTCCCGTCCTGGCCCCGTTCCGCCCGCACGTCCCGGAGATCGCTGCTCCGGCCGATGTGGTGCCGCTGACCCGGCCCCGCCCGATCACCGAATAACCCCGCCCCCTGACCCAACGGTTGGTGCGACCGCTTCGCGCCAGGTCCCTACCCCGCCCATGCCTCAAGGAGGTGATCCCCGTGGCCCGCCCCCACCGCCTCGATCCCGTGCTGATTCAGGCCGTGATCGCCGGTGCGCTGTCCTTCGCCCATCTCCACGACATCGCCGAAGCCGCCGGCCAGCACGACTGGAAAGCCTGGGCCTACCCCGTCTCCGTTGACCTGCTCCTGGTCGCCGCCTGGCGCCGCATGCGCACCCTCCGCGCCGCTGACCGTCCCGCCCGTGCCGCCTGGACCTGGTTCGTCATCGCCCTGACCGCGTCCCTCGGGGCGAACATCGCCACCGCCGGACTCCTCGACATCAACGCCGTCCCGACCTGGCTGCGCATCCTCGTCGCGGGATGGCCCGCCCTGGCTTTCCTCGGCGGCACCCTCCTCGCCCACGACCACGCCCCCGTACCCTCCGCTGCGCCTACGCCAGCGGCCGACATCCCTCCGGCGGCCGAACCGGCACCACGGGTCACGGTCGAACGCACCCCCGACCCCGTGCCGGAACTCCCCGCACCCGCTACGCCCGAGGCCGCACCCGCTCCTGCCGCGGCACCCTCGCAGGTTCCGCCGGCGCTGCTGGCGCACGCCCGGAAGGTCGCCGACACCCACCACGCCGCCACGGGCTCACCGATCGACGCAGCGACCCTGCGGACCCGTCTCGGCGTTCCGCCGGCCCTGGCCGACGTGATCGCTGCCCAACTCACCTGAGAAGGAGGACACCCCGATGCGACCGCACATCCGCGCCGCCCTGGAACGCTCCGCCGAACTGACCCGCGCCAACCGCCTGGTTGACGGCATGCGCATGGGCGAGGCCGCGATCAACCAGGCCACCGACGACGAACACCCCGAGATCCAGCAGTGGCTCACCGACCACGCCGACGACTTCACCGGACAGGAGGACTGAACCGTGTCGCGGCCGAACCGCTTCTACGACGTGATCCGCATCGGCCCGGTCAAGGTCGGCAGCTACTACGACGGCCGTGGCCGCACCCGTCACACCGCCGCCTGCACCGCGCCCGGCTGCGGCTTCTCCACCGACTACCGCGACCGCTCCGGCGCCGAACTCGCCGCCCGCACCCACCGCTGCCAGCCCTGACGCCCAAAGGAGGGAAACGCCATGCTCCGCCCCAAGATCCCCGTGAACCCGACCATCACCATCGTGGCGCCGCCGGCCGCACCGCTCGTGCCCACCGAGCACCCGCCCACCCCGGCCCCGACCGTCCTGCACTCCCCGGCACCGGTCCCGGCCCGGCCCACGGTGCAGCTCACCCCCGGCGCCCTGATCACCATCGTCGCCGGAGGCACCGCCGCTGTCCTCATCATCGGCACGGTCCTGGTCTCGCTGCTCCTGGCCGTCGCCGTCACCGCCGCATCCGTCGCGGTCTGCGCGGTGGTCCTGCGCTCGATGCTCAACAACCAGCACAAGCACTGACGGGCCCCCGGGGCGGCACACGCCGCCAAGCATCGACCGCCCCGGGCGCCCTGCTCCCTCCCAGATCCAACGGACCCGAAAGGACTGGCACATCATGCCCCAGCGCCACCAGAACCGGCCCGTCTGCGGCCACTGCGACGGGTTCCCCGTCGTCGCCATCACCACCGGCACCTGCCTGGCCGATGGCTCCCGCGCCACGCTCCGCGTCGCCTGCCCGGCCTGCCGGGGCACCGGCCACACCACCCCCGCCCCGGTCCTCGCCCGGACCGGGAGGTGAGCGGCTTGACCGACACCGCCACCGCGGCGGGCCTGGACCCGGCCACCCTCCGCGATCTGCTGCGGGTGGCCGGGTCGGACGGCTTCGACCGTTGGCAGGACCAGATCCGCCGCACCGGCGGCTGCTCCGACCCGATCCACCTGACCGGCTACACCAAGACCCTCGATCGTGCCACCGGCACCGTCCTCCACACCTACAGCACCGACACCGAACCCGGCGGACGACTCCGCGTCGCCTGCGGCAACCGCCGGGCCTCGCGGTGCCCGGCCTGCGCCTGGACCTACGCGGGCGACACCTACCACCTCATCCGCGCCGGGCTCGTCGGCGACCCGAACAAGGGCACCCCCGAGACGGTGCGGGTCCATCCGAAGGTGTTCGCCACCCTCACCGCTCCGTCCTTCGGCCCCGTCCACAACCGCCCCGGCACCGCGGCCTGCCGCTGCGGGCTCCGCCACGCCGACGACGACGGCGCGTTAGGCACGCCGCTGGACCCGGACGGCTACGACTACGCGGGGGCGGTGCTGTGGAACAACTACGCCTCGGACCTGTGGCGGTACTTCACCATCTACCTCCGCCGCGAAGTCGCCGCCCGCGTCGGCCTCACACAGAAAGCCGCTCGCGAACAGTGCCGGGTCTCCTTCGGGAAGGTCGCCGAATACCAACGTCGCGGCGCCGTCCACTTCCATGCCGTCGTCCGCTTCGACGGCCCGGACGGACCCGACTCCCCGCCCCCGCCGTGGGCGACCCTCGACCTCCTCACCGACGCCATTGGTGCCGCCGCACGCCGCGTCGCCGTCCCCGTCCCCGCGGCCGGAGACCAGCCTGCCCGCACCCTCACCTGGGGCACCCAGCTCGACGTGCAGCCCATCCGCTCTGCCGACGCCGGCACGGACGGGGAACTGACCGAACAGGCTGTGGCCTCCTACGTCGCCAAGTACGCCACCAAAGCCGCAGAGACCACCGGCACCGTCGACCGCCGCGTCGGCAACCGCGAAGCCCTCGTACTCCTGGGCGTCCCGCCCCATCCGCGGCGGCTGATCGAAGCCTGCTTCGACCTCCACAAGCTCTACCCCGACCGCAAGCTCCTCGACTGGGCCCACATGCTCGGCTTCCGCGGCCACTTCTCCACCAAATCCCGTCTCTACTCGACGACCTTGGGTGCCCTGCGCCAGGTCCGGGCCGACTACCGCGCCGCTCAGCAACGGCGCTCGCTCGGCCTGCCCGACCCCGACGACTCCCCGGAGGCCACCACGCTCGTCCTCGCCCACTGGGCCTACGCCGGCCACGGCCACACCCCCGGCGAATCCCTCCTCGCCGCCACCATCCACCGCGACATCCAGACCAACCGCGAAACCGCCCGCGAAGCACTCTCCGACATGCCTGACGACCAAGCGGGGGAGTGGTGAGCGTGGATCGACTCCTCACCGTGCAGGAAGTCGCCCAGGCGTTGGGGACCACCGTGCGCTTCCCCCGGCGCCTGATCGAGGAACGCCGGATCACCTTCGTGAAGGTCGGGCGCCACGTTCGCATCCCCGAGAGCGCTGTCTCCGCGTTCATCGCTGAGCACACGGTCCGCCCGGTGACAGTTCGTCCTGCTGTTCTGAGGAGGGTTGCCTGATGCCGAACAGTCAGGGCAGGCGCCGTCGCTTCGGCTCGGTTCGGCAGCTCGCGTCGGGCCGGTGGCAGGTGAGGTACCGCGACCCAGAGACGGCGCAGCTTCGCAGTGCAGAGGAGACGTACGCGACCAAGACAGATGCGGAAGTCGCGCTGACTCACATCGAGGCGGATATCACCCGCGGCCAGTGGTCCGATCCGGATGCTGGCAAGGTCAGCTTCGGTGTCTACGCCGTCGTGTGGCTGAACGACCGGAAGATGGCTGCTCGCACGCGCGAGCGCCACGAGTCGGTGGTCCGGCTGCACCTGCTCCCCACCTTCGGTGACCGGCCGTTGGCCTCGATCACGACAGCCCAGGTGCGGGCCTGGCGAACCGCGTGCCTGACGCGCACTGGTGAGCCGACCGTGGTCAAGGCGTACCAGGTCTTGCGGGCGATCCTGAACACGGCCGTGGACGACGAACTGATCCGGCGCAACCCGTGTCGGGTCAAGGGCGCTGACCGGTACGACGTCCCGGAGCGGCCGGTCCTCACCGTGGCGGAGGTGTACGCCGTGGCTGACGCGATGGGCCCGCGCTACCGGCTGCTGGTTCTCCTGGCTGCCTTCACCGGGCTGCGCTTCGGGGAGCTGGCGTCGCTCCGCCGGCGGGACGTCGACACGGCCAAGGCCGTGCTCATGGTCCGGCGCTCGCAGGCAGAGATGCAGACCGGAGCCCTTTTCGACAAGGCACCGAAGTCCGACGCCGGTATCCGGCCGGTGGCCTTCCCGAGCGAACTCCTGCCGGACGTTCAGGGGCATCTCGACATCTACTCCGGGCCAGGCCGGGACGGCCACGTCTTCCTCGGCCCCCAGGGCGGGCAGCTGCGGCGAAGCAACTTCCGGGACGACTGGATCCGCGCGCGGACCACGGCGGGCGTCACGGCAGACGTGCACTTCCACGATCTCCGGCACACCGGGAACACCCTCGCCGCCTCCGGCGCGAGCCTGCGAGAGCTGATGACCAGGATGGGCCACAGCACACCCCGTGCGGCTCTGATCTATCAGCACATGGTCAACGGCCGGGATCGGGAGATCGCCGATCGGCTCGGCTCGATGATCCGCAAGGCGCGAGGTGACGCGGACTCGTAGCGGACGTTGTGGCACGGAAGTGGCACGGCCGCGATCACGAGAAAGGGCCAGTTCCGGGGGACCAAGCCCCTGAACTGGCCCTTCACCATGTGCCCCAGGCAGGATTCGAACCTGCGACACCCGCTTTAGGAGAGCGGTGCTCTATCCCCTGAGCTACTGAGGCCACGCCCCGCGTGGGACAGGGTCCCGGCGAGGCGATGCCGCCCCGGAGGGCAGCCCAGGACAGGGTAGCGGATCAGGGGCGGGGCGGTGCGGACGTGCGCGTCCGCACCGGCCGGCGGTAAAGCGCCGTCAGGCGTCCTCCGCCAGGTCGGCCGCGTCGAGCGCCGAGGTCAGCCGGTCCAGGCGGGTGCGCAGGTCGATGATCTCGTCCAGGCCGAGCCCGGTGGCCGCGGAGATGCGGCGCGGCACCTGGAGCGCGCGCTCGCGCAGGGCGGCGCCGTCCTCGGTGAGGTGGACGGTGACCGAGCGCTCGTCGTCGGCGGAGCGCTCGCGCCGTACGAGGCCTGCCGTGTCCAGGCGCTTCAGCAGCGGGGAGAGCGTGCCGGAGTCGAGGCGCAGGTGCTCGCCGATGCGCTTCACCGGCAGCGGGCCGTGCTCCCACAGCACGAGCATGACGAGGTACTGGGGGTACGTGAGGCCGAGGTCCTTGAGGACGACCCGGTAGACACCGCCGAAGGCGCGGGACGCGGACTGCAACGAGAAGCAGATCTGCTGCTCCAGGCGCAGGTAGTCGTCGCCGGCCCGCGCGGATGCGGATGCGGGGGCAGAGGCAGGGGCGGTCATGGGTCCAGGGTATCCGAAGTGCCCACACTTTAGTTGTGCACAACTGAGTTGTGTGCTCTACTTGGCGCAACGAGTTCGTACGCGATCGAAAGAGGACGGATTCCCATGGACGCGCTGTACACCGCTGTCGCCACCGCCAACGGCCGCGACGGGCGGGCCGTGAGCTCCGACGGCCAGCTCGATCTCGCGCTGGCCATGCCCCCGGCCATGGGCGGCAACGGTCAGGGCACCAACCCCGAGCAGCTCTTCGCCGCCGGCTACGCGGCCTGTTTCGCCAGTGCGCTGGCCCTGGTCGGCCGCCAGGCCAAGGTGGACACGAAGGACATCTCGGTGACCGCCGAGGTTTCGATTGGCAAGGACGAGACGAGCTTCGCCCTGGCCGTGGTGCTCCGGGCCGAGCTGCCGCCGGAGCTGGAGAACGAGACCGGCCACCAGCTGCTGGAGCAGGCCCACGCGGTCTGCCCGTACTCCAAGGCGACCCGCGGCAACATCGACGTCCAGCTCGTCGTCGAGTAGTCGCGATGCCGGGCCCAGGACGGTGGGCCCGCACGACGGAGACGAGGAGGGCCCCGGTCGCCATGGTGCGGCCGGGGCCCTTCCCGTATGCGGCTGAATGTGAGTCAGGTCACAACAGGCGCTGAAATATCCGGGGACGACGTCCCCGTTTACCCTTGTGTCGCGCAAGCGGGGACACGTTCCCCGGATGCGCGGCACCGGACAACCGTCAGGCAGTACACCCGGCACCGTGGGAGAGGAGGACCCGTCATGGTCCAGACCGCCGTGAAGCAGCGCGCGGACGCGACACGCAATCGTGAACGCATCATGGCCGCGGCCCGTGAAGTCCTCCTGGAGTACGGCGCCGACGCACCCCTCGACGAGGTCGCCCGCCGCGCGGGCGTCGGCAACGCGACGGTCTACCGGCACTTCGCCGACCGCCAGGAACTCGCGATCCAGGTGGCGTACTCGGTGATGGACCGGATCGCGGACCGCGCCGAGCGGCTGCTCGCCGAGGAACCGGACCCCTTCGACGCGCTGCGCGCCTTTGTGCACGAAGCCGCCGACGAGCGGGTGGGGGCGCTGTGTCCCATGCTCGTCGCGCGCTTCGGCCAGGGTGATCCGCGCCTGGAGGAGGGCCGCGTCCGTCTGCACGACGGCGTCGCGCGTCTGATGGAGGCTGCTCGCCGGTCCGGACGGCTCCGCGACGACATCGACGTCGGCGATCTGATGGTGGCGATCAGCCAGCTCACCCGGCCGCTGCCGGGATCGCACTGCGACATGGGCCGTTTCATCCACCGGCACCTTCAGTTGTTCGTCGACGGTCTGGAGGCTCCGGCACGTTCGGTGCTGCCCGGATCGTCGGTGACGCTGGACGACCTTCGGGGGCACCACTGAGCCTCCGCCGGCAGCCGCGCGCCGTGGCCGGCCGACCGGTAATTCACTAGCCGACCATTCACCCGTTACGTACTGTAGGTCCCCTTCGTCTTCTCTGGTCCATGAGTCGCGCCCGCCCGCATCGGCGCGCGGCGCCCATGCGGTCTGCAGAGTTCACCGTCGTGCCCGTCTCCCCACCGTTAGTGAGTTCTTCCATGTCAGAAACGGCCCACGCCCAGCGCTGGAAGGCGCTGGCCTTCATCGCGATAGCTCAGCTGATGGTCGTCCTCGACGGCACCATCGTGAACATCGCGCTTCCCACCGCCCAGGTCGACCTGGGCATCTCCGACGCCAACAAGCAGTGGGTCATCACGGCCTACGCGCTCGTCTTCGGCGGACTGCTGCTCTTCGGCGGGCGCATCGCCGACATGTGGGGCCGCCGCCGCACGTTCATCACCGGTCTCATCGGCTTCGCGGCCGCCTCGGCGATCGGTGGCGCCGCGGCCAACGAGGCGGTGCTCTTCGGCGCCCGCGCCCTGCAGGGTGCCTTCGGCGCGCTGCTCGCGCCCGCCGCGCTGTCGCTGCTCGCGGTGATGTTCACCGAGCCCCAGGAGCGCGCCAAGGCGTTCGGCATCTTCGGCGCCATCGCCGGTGGTGGCGGCGCGGTCGGCCTGATCCTCGGTGGCGCGCTGACCGAGTACCTGAACTGGCGCTGGACGTTCTTTGTGAACATCCCCTTCGCCGCCGTCGCCGTCTTCGGTGCGCTCCGGGTCATCCGCGAGCCCGCCGGCAGCCGCAACAACAGCAGCCTCGACATCCCCGGTGCGCTGCTCGCCACCTTGGGTCTGGTCTCGCTGGTCTACGGCTTCACCGTCGCCGAGTCCGACGGCTGGCTCGCGGGCAAGACCATCGCCCTGTTCGTGGTCGCGGTCGTCCTGCTGGTGTCCTTCGTGGTCGTCGAGTCCCGTGTGAAGGCGCCGCTGCTGCCGCTGCGCGTGGTGACCGACCGCAACCGCGCCGGCGTGTACATGTCGCTCGGCCTGGCGATCATCGCCATGTTCGGCCTCTTCCTCTTCCTCGGCTACTACCTCCAGGTCGTGCAGGGCTTCTCCGCCCTGAAGACCGGCTTCGCGTTCCTGCCGATGATCGCGGGCATGATCACCGGCTCGACCCAGATCGGCGCGCGTCTGATGAACCGCGTCCGGCCGCGGCTGCTGATGACCCCCGGCTTCGCGCTGGCGGCCGTGGGCATGCTGATCCTGACCCAGCTCCAGGTCGGCAGCTCCTACGCGGGCCTGATCCTGCCGGCTGAGATCCTGCTCGGCCTCGGCATGGGTACGGCGTTCATGCCGGCCATGAGCCTGGCCACGTACGGTGTGCAGCCGCGTGACGCAGGTGTCGCCTCCGCCATGGTCAACACCTCGCAGCAGGTCGGCGGTGCCATCGGCACCGCGCTGCTCAACACCATCGCGGCCAGCGCCACCACCGCGTGGATCGCCTCCCACGCCGCCGAGGCCCGCACGCTGGGCAAGCAGGGCTTCATCAACGCGGCCGCGGTGCACGGCTACTCGACCGCGATCTGGTGGGCCGCCGGCATCCTGGCGGTGTCGGCGATCATCGCCTTCACCTTCATCAACGCCGGCCACGGCGGCGGCGTCGTGGCGGCGTCGTCCGGGGACGGGGCGGAGGGCAGCGCCGAGGACATCGTCGTTCCCGTGATCGCCCACTGACCCGGACGCCCCCCGGCGCACCGTACGAAGGGCCCCGCTTCCGGACGGAAGCGGGGCCCTTCGGCTTGCGGTGAGCGGGGCGGAGGCTCAGCCGAACTGCACAGACCGCTTGGCCAGACCCATCCAGAAGCCGTCGATGACGCTGCGCTGCGCGGCGAGATCGTCCTCGGCCGCGCCCATGGCGACGAAGAGCGGGGCGAAGTGCTCGGTGCGCGGGTGGGCGAGGGTGCCCGCAGGGGAGGTGTGCGAGAAGTCCAGCAGCGCGTCCACGTCCTGGGCGTCCAGCGCCCGCCGACCCCAGTCGTCGAACTCGGCCGACCAGCCGGGGACGCCACCGGCGTGCCGCAGCGCGGCCAGGTTGTGCGTGAAGAAGCCGCTGCCGACGATCAGCACGCCCTCGTCGCGGAGCGGGGCCAGCCTCCGCCCGATGTCCATCAGCCGCTGCGGGTCGAGCGTGGGCATCGAGACCTGCAGCACGGGGATGTCCGCGCCCGGGAACATCTCCACGAGCGGCACGTACGCCCCGTGATCCAGACCCCGGTCCGGGATGTCCTGCACCGGGATGCCCGGGCCGCGCAGCAGCTTGCGCACCGACTCGGCCAGCGCGGGCGCGCCGGGGGCCGCGTACTTGACCTCGTAGTAGTGCTGGGGGAAGCCCCAGAAGTCGTACACCAGCGGGACGGTGGTGGTCGCGCCGAGCGCGAGCGGGGCCTCCTCCCAGTGCGCGGAGATCATCAGGATCGCCGTGGGGCGGGGGAACCCGGCCGACCAGGCGGCCAGTTCACCCGGCCACACGGGGTCGTCGGCGAGCGGCGGGGCGCCGTGCGACAGGTAGAGGGCGGGCATGCGCATGGGGGGCCTCCTCAGGCCGGGAGGTCGAGGGTGTGGTGGGTGTGCTCGGCCTTGGCGCGCAGATAGCGGACGTTGGCCGGCGAGAGGTGCACGGCGGTCGGCACGCGTTCGGCGACCGCGACACCGAGGGCGGACAACTGCTCCGCCTTGTCGGGGTTGTTGCTGAGCAGACGGATCGTGTCCACGCCGAGCGCGCCGAGCATCTGGGCGGCGGCGGTGTAGTCGCGCTCGTCGTCGGCCCGGCCGAGGGCGCGGTTGGCGGCGTAGGTGTCCAGGCCCCGGTCCTGGAGGGCGTACGCGTCCAGCTTGGCGTACAGGCCGATGCCGCGGCCCTCCTGGCGCAGGTAGAGCAGATAACCGCCCTCGGCGGCGATGCGCTCGGCCGCCTCCCGCAACTGGGGCCCGCAGTCGCAGCGCTGGGAACCGAACACGTCGCCCGTCAGGCACTCGGAGTGCGGTCGCACGAGCGGTACCGGCGCCCCCTCGTGATCGCCGAGGCCGAGCGCGATGTGCTCCTTGCCGTCGGCGAGGCCGGTGAAGGTGAGAACGTCGGCGGAGGTCGTCCAGCCGTCGGCGAAGCGCAGCGGGACGCTCACGCGGGTACGGATCGCGGCCTGGGGGAGCGCGGGTGAGGTGGTCATCGGTTCCTGGAGCTCCTTGCCCGGTGTTTCTTGAACTTTCAAGCGAGCAGGGTGGACGGTACCCCTAATTGCTTGAGGTTTCAAGATAAATTCGTACCATGGGCACATGACGACGAGCAGGACCGAACCCCGCTGGCTGAGCGAGGAGGAGCAGCGCGCCTGGCGCGCCTACATGGCATCGACCCAGCTGGTCTCCGACGCCCTGGACCGGCAGCTCCAGCGCGACGCGAACATGCCGCACGCCTACTACTCGCTGCTGGTGTGGCTCTCGGAGACGCCCGAGCGCCGGATGCGGATGACGGAGCTCGCGGAACGCTCGAAGATTACGCGCAGCCGGCTTTCGCATGCCATAGCGCGGCTGGAGGAGAACGGCTGGGTGCGGCGCGAGAGCTGCCCGTCCGACCGGCGCGGCCAGCTCGCCGTCCTGACGGACGAGGGCTTCGCGGCGCTCGCCGCCGCCGCGCCCGGGCACGTCGAGGCGGTGCGCGGGGCGATTTTCGACCGCCTCTCGCCGGAGCAGACCCGGCAACTGGGCGAGATCTGCCGGACCATCGCGGAAGGACTCCAGCCCGGGAAGGGGACGGTCTCGGACCTGCCCTGGCTGCGCTGACCGGCGCCCGGCGCCCGGCGGCTCCGAAGGGCGCGGCCGGGAGGGGCCCGGGTCAGGCGACGGGCGTCAGCTCCTTCTCGTACCAGGCGACGTCCCAGTAGCGGCCGAACTTCCGGCCGACCTCGCGGAAGACGCCGACCGGGCGGAAGCCGAACCGGGCGTGCAGCCGCGCCGAGGCCTCGTTGGGCAGGGCGATGCCCGCGTACGCGCGGTGCACGTCCTCGTTCCGCAGAGCCTGGAAGAGCGCGGTGTAGAGCAGGCTGCCCACACCCAGGCCGACCGCGCCGGGGGCGCAGTACACAGAGGTCTCCACCGAGGTCGCGTAGGCCGCCCTCGGGCGGAACGGGCTGCTCGTCGCATAGCCGAGGAGGTGGCCGGCCGGGGCCGGGGTGTCCGGAGTTGCGGCCGATTCGAGGGTTTCTGTGGATTCGAGGGCAACCAAAAGGCGGTGCGGTCCGTCTTTCGGGTGGGAGAGCAGCCATGGACGGCGCTGTTCCAGGGAAAGCGGTTCCAGGTCGAAGGTGACGGGCGTCTCGCGGACGTAGTGGTTGTAGAGCTCGGTGAGGGCCCGCAGGTCCTCCTCCCGACCCGGTCTGACCTGCACTTCCGGGGGCTTCGGCAATGATCCACCTCTCGCTGTGGCCGGACAGGGTACTGCAAGATCGTAAAAAATGGGGCTGCGCATGGGAATTGTGTCCGGATTCCAGTCGTTATCACTTTTCGAGTGGGCAGCCGAGAGGTAGTCGCGAAGCTGCTGAGAGGCGGCTCATTCGACCGACACCCGACCGAACCTTCGCAAGGGAGCACGCATGGCAACCCGTGCCGTCGCCCGCAGCACCAACGGCGGGAAGAGCAGCGCCCGCGCGCACGGCCACGGCGAGATGGCCGACCGCGACCTCGTCGGCATGTACCTCGACGAGATCGCGCGCACGCCGTTGCTCGACGCCGCGCAGGAAGTCGAGCTTTCCAGGGCGATCGAGGCCGGCGTCTACGCCGAGCAGCTCCTCGCAGGCGAGGAGCTGGGTTCGGGAGGCGGCGCCGACCGCGAGGAACTGGAGGCGATAGCCGCCGCAGGTGCGCGGGCCAAGGACGTCTTCATCCGGTCCAACCTGCGTCTTGTCGTCGCCGTCGCGCGACGTTATCCGCGCAGCGGCCTTCCGCTGCTGGACCTGATCCAGGAAGGCAACGCGGGCCTGGTCCGCGCCGTCGAGAAGTTCGACTACGCCAAGGGCTTCAAGTTCTCCACGTACGCGACATGGTGGATCCGCCAGGCGATCACCCGGTCCATCGCGGACCAGTCGCGCACGATCCGGCTCCCCGTCCACCTGGTGGAGGAGCTGGGGCGTGTGCGCAGGGTGCAGCGCGAGTTCAACCGTGAGCACGGACGCGACCCGGAGCCCGCGGAGATCGCCGCCGAACTCGACTCCACCCCGGAGCGCATCGCCGATGTGCTGGACTGGGCGCGCGACCCCGTGAGCCTCAACATGTCCGTGGACGACGAGGGCGAGACCCAGTTCGGCGATCTGGTCGAGGACACCTCGGCGGCCTCGCCGGAGGACTCCGTGCTCGTCATGCTGCGGCGTGAGGAACTGGAGGACCTGATCGACCGGCTCGACGACCGGACCGCGTCCATCATCCGGGCGCGCTACGGGATCGTGGACGGCCGCGAGCGGACGCTGACCGAGGTCGGCAAGCAGCACGGCCTGACCCGTGAACGGATCCGGCAGATCGAGAAGCACGCCCTGGCCGACCTGAAGCGCATGGCGCGCCAGACGGGGCTGTCCATCGAGGCGGCCTGACCCCCCGGCGGGCGTCCTTTGCGGCGCCCGCACCTACCCCCCACCCAAGACTCGGGCTCCGGTGCCACCCCCCTGCACCGGGGCCCGACCCCTGTCCGGAGCGGGCCGGCCCGGTACGGGACCCCCGTACCCTGGAGCCCATGAGCAGTTCCGATCCCCACCCCGCCGCGCAGCCCGCACCCGACCGGCCGCGTGAACCACGCGACCCCGCGACGGCGCTGGTCTTCGACGACCCGCTGGACCGGCAGTCGAGCGACGACACCGACGCCGGCTGGGGCGACCGGCAGGGGCAGGGCGGTGCGGGAGATCTCGCGCGCTTCCTCGACGAGAAGCCCCCGCACCACATCTGAGACGGACATGCGCGCCCGTGCGCGCCGCGCCTACTGGCGCGTCCGGTTCCCGCCGCCGTGGTCGTAGGGCGACGGGATGGTGTGACCGCCGCCGTTGCCCTGCTGGCGGGCGAGCAGGTCGCGGATCTCGGTGAGCAGTTCCAGCTCGGTCGGGCCGGGCAGCGCCTCCTCCTTGCCTGTCTTGCGGCGCTCGTTGAGCTTGTTCATCGGGAGGATCAGCAGGAAGTACACGACCGCGGCCGTGATCAGGAAGGTCAGCGCGGCACCGGCGACGGAGCCCCACAGCAGGCCCACGCCCTTCGTGAGCTCGCCGCCGGAGGCGACACAGGGCTTCTCGATGCAGACGATGTAGCCGTCGAGGTTCTTGGTGCCGATGGCACCGATCACCGGGTTGATGAGGCCCTTCACGAACGCATCGACGATCTTGCTGAACGCCGCGCCGACGACGACGGCGACAGCGAGCTCGACGACATTGCCACGCAGAAGGAAGGCTTTGAAGCCCTTCAAGGGACGATTTCCTTTCGAACGACCGTGCATGTTCGGCCTACGGAACCCTGACGCGTCAGCGGGCCCACCACGGGACGGACGGCGGAACCCTGGGGTCCGTGAGCGGTTCGGCCTCTGAGGGTACGGGCTTGGGCGCCGCGCGACACACCCCTGTCCGACCCGCCCCCTCCGCCCCGGGGGTCCGGGCCCGCGGCCACCGTCCGTGGCCGTCGCCTTCACCGCAGCGCCAGGGACAAAGGGGTCCCCGCTGCGGCCCCGGAGAGCGCGGCGGCCGTGTCGCGCGGGACCGAGAGCACGATCAGCGCCCCGTCCGCGCCGCCGCCCGCGCCGTCCTGGCCGAGCACACCGGAGAACCCGTCGGACTCCCGTGGTACGTCCACCACGGGCGCGGCCCGCGCGACGATGCGCGCCGCGGCCATCACGTCCACCCGGTCGCCGGGGCGCACGAGCCGTACCGCCTCCGCGTCCGCGATCCGCACGGGCGCGCGCACCGTGTCACGCGCCGCGGCGGCCACCGCGGGCGCGGGCCCCGCCCGGCCGGACCACGCGGGCCGAGGGGCCTCCCGGGGCGCGGTGGCCGCAACTGCCGCGGCCGTCATGGCAAGTCCCGCCGCCACCACCCGGCGGCGCCGGCGCAGCAGCCGCCGTAAGCGGTGGCTCCCGCCGCCCGCCCTGATCGGCGCGAAATCCGGAACCGTGCGCGGTGCCGGAGCCCCGGCGCCCGACCGGGAGATCGCACCCGCTGTCGCTGGTGCCGCCATTGCCGCCACATCGCCCACGCTGTTCACGCTGTTCACCCGGTTCACGCTCTTCTCACCCATCACTGGGGCCACCTCCGCCACTTGCTGACCGCTTGCCGGCCACGTGCCGTCACTTGTTCTCGCCGCTTTCGCCGCCGCTCTCGTCGTCGGACCGGCACGGACCACGATGCCCCACCGCGCCGACGGCCGTTCCGGGCCTGTGGATTACTCACCGGTTGTGGATAACTTCGTCGCCCGGTCGAGGGGACCGCGGATTCAGACCTGGCGGCACGGCCCGGGCGGTGATGTGCTGGAGAGCGAAACGAAGCGCCTGAGCCCGACAACGGGAGGTGGTCGACGTGCCCAGGCAGACCTTGCACGACGGCCTGTCCGGAAACTCCAGGTCCCACCCCGGCGACGTGTCCCGCCGCGTCGCGGAGCGGCGGGAGCAATTGGGGCTCAGCCGCGAGGAAGTGGCCACACGGGCCGGGATGACCCCGGGCTATGTGCGCTACGTGGAGGAGCAGTGCCACCACAGCATCGGCACCAACGCCCTGCTCCGTCTCGCGGGCGCGTTGCGGACCACGGCCAGCCGCCTGCTCGGGGGTGACCTCGAAAGCTGTCCCGACGATGTGGTGACCGGCCAGCCGGTGCCCTGCGACCTGGGCGCGGACGAGTGCTGGACCCGGCTGTCGGGGCAGGACGTCGGCAGGGTCGCGCTGACCACCGCCACGGGCCATCCCGCCGTACTGCCGGTCATCTACTCCGTCGTCGAGGGCACCATCGTCTACCGCACGGCGCCGCACACCCCGCCGGCCGCCGGGCGGGGCACCGAGGTCGCCTTCGAGGTCGATCGGTTCGACGCGTCCCTCAGCGCCGGCTGGAGCGTGCTGCTTCTCGGGAACGTCGAGCACGTCACCGACTCCGACGAGGTGCGCGCGCTCGCCAGGGACGCCCACCCCGACCCGTGGGCCGACGGCACCCACGACCTGTGGATACGGATCGTCCCCTCGAACGTCACGGGGTGCCTGATACGCGTCGACTGAAGCCGGGAGCCGGGAGCCGGGAGCCGGGAGCCGGGAGCCCGGAGCCGCCCGCCGCCCGCCGTCAGCCCGGGACGAGCACGGCGGCGCCGTTGACGCGGTCGGCGGCCAGATCCGCCAGGGCACGGTCCGCGTGGTCCATCGGGTACGGGGTGGCCGTCACCCGGATCCCGATCCTGGCCGCCAGGGCCAGGAACTCCTGTCCGTCCTGTCTGGTGTTGGAGGTGACACTGCGCAGATTCCGTTCCTGGAACAGATGGCGCTGGTAGTTGAGCGAGGGGATGTCCGTGAGGTGGATGCCGGCGACGGCCAGCGTGCCGCCCCGGTCCAGCGCCTCCAGGGCGACCGGCACCAGGTCGCCGACGGGCGCGAAGAGGATGGCCGCGTCGAGCGGTTCCGGGGGGCGGGCGTCGGCACCGGCCGCCGAGGCCGCACCGAGTTCCAGCGCGAGTTCGCGGGCCTTCTGGGACCGGGTGAGCACATGCACCGTCGCTCCCTCGGCCAGGGCGACCTGCGCGGCGATGTGCGCCGACGCCCCGAAGCCGTAGATGCCCAGCCGTCCGCCGTGCGGCAGGTCACTGCGGCGCAGTGCGCGATAGCCGATGATCCCGGCGCACAGCAGGGGCGCGAGGTGCACGGCGTCGTGGCCGTCGGCGTCCTCGGGCAGCGCGTATGCGTAGTCCTCCGGGACGGTGGTGAAGTCCGCGAAGCCGCCGTCCGCGTCCCAGCCGGTGTAGACGGAGAACGGGCACAGGTTCTCCCGTCCGGACCGGCAGTAGGCGCAGTTCCCACAGGTGCCGCGCAGCCAGGCCACACCGACCCGGTCGCCCTCGGCGAAGCGGGCGGCGAGATCGCCCATGGCGACGACCCGCCCGACGACCTCGTGCCCCGGCACGGTCTCCCGGCGGTGCGGGGGCAGGTCCCCCTCGGCCAGATGGAGATCGGTCCGGCAGACGCCGCACGCCTCGACGCGCAGCAGCAGCTCCGTCGGTCCCGGCACCGGCTTCGGCCGGGCGACGCGCACCAACGGCTCCGTGATCATGGGCCCGGGCCGGTCGACGACCCAACCGCTCAGCATGTCTCCAGTCTGTGGCCCGCAGCCGTCGCCGCGCACGGTGAAACCGGCCGGGGGCGATACCGGCGGCAGGGCCGCCCGCCACGGCCCGGTTCACCCTGCCCGTCCCGCTCACCCCGCGAGCGGGCGTACGCCGAAGGCCCCCGGTCGTTGCCGACGGGGGCCTTCACCCGAAAGTGGGGCGCCGCTCGGGCGGATCCGCGTGTGCGGACACGCGAAGCCCTCCGCTCAGGCGGCGGAGGTGCTCGCCGAGCTGGACGAGGAGCCGCCGGTGCCCGAGGACGAACCCGTCGAAGAGGACGAGGACGACGACGAAGACGCGGACGACTTCGACTCGGAACCGCTGCCGGCCTTGGCCGCCGGGGCGCTGCTGGACGACGAGCCGCGGCTGTCGGTCCGGTAGAAACCGGAACCCTTGAAGACAACGCCGACCGCGGAGAAGACCTTGCGCAGGCGGCCGTGGCACGCCGGGCACTCGGTGAGCGCGTCGTCGCTGAACTTCTGCACCGCCTCGAGGCCCTCGCCGCACTCGGTGCACTGGTACTGGTAGGTCGGCACTTGCTCCTCCTGGCACTCTGACTCAGTGAGTGCTAACGACGGTCAATAGTGCAGCATTCCGCGGCGTCAGTCCACCGTGACCGGCACTCGGTGACCGATACCACTGCCGTCCCCACGTGCCGCGACCAGTCCCGCGGACTGCGGAGCGAGCCTGCCGCGCAGTGCCAGCAAGGTGATCAGCGCCAGTGCGGTACCGGCCAGGGGCACGGTGAATCCGGCGCTCGCACCGATGCCGTCCGCGAGCCGGCCGGCCGCCGTGGCCGCCGCCGCCTGCCCGAGCGCGACCGCGCCCGTCAGCCAAGTGAACGCCTCCGTGCGGACCTGCGCGGGCACCAGCGACTCCACCAGGGTGTAGCCGGTGATCAGTGCCGGGGCGATGGTCAGCCCGACGAGCAGCCCGAGCCCGCCGAGCAGCGGCACGGCGTGTGCCGCCCACAGCATCGAGGTGGCCGCGGTCAGCGCGGTGTAGCCGATGACCATCCGCCGCCGGGGCCCGGACTTCCAGGCCACCGCGCCGCAGACGATGCCGGCCAGCATGTTCCCGGCGGCGAAGGTGCCGTACAGCAGGCCGTTGATGTCCGGCCGGCCGATCTCCTCGGTGAAGGCCGTCATGGAGACCTGCATGCCGCCGAAGACCGCGCCGATGCCGAGGAAGGCGACCGCGAGGACCCGCACGCCCGGCACGGTCAGCGCCGAGGGCTGCCGTCCGCGGGTGCCGCCCGTGGCGCGGGCGGCCGGCGCGGGCGCGGTCCGTCGCTGCGCGGCGAAGACCAGGCCGCCCGCCAGGGTCAGCCCGGCTTCGGCCAGCAGCCCGGCCGCCGGGTGGACGCCGGTGCACAGGGCCGTGGCCAGCACCGGGCCGATGACGAAGGTGAACTCGTCGGTCACCGACTCGAAGGCTGCGGCGGTCGGCAGCAGCGGGGACTTCTCCGGCAGGGTGGCCGCCCAGCGTGCGCGCACCATGGGCCCGACCTGCGGCACCGAGGCACCCGCCGGCACCGCGACCGCCAGCAGTGCCCACAGGGGGGCGTGCGCGAGGGCGAGCAGTGACAGCAGCGTCACGGCGGCCGTGTGCACGAGCACGCCGGGTACGAGCACCGCGCCCTGCCCGAAGCGGTCGGCGAGCTTGCCGCTCTGCGGGGCGAACAGCGCCATGGCGACGCCGGTGACGGCGGACACGGCTCCCGCGGTGCCGTAGGAGCCGGTCGTGTGCTGCACGAGCAGCACGATGCCGATCGTGAGCATCGCGAAAGGCTGCCGGGCGGTGAAGCCGGGCAGCAGGAACGTCCACGCTCCGGGCGTGCGCAGCAGCTGTCCGTAGCCGGGCCGTCCCGCGCCGGACGACGCACGGTCCCGGCGCGCCTTGTGCGGCGTACGAGGTGAGGGACGGGGAGAACCGGAGGATCGATCGACCGTGGATGCCACGGCCCGGGCCTTTCTGCCGCCTGGTAGCGCACCCTGGACGTCTGGTCGCGTACGGTGCGCCGAGAGCTGTCCTCTCGCGCTTGACCGAGGTAGATACCGGGTGTCCGGCCGCCGGGCGGTCGCGCCAGCTCTGCGTCAGGCAGAGTTGGTGGTGACTGTCGTGCAGCTATGTTAACGGCTGGTTTCGCGCCCTGATTCCAGCCATCCGGCCAGCTTGCCGCCCCGGCCGACCGCGCGCAGCCGCGCCTCGGCCTTGTCGCGCACCGGGTCGGTCGCGACGACCAGGAGTTCGTCGCCGGTCCGCAGCACGGTCGTCGGCAGCGGCACGAAGCTCTTGCCCTCGCGGACGACCAGTGTGACCGCGGCCCCGGGCGGCAGCCGCAGTTCGTTGACCTCCACGCCGTGCATGCGCGACCGGGTGGGGATGCGCATCGACAGCAGGTGGCCGCGCAGCCGTTCCAGCGGGGCCGACTCGATGCCCAGGTCCTCGGCCTCGCCCGGGTCGTCGATGCGCAGGGCCTTGGCGATCCACGGCAGGGTCGGGCCCTGCACCAGGGTGTAGACGATCACCAGGACGAAGACGATGTTGAAGATCCGCTCGCTCTGCTCGATCTGGGCCACCATCGGGATGGTGGCGAGCACGATGGGCACCGCGCCGCGCAGTCCCGCCCAGGAGATCAACGCGTGCTCGCGGAGGGGCATGCGGAAGGGCAGGAGGCTCGCCGCCACCGACAGCGGCCGCGCGACCATGGTCAGCACGAGCCCGACGACGATCGCCGGCACGATGTCGTCGCCCAGTTCGTGCGGGGTCACCAGCAGGCCCAGCAGCACGAACAGCCCGATCTGCGCGATCCACGCGAGCCCCTCGGCGAAGCCGCGGGTGGCCGGCCGGTGCGGCAGCCTGGCGTTGCCGAGCACGACGGAGGCGACGTAGACGGCGAGGAAGCCCGAGCCGTGCGCCATGGCGCCGCCCGCGTAGGCGAGGACGGCGATGGCCATGACCGCGATCGGGTAGAGGCCGGAGGCGGGCAGCGCGACGTGGCGCAGGGCGTACGCGCCGAGCAGGCCGACCGCCAGGCCGACGACGCAGCCGATCGCCAGCTCCAGGATGATCTCGCCCAGCAGGACGCCCCAGTTGTGCACCGGCCAGTGCTCGGAGAAGGCGACGACCAGGATGACCACGGGTGCGTCGTTGAAGCCCGACTCGGCTTCCAGGACACCGGTCAGCCGGGTCGGCAGCGGGACCCGGCGCAGTACGGAGAAGACCGCCGCCGCGTCGGTGGAGGACACCACGGCGCCGATGAGGATCGCCTGCCGCCAGTCGAGTCCGACGAGGTAGTGCCCGCCCGCCGCGGTGACGCCGACGCTGATCGCGATCCCGAAGGTCGCGAGCACGGTGGCGGCCGGCATCGCCGGTTTGATCTCCCGCCACTTGGTGCCCAGACCACCCTCGGCAAGAATCACCACAAGTGCGGCATATCCTAGCACTTGGGTTAGTTCGGCGTTGTCGAACTTCACGCCGAGGCCGTCCTGCCCGATCGCCACGCCGATACCCAGGTAGATCAGCAGGCTGGGCAGTCCGCTGCGCGAGGAAAGGCGCACGGCGATCACCGCGATGAGCAGCACGGCGGCGCACACCAGCAGGAGCTCGTTGAGGCGGTTGACAGTCAGGAGCCGTTCCTTTCACCGCAGTTCGTTGCCCTGCCTAACATTTTACCTGCGCTTGGGGTCGCTGCGATCTCTGCGGCCCGTCCGGGAGTGGCTTCTGCACCGCTTCCGTACAGCTTCCGTCCCCGCTCCCGGCACCGCTTGGGAGGCGGCTGGACACTACGCCTAAGGTGGCCCCTAGCAATCGGTCCACCCTGCCCTCGAAGGACATCGATGCCCCCCAAGACAAAGTCCCGCCGCGTGCGCCTGATCGTGATCGGGGTCGTACTCCTGCTGGTGGCGGGCATCGCCTTCGGGTCGTACTGGAGCGTCGCGACCGTTCGCGCCTCCCTCCCGCAGACCACCGGAACGCTGCAGCTCAAGGGCCTGTCGGGGCCCGTGCAGGTCAAGCGGGACGGCAACGGCATCCCGCAGATCTACGCGGACACCCCGCAGGACCTCTTCCGCGCCCAGGGGTACGTCCAGGCGCAGGACCGCTTCTACGAGATGGACGTGCGCCGGCACCTGACCGCCGGCCGCCTCTCGGAGATGTTCGGCAGCGGCCAGGTGGAGACCGACGCCTTCCTGCGCACGTTGGGCTGGCGGCGGGTCGCGCAGGCCGAGTACGACACGAAGCTGTCGAAGACCACCAAGGACTACCTGCAGGCCTACTCGGACGGCGTCAACGCCTACTTGGACGGTCACAAGGGCGCCGACCTGTCCGTGGAGTACGCGGCCCTCCAGCTGACCAACGACTACACCCCGGAGCGGTGGACGCCGGTCGACTCGGTCGCCTGGCTCAAGGCCATGGCCTGGGACCTGCGCGGCAACATGCAGGACGAGATCGACCGCGCGCTGCTGACCAGCCGGCTGAACCCCCAGCAGATCGCGAGTCTGTACCCGGCGTACCCGTACGCGCGGCACCAGGCGATCGTCGACGGCGGAACGGTCAATACCGTCACAGGTGCGTACGAACCGCCCGGCACCGCCACGAGCGGCGCGTCCGGCGACACTTCGGGCACGGGCACCGGCACGGGCACAGGCACCGACGGAGGCACAGGCACCGGCACCGACGGCGGTACCGGCACAGGCACCGACGGAGGTGCCGGCACAGGCACCGACGGAGGTACCGGCACCGACGGCGGCACCGGCTCCACCGTCGACGAGGCCGCCGGCAACCTGCAGTCGCAGCTCGCCTCGCTCTCCGGCACCCTGGACCAGATCCCGGCGCTGCTCGGCCCCAACGGCAACGGCATCGGCTCCAACTCGTGGGTCGTCGACGGTGAGCACACCACCACCGGCAAGCCGCTGCTCGCCAACGATCCGCACCTGGCGCCCCAGATGCCCTCGCTCTGGTACCAGATGGGCCTGCACTGCACGACGGTCTCCCAGGCCTGCCCCTTCGACGTCGCCGGCTACACCTTCTCCGGCATGCCGGGCGTGGTCATCGGCCACAACCAGTCGATCGCCTGGGGCATGACGAACCTGGGTGCCGACGTCACCGATCTGTACCTGGAGAAGCTCTCCGACAGCACCTACCTGTACGACGGCAAGCAGCGGCCGCTGCAGACCCGCCAGGAGACGATCAAGGTCGCCGGGGGAGCGGACCGCACGATCACCGTCCGCAGCACCAACAACGGCCCGGTGGTCTCCGACCGCAGCTCCGAGCTGCTCAAGGTCGGCGACCGGGCGCCCGTGGACAACTCCGCGCCCGACCGCGGCGACGGCTACGCGATCTCCCTGAAGTGGACCGCCCTCCAGCCGTCCAAGACGATGGACGCGGTGTTCGAGCTGGACACCGCGACCGGCTGGGACGAGTTCCGGGCCGCGGCCCGCGACTTCGCGGTCCCCTCGCAGAACCTGATCTACGCCGACGGCAAGGGCGCCCACGGCAACATCGGGTACCAGGCCCCCGGCCAGGTCCCGACCCGCGCCGCCGGTTACGACGGCACCTACCCGGCCCCCGGCTGGGACCCGAAGTACCAGTGGGGCAAGCCGATCCCCTTCGACGCCATGCCCTGGGACTACAACCCGCCGCGCGGCTACATCGTCACCGCCAACCAGGCCGTGGTCGACCAGCACAAGTACCCCTACCTGCTCACCCAGGACTGGGGCTACGGCACGCGCAGCCAGCGGATCAACGACCTGATCGCGTCCAAGATCAAGGACAGCGGGCTGGTCTCGATGGACGACATGCAGAAGATGCAGAGCGACAACAGCAGCGAGATCGCCAAGCTGCTGGTGCCGTACCTGCTGAAGATCGACATCAAGAACGACAAGGACGACTACGTCCGCAACGCGCAGAAGCTGCTGGAGAGCTGGGACTACAACCAGGACGCGGACTCCGCGGCCGCGGCCTACTTCAACGCGGTCTGGCGCAACACCCTCAAGCTCGCCTTCGGCAACAAGCTGCCCAAGGAACTGCGCCCGAAGGGGCAGTGCCTGACCGTGCCGGCGGCCGACCGGTCCGGTCCGGTCGACGACCTGAGCGGCAAGTCCCAGCTCGTGCGCGAGTGCGGCCAGCGCGACGCGGACCAGGCGCAGCCGGACGGCGGCGACCGCTGGTTCGAGGTGGTGCGGTCGATCATCAAGGACGAGGACAACCCGTGGTGGACCACGTCCCCCACGGCCTTCTTCGACAAGGACAGCGGCAAGCCGCGCACGACCCGCGACGAACTGCTCGCCCAGGCCATGAAGGACGCCCGCTACGAGCTGACGGCCAAGCTCGGCAAGAACATCGACACCTGGAGCTGGGGCCGGCTGCACCAGCTGGAGCTGCGCAACCAGACGCTCGGCACCGGCGGCCCGGCCGTCGTGCGCTGGCTGCTGAACCGCGGGCCCTGGAACCTCGGCGGCGGCGAGGCGGCGGTCGACGCCACCGGCTGGAACGCGGCCGGCGGCTACGAGGTGGTCTGGGTGCCGTCGATGCGGATGGTGGTCTCGCTGGACGACTTCGACAAGTCGCGGTGGATCAACCTCACCGGCGCCTCCGGCCACGCCTACAGCTCGCACTACTCGGACCAGACGACGAAGTGGGCCAAGGGCGAACTCCTGCCGTGGGCGTTCACCAAGCCCTCGGTCGACGCCAAGACGCAGGACACGCTCGCGCTGACGCCGTGAGCCGCTGACGCGCACGTACCAGGAGGGGCGAGCCCGTGGGGCCCGCCCCTCCTCGCGTTCAGCGCGGCCCGAACCGCCGTACGCCGTCCGGGGTGACGGCCGCGTCCACCGGCCGGTCGTGCGGCTCGGCGGGCACGCGCTCCAGGACTTCGTGCCCGTACAGCAGGACCACCAGGGCCGGCGTCGCCCCGCACGCCTCCAGCCGGGCCAGCACGCGGTCGTAGCTGCCGCCGCCGCGCCCCAGGCGCAGGCCGCGCGTGTCGACCGCCAGGCCCGGCAGCAGCACGGCGTGGGCGCCCGTGACGGCGTCGGGGCCGAGGCGGGGGCCGGTGGGCTCGTACAGGCCCCGGGACGTCCGCACGAGCGCGTCCGGGCCCTCGTAGGGGCCCCAGTCCAGATCGTTGTCGGGGAGCAGGACGGGCAGCAGGACCCGCACGCCGCGTTCGCGCAGTGCCTCCAGCAGCGCGCGGGTGCCCGGTTCCGTGCCCATCGAGACGTAGGCCGCCACGGTCCGGGACTTCCCGGACAGCTCGGGCAACTCCAGCGCATGGTGGGCGATTCGCCGCTCCGCCTCCGTCCGGACGCTGTTCGTCAACCCGCTCCTCACCCGGATGAGGTTTTCTCGCAACCCTGCTTTGCTACCGTGACCGCTATTCATTTGGCTCACAAACGCCGCCTACCGCCGTCAAGCAACCGGAACTTCATCTTCACCTCATATACAGCGGTTATTGTGCAGACCATGACTCACGCGCGTACTCGGATCAGCAAGGCTGTCATCCCCGCAGCCGGCCTCGGCACCCGTTTCCTTCCCGCCACCAAGGCGACACCCAAGGAAATGCTGCCGGTCGTGGACAAGCCCGCCATCCAGTACGTGGTCGAGGAGGCCGTCGCGGCCAACCTCTCCGACGTCCTCATGATCACCGGCCGCAACAAGCGCCCGCTCGAGGACCACTTCGACCGCAACTACGAGCTCGAAGAGGCCCTGACCCGCAAGGGCGACGAGTCCCGGCTCGCCAAGGTCCAGGAGTCCAGCGACCTGGCCACCATGCACTACGTCCGCCAGGGCAACCCCCGCGGCCTCGGCCACGCGGTCCTCTGCGCCGAACCGCACGTCGGCGACCAGCCCTTCGCGGTCCTCCTCGGCGACGACCTGATCGACCCCCGCGACCCGCTGCTCAGCACGATGATCGACGTGCAGGAGCGGCACGGCGGCAGCGTCGTGGCGCTGATGGAGGTCGACCCCAGCCAGATCCACCTCTACGGCAGCGCGGCGGTCGTCCCCACCGACGACGACAACGTGGTCCGGATCACCGACCTCGTCGAGAAGCCCGCGGCGGGCGAGGCGCCTTCCGCGTACGCCATCATCGGCCGCTACGTCCTGGACCCGGCGATCTTCGGCGTGCTGGGCAAGACGCAGCCCGGCCGCGGCGGCGAGATCCAGCTGACCGACGCCCTGCGCGAACTGGCCCAGGCGGGCGGCCCCGACGGCCCCGTGCACGGCGTGATCTTCAAGGGCCGGCGCTACGACACCGGAGACCGTGCCGACTATCTGCGTGCCATTGTCCGACTGGCATGCGAACGTGATGACCTGGGCCCGGACTTCCGGACCTGGCTGCGTTCGTATGTCAACGAGGAGATGCAGGCTTGAGCAGTAGTACGGCCGCCGGTGCCGATCGCGTCTGGTCCGTCTCGGAACATCTCGACAACATCCTCCGGCAGTTGAGACCCCTGGAGCCGATCGAGCTGCAACTGCTCGACGCCCAGGGGTGCGTGCTCGTCGAGGACGTCATGGTGCCGGTGTCGCTGCCGCCCTTCGAGAACAGCTCGATGGACGGCTACGCGGTGCGCACCACCGACACCCAGGGCGCGGACGACGAGCATCCGGCCGTACTGACCGTCATCGGCGACGTGGCGGCCGGCAGCGGCGAGCCGCCGACCGTCGGACCGGGGGAGGCGGCGCGCATCATGACCGGCGCGCCGCTGCCGCCCGGTGCCGAGGCCGTCGTCCCGGTCGAGTGGACCGACGGCGGCAGCGGCGAGCCGGGGCCCGTCAGCGGCATGGCCGCGGCGAGCCGTGCGCCAGGGGCGTCGTCCGGCGAGGTCCGGGTCTACCGGCAGGTCGAGGCGGGCGCCCACGTCCGGGCCCGCGGCAGCGACGTGACCGCCGGTGAGCTGGCCCTCGCCGCGGGCACGGTGCTGGGGCCGCCGCAGATCGCGCTGCTCGCCGCCGTCGGCCGAGCCGCGGTGCGGGTGCGGCCCCGGCCGCGGGTCGTCGTGGTGTCGACCGGCAGCGAACTGGTGCCGCCCGGTGAGGCGCTCGGTCCCGGCCGCATCCACGACTCCAACAGCTTCATGCTCACCGCCGCCGCGCGGGACGCGGGCGCCCAGGCGTACCGCGTCGGCGCGGTCGCCGACGACGCCGAGACCTTCCGCGCCACCGTCGAGGACCAGTTGATCCGCGCCGACCTGGTGGTCACCAGCGGCGGTGTCAGCGTCGGCGCGTACGACGTGGTCAAGGAGGCGCTGGGCGAGGAGATCGAGTTCCGCACGCTGGCCATGCAGCCCGGCAAGCCGCAGGGTTTCGGCTTCGTCGACGCGGGCGCCCGTGCCGAGCCCCCGACGACCGACGCCGCCGCGGAGGACGAGGAGGCGGCCGCGGAGCCGGAGCGCACCCCGCTGGTCGCGCTGCCGGGCAACCCGGTCAGCGCGTACGTCTCCTTCGAGCTGTTCGTGCGCCCCGCGATCCGCACGCTGATGGGTGTCGAGCCCATCCACCGGCCGTCGGTGCGGGCGGTCTGCCCGACGGGCGTGACCTCGTCCCCGAAGGGCAGGCGCCAGTTCCTGCGCGGCCGTCACGAGGCCGCGACGGGCACGGTCACCCCTGTGGGCGGGGCGGGTTCGCACTTGGTGGGGGCGCTCGCCCACGCCAACTCGCTGATCGTCGTTCCCGAGGACGTCACGGAGATCGCCGCGGGCTCCGAGGTCGACGTGGTCCTGCTCGACTGAGCGGGTAGCGTACTCCCACGCGAGCACGCGCGAGCAGTGGGAGTGTCCGTAGCGATGACAGAACAGCAGCGCCTGACGCACATCGACGCCGCGGGGGCGGCCCGGATGGTCGACGTGTCGGAGAAGGACATCACCACCCGCACCGCGCGCGCCACCGGCCGGGTCCTGGTCTCGGCGCGCGTCGTCGAACTGCTGCGGGGCGAGGGCGTTCCCAAGGGCGACGCCCTCGCCACCGCGCGCATCGCCGGCATCATGGGCGCCAAGCGCACCCCCGACCTGATCCCGCTCTGCCACCCGCTGGCCGTCTCGGGCGTGAAGGTCGACCTCGCCGTGGGCGACTCCTCCGTCGACATCACCGCCACGGTGCGGACCACCGACCGCACGGGCGTCGAGATGGAGGCCCTGACCGCGGTCAGCGTCGCCGCGCTCACCGTGGTCGACATGGTGAAGGCCGTGGACAAGGGCGCGGTCATCACGGACGTACGGGTCGAGGAGAAGACCGGCGGCGCGTCGGGGGACTGGAGCCGCGACCGATGAGGGCACTCGCGATCACCGCCTCCAACCGGGCTGCCGCAGGGGTCTACGAGGACCGCGGCGGCCCCCTTGTCGTCGCCGGGCTCACGGAGCTCGGCTTCGCCGTGGACGGCCCGCGCGTCGTCCCGGACGGCGATCCGGTGGGGCAGGCCCTGCGGCAGGCGGTGGCGGAGGGCTACGACGTCGTGGTCACCACCGGCGGCACCGGGATCTCGCCCACCGACCGCACCCCCGAGGTGACCCGCGACGTACTGGACTACGAGGTCCCGGGGATCGCCGAGGCCATGCGCGCCGCCGGCCGCGAGAAGGTGCCCACGGCGGTGCTCTCCCGTGGCGTGTGCGGCGTGGCCGGGCGCACCCTGGTGGTGAACCTCCCCGGATCGACCGGCGGCGTCAAGGACGGGCTGGCCGTGCTGGCCCCGCTCCTCGTGCACGCCGTCGACCAGCTCCGCGGGGGCGATCACCCTACGTCTGGGAGACCGAGCTGAACGTGTCCTGGCCGGCCGAGCTGGTGGACGGGGACGTCCTCCTCCGCCCGATAAAGATGCGCGACCAGCGCGCCTGGCGCGAGGTCAACCGCCGCAACCGCGACTGGCTGCGGCCGTGGGAGGCCACCGTGCCGCCCGCCCCGCCCGGCCACGTGGCCCTGCGGCCCACCTACCGGCAGATGGTCCGGCACCTGCGCCACGAGGCCGCCTCGGGGCGCATGATGCCGTTCGTCATCGACTACCAGGGGCGGCTGGCCGGGCAGCTCACCGTCGCGGGCATCACCTGGGGCTCGATGTGCAGCGCCCACATCGGCTACTGGGTCGACGAGGCGGTCGCGGGGCGCGGCGTGATGCCGACCGCCGTCGCCCTGGCCGTGGACCACTGCTTCCGCGCGGTCGGCCTGCACCGCGTCGAGGTGTGCATCCGGCCGGAGAACGGGCCGAGCCGGCGCGTGGTGGAGAAACTCGGCTTCCGCGACGAAGGACTGCGCCCCCGCTATCTGCACATCGACGGGGCGTGGCGGGACCATCTCGTGTTCGCGCTGACGGCCGAGGAGGTGCCGGAGGGGATGCTGAACCGGTGGCACCAGGCGCGACCCGGTACGGCTCACAAATAAGATATCTGTTCGAAATTCGTCGCCGTTTCGGCCCTCGCACGAACGCAATCAGAAAAAAATTTCGGCGTATCAGCCAGATCGTGCGACACACCGCGCCAAATTGCGTATCCGTCGTCGCGAACCCCCCTACCGTGTGAGGCGTGAGCAGCAGCGGCCTCATTTACGCAGTCATCGTCGGGGCCTGGGCTGCCTACTTGGTGCCGATGTGGCTCCGTAGGCAGGACGAGCTCAACGAAGCGCGCCCGACGGAACGCTTCAGCACCGCGATCCGGCTGCTGTCCGGACGCGCGGCGCTGGAGCGCAGGTACGCCAAAACGGCGGACCCGGACGAGGAGACCGAGGGAGACCCCACGGTCGACGTCCGGGACCTTGCCGTGCCCGCGCCCGAGGTGCCGGCGCAGCCCAGGCCACTGGCGGCCAAGCCGCAGGGGCAGGGCCAGGGGTCAGCGCAGGCGCAGGCCGGGGCGCAGCTCAAGGCCAAGAAGCCCAATCCCCGGGCCAAGGTGCTCGCCGCGCGCCGGCGCACCACCACGCTGCTCTTCCTCGCTTTCACCTTCGGCATGATCGTGGCCGCCGTCGGCGGCGTCGCCTTCCTGTGGGCCCCGGGCATCCCGGCGGTGCTGCTCACGTTCTACATCGCCCACCTGCGGGCCCAGGAGCGCCGCCGCTTCGAGGTCAAGTTCGACCAGCGCCGCGCCGCCGAGGCCGCCAAACGCCTCCGCGACGCCCGTACGGCCCGCGAGCACGCCCCCGAGGCCCCCGAAGCGACCGAGCCCGCGCCGCTGCCCCCGGCCGAGGAGCCGGCCACCGCCGACCGCCGGGCCCTCGTGGAGCAGACCGACCACGCGGAGTGGGTGGACCAGCAGCGCACCCCCACCGAGGACGCCTGGGAAGTCCCGGCGCCCCGCCCCACCTTCTCCACCGCCCCCGTGGCCCCCCGCCGCACCCGGGACCGCTCCCGCACCCCCCTGTTCGACCAGCACTCCGACCGCGACCGCCCCCGCGCCGCCAACGAGTGATCCGCACCGGGTGAGCGGAGCACCCCCGCCGGGGTGCTAGAGTTTTCCTCGTTGCAAGGGCCTGTGGCGCAGTCCGGTAGCGCACCTCGTTCGCATCGAGGGGGTCAGGGGTTCGAATCCCCTCAGGTCCACAACAGGGCCGTTCACGACTTAGGTCGGGAACGGTTCACGAGATCCCATCCAGATCGGTTGTCTGGGTGGGATTTCCTGCATTTCAGGCTGGGTACGGCACGGATGCCGCTTCGGGAAGCCCCGTTCGGTGCCGTGGGCACGTCGAGCGGAGCCGGCGATGGTTGCGCGGGCATGGCGAAGCGGCCGTGGGACCGGAGTGCTGGTGGTCCCACGGCGCGGCGGTGTGGCTTCGCTTGTGCCTGCCGGACGTCTACGTGACGGGGTTCTCGGGCGGCGGGGTGGCGATGTCGCTCTCTTCGAGGAGATCCGTCGCCTCGTACGGATCGGGCGTCTGGGGAACCTGGCCGATCGTGTAGTACTCCGCCTTCCACAGGCGTCGCTCGCGGAGGAACGACTCGATGGTCCTCAGGTTCTCGACCATGAGTTGGACGGCGGTCAGCAGGGTCTGCGCCACCCGTCCGCGGCTCTGCCGCTTCTCGCGGGCGTGCAGAAACGTGTCGACGTTCTTGGCGCGGCCGTTGAGCCCTTCGATGTGGCTGCGCAGGCCGCGGTAGGCGCGTTGCCAAAGCGCCCGGCCCCAGGGGAGTTCCTGGCGCAGTTTGGGCATCACGTCGGCCGGCACTGTCACCGTGGACTGCTGGCAGATCGCGGGACGTTGGTGCTTGGGACTGTGGGGCGGTCGTACCGTTGGGCGTGCCCCGGGATGGGCGCGACGGGCGCGCGGATTGTCCAGGTCGACGGTGTGCGCGGCACGGCCTGGACGTGGAGGCTGTGTGCGACGCCGCGATCGGTCGGCGTCCGCGTCGCGCTCCTGGGCCCAAGGGCAGGTGACGCGCGGGCTGGTGCCTGCTGCGGGGCACTGGCGGCGTTCCAGACCGCGGTGGTCTGCCGACTGCTTCAGGGGCAGGACGTAGGGGTCTGCCTGGACGATGAGGGGCAGCAGTTCTTCTCTCTGGGAGCTGCTCTTCGCTGCGGACATCTGGTGGTAGGCGTCGATGATCCGCTGCGGTGTGTGGGGGCACAGCAGATCGCCCGCGATGGCGATGGTTCCTTCGGGGGCGTCCTTCTCCTTCTTGACCATGGTGGTCTTGTAGTCGAGGACGACTTTGTAGCCGAGGGCGCGTACGGGGGTGTGGAAGTTCTCGACCTTGGCATCGGAGTAGGCGAGGTCCCCGGCGATGAATCCCTTGACGGGCCAGAGCCGTTGGACGATCTGCAGCAGGCGGACGGCTTGGGGACCGATGTCTTTGCTCGGCGCGTGGACGGCCATGCCCATGCACAGTTGGGGGTAGCGACGGGAGGTGGCCGGGTCGCTATGTCCCGCCACCAACAGCGTGGCGCTGTAGCCGAAGGTCTCATCACCGCCGCCGGAGACGTGCAGGCCGGCCGTCACTTCGAGCGACGCGTGTCGCCTGGTGCTCGGCCGGGCCCAGGTAGGGACCGCGGTTGTGTCCACCGACAGATCGCCACGCCAGTCGTCCATCAGACCGCGGGCGACGGCAATGCGGACGGGCACCAGGACAAGCTGGTTGGCGATGCGCGAAAGCGCGTGCGAGGCATCGAGATTGCGCGGATGTGCCCAGGCCAGACGGTAAGGCTCTGTTTCGTGGCGGGCCATCCGGGTCCGCCGGTCATGCCGGGCCGGGTCCAGCAGAGTCGTGATGCGGGACCACGCATCGTAGAACCGCTTCGCCGAGGCGTGCGTGGCATCGATGTCCGTCGCATCGACCGGCCTGAGCTCGAAGTACTTCAGCCAGTGCTTACGCAGCCGGAACTGCATGCACTCCCAGGCGTCGTCGATGTTCGTACTGCGTGTCTCGCGAGCGGCGAGGATCAGGCCGACCAGCACACTTTCGGCAGGAAGACCGCGAGGACCAGGACGGGCGGCCTCCAACGGGGCGAGCTCGTCGAGAATTCCGCTGGCCCGGACGAGGTCGCGGACCTGCCGCACATGGCGGTCGTTGAGCTTGGAGGGATGCGGTGACGGCGCCGGCCTGCGCTCTTCACGCTTGTGCGTCATGCCCACCCCCGCAGCAGGCGAACGGCGGCGTCTTTGGAGATCTCGGGCACCCAGGCCAGGTAGGGAGCGAGAGAGGCGGCGGACTGCAGGCCGGCGGCCTTGGCGACGAGGTCGGAAGGGACGCGGTCGCGGAGGAGGGAGACGATCCAGGTCGCGCGCAGGCGTCTCATGTCCGGGACGGGGACCTTGCGATCACGAGGCCGGTTTCTGTCGACCCAGTTGCTGATCGCGTTCTTCGGGTGCTCCACCTCGCGGTCCGGGGCGTACAGGTACCGGTGGCCCGCGTTGCTGGCGAGTTCGGCGAGGGTCTCCTCCCAGAGCGACCGGCAGACGATCAGCCGGTCGCTGCCAGGAACGCGGACGACAACCGCATCGCTGGTCAGGACGTGAATGTCTGTCCCGCGCACAGCGAGCATCTCTGCGGGGAACAGGCCGCAGCCGGCACCCAGAGCAAGCATCGCCCGGGCGTTGCCACGGCCGGTGGGGGTGGGCGGAAGGTTGTCCGCCCACACGGCCAGGCGGGTGAGGGCGCTCGCGCTGTAGGGCCGCGCGCGGGATCGGTCGGCGCTCAGGTGCGGCCGCGCCGGCTCGCCGCGCTCGACCCAGACCAGCACCTCGCGGACCCTGCTGAGCAGCGATGCGTAGGTCTGGAGCGTGCTCGGAGCGTGCTTCGTGCCCGTCAGCAGGCAGTGGGTGATGGTCGACTGGTCCAGCCACACAGCCGGGTCGCGGGGCACGCCCGCTCGCTCGGCATGGACAGCGAGCATCGCCACTACACGCAAGACCGTGGTGAGCCGGTACGGAACGTGGTCGGCCACGGTCGCGACCAGCATCCGCACGCCGTCGGCAACCGCCTCCCACTCCGGCGGTGCGTCTTTCGGGCGGTACCGCAGGATCGCATGACTCATTTCTGGCTCCAGCACGACGTGCCACGAATAGCGGCTAATCAAATAGCCGCATTGCTGGACATAGTGCACGTCGACGTGGAGGAGCGCATCTCGATGCCCGGTGGCACGCACCGCAGCACGGCCCCGAGGGACTTTGCCGTGGACCCGGACCTGTGGCCCCACGCGCCGCTGCCCGGGCACCCGCAGGCGGGTGTCGTCCAGGCCCTCGCGCGGGCCCTGGAGCGCGAGATGGCGCGTCAGGGCCTCAGCCTGAGGCAGTTGGCGCAACTGAGCGGGATCAACCGGCAGGTCATCGCGAACCTGCTCCGTGGGGACAGTTGGCCCGACGTCGTCACCGTCAGCCGGCTTGAGGACGGTCTCGGGATGCCGTTGTGGCCCGGGGCGACGAGCCCGGCGTCGGCCGTCGCTGGAGACATGAACTGACACGTATGCCTACTTTCCGCACATTCTACGGTGGAATGGCAGGGTGAAATCGGCCACGCGCCCCCGAGCGGAGATGCTCTCCACTAATCTCGGGTGTACGTGAACCATGATCAGGGGCACGTGAGGTGCCGCCGGGCTCCACCCCGGCGGCACCACCCCTGAAGCAGTGACCAGGAGCGCGTGGTCTGCGTCAGGCGGCCTCCGAGGTGTTGTCGGCGCGAGCGATCTCGTAGACACCGCGGGAGACCTTGACTACAAGGCCCTTGCGCGCGAGGCGATTCAGGGCCGTTCGGACGTTCTCGGTGGGCCGCTTTGAGCTGCGCAACTTGTCGGTTCTTCCCTGATCTCTCAGGCGGTTGATGGCTTCCAGGACGTCACTGACGCGCAGGGGCCGGTTCGCGCTTGCCATGAGGTTCATGATCAGGTCCGGAAGCGTTGCCGTGCCTGACTCGTTATCGACTTCCGTCATGGCAGGCTGAGGATCGTCTGTTGGGGTGAGGTCCTCAGCCTCTGCGTCCTGACCCTCGACGGTTTCGCCCTCAGTCGCTTCGCGTGGTTGCTGCGGAGAGACGCCCAGGTCGGGCAGCGACTCGATGAGTGACGCGTAGAGGGCCTCGAGACGGGCCAGGCGCCCCTCGGCTTGGGCGAGTTGCGATCGCAGAGTGGAACAGCCCTCGTGCTGCTCCTTCATCTGCTCGTGCACCAAGGTCAGGGTGTCCAGCACGGCGGAATGCGCGCCTGATTCCATCGGCATGCTTCCTCCTGTGTCACGGCCAACATCAACCAGGCGCAAGCGTAGGGGACTTGTCGGGTATGACGGGCCAAGATCCAGGAAATCCGGCGTCGGAAAACAGACCTTGCCAGACACGGTCGGTTCTGGACTGCACGCGACGGTTGCAACCGACCAGGTGCCTTGTCTGGTTGCTACTGCCGGACTGCCTGGAAGCGAGCCTGACGGGTCGGTGTCTCCTGCCGTTGTGCGTGCTTGGGGCGGATGTACCAGTCGGCCATGCGAGCCGGCTCGGCGTAGCTCGACTGGGGTTGCGTCCGCAGCGCCGGGGCGGGTGCCGAGACGCTCGTGCCTGGACTGTGCGATCGACGTACTGAAGTCCCTGAGGGGTGCCGGCATTTGCTATCCGCTGGCTGTGACGGCCTCTGATTGCAGAGCGATCCGGCGAGCTGCGGCGGCAGTAATCTGCTCGGGCCCGAACTCGGCGACCAAGCGGTCCAGCAGCGTGTTCAGACGCGCGGCCTCATCGGCTCGATCTCGGGACATGCCGTCCCGCAGGGCCCGAGTCGCGTACTCATCCGGATCCTGCCCGGAGGCTGCAGCGGCATCTCGCACCCTCGCGTAGACCTCGTCGCTTACTTGCACACTGAGCAAGTGCATGCCGTCCTTGCCAGGATATGCGGTGGACAAGGTGTCGATGGGCAGCAGGTCGCCCAGTGCGGCCCAGACGCCGCTCAGAGCAACCTGCCGGTTCGCAGTGCTGATCACGGTGAGCAGACGGGTCCGGTCGGCCGAAACCGCCAGCGGGATTGGGCATTTGTGTCGGGCAGCCCTGAGCTCTCTCTTGAGGGCTGGGCGAATCAAGGTGACCTCGATGGCGTGCACTGGCATGGCCGCTCCTTGTGGGGGATCTATAGGGGAGTCCGTCGATGGGAGCAGTCGGAGACGAGTCATCGCCCGCAATTGGCCAGACGTCGCCGACGGTCTTCGACGGATCTCAGAAGAGCGTGATCGGTCCGGCCGGCAGCCACCCGTCGAGGTAGCCGTCGACGAGATCGGTGGTGCGGTCGGAGTGGGGTTCCCGAAGGACATCGTCAAGTACTGCCCGCGGCGTCCACCGAGCCTTCAGGTCGGGGAGGTCGGTGGCGAATGGGGCAGAGAGCATTGGGGGGCCGATGCGCGCGAGGAAGACGTGCTCCTCCACCCGTACGGCCGATGTGCCGTCCGGAGGACGGGCCCAGCGTCGCCCGATTACGGAGCCCCAACGCACGGCTCGCCCTCCGAAGTAGCGTTCCGCCACTCGAGCAGCGGCTTCCGCGTAGGACTCCGTCGATCTGAGGGAACTTTGAGGCAAGGCCCAATGCGACGGATCCGAATCAGGGCACGGGAAAAGAGCCACCCTCTCATCAGTGTCGATCGCGACGAGGGTGGCCATGCGGCGAAATCGAGGAGCAAGGACATCCATGAGAGCAGCATCGAACGCGGCTAGACAAATAGCCACTGGGTTGAGCCGGGAGAGCGGTCGATGCCATATGTCAAGTGACTGCCGATTCTGGTGTGCGACGCTTCGTGCGGCCAGAGCGTCGGGCCAGGCCGAGGTTGTCCGTAGAAGGCTGGCTCGACCGGTCGTGTTCGGTGGTAAGCAGCAGCGGGATCCCGCTCAGCAGAACATCCTCCGAGTCCCGTCCAGTGCCGTGGCGGCCGATGTAGTGCGGGCTGGCGCGCTTCGGGGGCATCCGCCGATGTTGCGCCGGTTTGAGCACCGAGAACCGCATCAACCGGGCATCGGGAGGGCGCCGTCCCGTGCCAGCGGGCGCGGCCAGGACACCGTTGCCCTGCGGCACCTCATCGTGCGGGCGCGATCTGCCTGCGGACCTCAGGGTTCGCGTTTGACTCGAACAAATCTGCGGCGTAAATTGAGCAATGTTCAAGTTGTACGGTGTTCAAGTTTGGGATGAGGGGTGTTGCGATGACGACCGCCACGTCGGTTGCCTTCCGGCCCGGGAGGGCGTTGCTGGCGCTCTCCCTCTCGGTGGCCGTGGTTCTTCTGGGGAGCACCATCCTCAATGTGGCGCTTCCACAGATGCAGAAGGCACTCGGTGCCGGGGCCACGGGCCAGCAGTGGATTCTGAACGCGTACACGTTGACCTTCGCGGGCTTTCTGCTGGTCGCGGGGAACGCGGGCGACCGGTTCGGGCTCAAGCGTCTGCTGGTCTGGGGCACGGCAGGATTCGCGCTCACCACTGCGATCGCCGGGTGCCTGGACTCGGTTGCCTGGGTGATCGTCATGCGCGCACTGACCGGCGTTGCCGCGGCGACCATCATGCCGACCAGCCTTGCGGCGATCCTCCGGATCTTCCCGGCGGAGAACCGGGCCCGGGCGATCACGATCTGGGCCGCGGCGTCCGGTCTTTCCCTCTCACTCGGTCCACTGCTGGGCGGGGTCATGCTCAGCGCAGGGCTCTGGTGGGGTTCGGTCCTCGAACTGGTCGCCGCATTCGCCGTGCTCGCACTCCTGGCGACGATCTTCTGGGTCCCGGAGGTCGCGGGAAGCGGTTCGGGTGATCTCCGCGTTCAGCCGGTGGCCGGCTCGCTCGCCGGAATCTCCCTGCTGGTCTACGGAGTGATCCACGTCAACGAGGGCGGATGGGTCACGGCCGGCACCCTGGTGCCCCTGATGGCGGGCATCGTCGTTCTGCTGGGTCTGGTCGTCACGGAGATCCGTCATCACGAGCCCTTGGTCGACATTGCCCTCTTCCGGCACCCGTCGTTCACCATCGCGGCGACGGCGCTGACCCTCGGCTCATTCGTCGTCTTCGGCTACCTGTACGTCGACACCTTCTACCTCCAGGAGGAACGGGGCTTCTCGCCGCTGCAGACCGGGCTTCTGCTGCTTCCGCTCTCGGCGGGACTCGTACTGGGCGCGCCGCTGTCGCGGCGGTTGTCTCAGCGGATGGGCGCGCGGTTCGCACTGGCAATGGGGCTCGGCCTGATGGCTGTCGCATTCGTCGGCATGGTCGGTCTCGGTGCGCATACCAACGTCACCTGGTTCATGCTCGAAGCCTTTGTGCTGCAGTTCGGTTTCGCGCTGGTGCTGTCTCCGGGAATGACACTGGCCTCCTCCTCCGTGCCGCCGCAGCGAGCAGGCGCTGGATCCGCGCTGCTGAACACCCTGCGCCAGTTGGGCAGCGCGCTGGGCGTCGCGGTCCTGGGATCGATCCTGTGGTCTCACTTCGCGGGCGGCATGGACGCCCGGCTCGCCAATGTCCCGGCAGGTGTGCGCGAGGCCGCCTCTTCCTCGCTGACCTCCGCCCTGGCGACGGGTAACCGCGCCGCCCTTCAAGCGGCCGGGCCGTCCTTCCTCGGTGCGATGCACACCGTTTCCCTTGTCGCGGCCGGCGTGTCGGCGGTCGCCGTGATGGCCACGGTCTTCTTGGGCATGGGCAGCCGATCCCGAGTCCCGCAGCAGCCGACGGCCGAGGCCGCACGCGAACTGGTCTGGACGGGCCGGTGAGCGGCTTGCCACCACCCAGCCGGCTCCCAGGCCGAACCTCATCAGGCGGTGCCTCACCGACCGAGCATTAAGGTGGGCCTCCGGAGGTTCGTGTGTTCGCTCGTACGCACCCGGTGGCCGCCAGCCGTCCGGCACCACCGAACACTCCAGGACCACGCTCTCAGAAGGAACAGCACCATGCGTTTGAGTCGCGCGATAGTTCTCAGCAGGGCGCTTGAACTGCTTGACGAAGCGGGCCTGGAAGCGCTGACCATGCGCAAACTCGCCACGGCGCTCGACGTGCACGTCGGCGCCCTGTACTGGCACTTCGAAGACAAGAAGGCACTGCTGGACGCCATGGCGGAGGAGATCCTGTCCGGGATCGCCGCCCCCGACCCCTCGTGGGAATGGCGAGCACGGCTGACATGTCTGGCCGGTGCGCTGCGCCAAGCCATGTGCTCACGTCGCGAAGGCGCACGACTGGTCGCGGGAACGTTTGTGGTGCAGCCGAACACCCTACGTACCGGACGGGCGCTCACGGCCACGCTGCTGGACGCCGGCGTCGACCCGGAGCGCGCACCAACGCTTGCTTTCGCGCTCTTCTACTACGTGCTCGGCCACACCATCGAGGAGCAGGCTCGCGACAGCATCCCGCAGGAGTCATTCGAGGCCATGTTGTCCGAGGCCGAGGCTGAGGCCGCCCGCGCAGGCGAAGACCCCGATACGTCACTGCGGGCCATGTACGCCGTCGAGGCGGGCGAGCGCTTTTTCAGCGGCCTGAATGTTTTCCTCGACGGGCTGGCAGCCGAGGGGGCGCAGCGGCCGCACCGGCCGAGTTGACCCTTGGTCCAGGCATGGGCGTCGACGACCCAGGTGCGCGCCCGTTTTCATGCCGCCACCTTGTATTGAAGGGCTGCCCGAAGTCGTCCAAAGCGACTGTCCCCGTACTTGGCGAACCGGCTCGCCGCCATTGATGAACGCCCCTGGCCCAGGGGACATCAACGGTGGTGCGAACCGACTCCGCGGTCAGGAGGAATGATAGGAACCGGAGGCCGCCGCGTCGGTGATCTGGCGAGGCGTCGTTCCCAGCCACCAGGCCGGGTGGGCGGATCCCTTCGTGGTGCGGCCGTCATTGTGGACGTAGTAGCGCTCATCGCGGCCCGGGGTACTCAGCTCTCCCGCCAGCGCCCGCTCGAGCCATTCGGCCCCGAAGCGGAAGACTTCTGCCGCGGTACCGCCCAGTGGATGGAACTCGTTCTCGTAGACGCGCATCTCCTTGGGCGCCCGGACTCGCTCGTATGTGGCGAGAGCCTGCTCCAACTGGGTGAGTTCGTCGAACTCGCCGATCCCCATCAGCAGTGGACACGTGATGTCCGAGACAAGAGCGCCCAGGGGCATGCGCTGCGCCAACTCCGCGTCGAAGAGATCCTCGTCGGTGTAGCCGGACATGTACATGTAGTTGTTCTTGAAGCTGGGCTGCGCCCGTTCGAAGATCGTCTCGAAGTCACCGGAGACCGCCTCGAAAGTTGCCACGGCGGCGAGCCGGGAGTCGGTCGCCGCCGCACGCATGCCCCAGTAGCCGCTCATGCTGATCCCGAACATGCCGATGCGCCGGGCGTCGACCTCAGGCAGCTCCGCCAGGTAATCGATGTAACGACCGATGGCCCGCTCGTAGTTGGTCAGGTCCACCGCCAAACCGCCCGCACGCGACTCGCCCTGGCCCGGCCCCTCGATGGACAGGGCCACCACGCCGCGGGAGGTGTAGTACCGCTCGGCGGCGTAAATGTAGTCCTCCTTGATCATGTCCATTCCGGGGCCGAGGATTACGGTGGGCGCACCTCGTACCTCGCCGGCGGGCAGGTGGAGCAAGGCATAGATGTGCTTGCCCTCGAAGTCGAGGACCACCCGGCGCACCCGGTTGCCGCGCAGCTCGGAGAGACGGGCCACACAGTGATTGCACCGGTCACGGAACGCGGTCTTGCGGGGGTCTCCCGCGTCGAAGACGGAGTACTGGGCCCGCCCCCACATCACGGCCCCACGCAGATACAGATCCGCAGCCGTCTGGGCGAAGCCCTCCGCCTCATGGTGCGTCGCGCGCTCCTCCGCCTGGGCGGCCACGGTGGCCCAAGCCTTGGGAAGCATCGCGCCGCTACGGACCTGCGCGAAGACCTTGTCGAAGTCGGTGTGATCGTGACCCAGCTGTTCCATGGTGCCCTTGGCGGCCGGGTGCAGCGCGTCGAAGCCGCCCTGGGCGATGGCGATGTCGAGTGCCCAGTTCTGTCCGGTGGAGCGCGCGGTCATGACGGATCCTCTCGTTCGACCCCCACCTTCGTCCCAGAGGACATCTTCTCCCGTCGTTTTATCCTTCTATGCGCGCTTGGACCGGAGTGTCGCCCGTCGAGCAAAGGCCGTTCACCGACGTCGAGAGAGCCGGCGCGCATTGCCACGTCGGCGGACAGGCGCGGGGAGTATCAGGCACGTCTGAGCTCGAATAATGTGTGCCTCGTAAGTTGGCCGGGCCAAGCTCGACTCGACGAGCGACGCGACGGACAGCCCGTCAGGACGACGTTCCGGCCGCACATGAAGTGCTCGCGCGCCGCGGGTCAGCGCTGGAGGATCTCGACCAGGCGGGGGACCTGGGACGTCATGCCCTGGTGCACGAAGTCCGTGAGGTCCGCGAGGGACTCCGCGCGGTGCGTCTCCAGGCCGTAGCCGCGGGCGAGGTCCAGGACGTCGACGCCGGAGATGTCGAGGTAGTCGCCCTTGGGGACGTGCAGGATCTCGGAGAACTCCTCCAGGGCCCGGTATCGGTGGTTGGTGCAGACCACGTACGTCACCGGCACCCGGTAGCGGGCGGCGCTCCAGAGGGCGGAGGTGGTGTACTGCATCGCGCCGTCCCCGATCAGGGCGACGACGGGCCGCTCGGGGCGGCCCAGCCGCAGCCCGATCGCGGCGGGCAGCCCCCAGCCGAGGCCGCCGGCGGCCGGGTAGAACAGCGACTTGGGCCGGGTGAGGGTGAGTCGGTCGCGGATCATGTCCGCCGAGGTCCACTCCAACGCGACGACGGCGTCGTCGTTCTTCCCGGCGTCGATCGCGTCGAGGATGGCCTCCGCGGTGAACGCCGGCCCGGTGGTGTCCGCCTCGGGGAGGGTCCGCTCCGGGGGCCAGGACCGGTCGCTCGGCGCGACGGCATCGGCGAGGCGGACCAGCGCGTCGGACGGATCACCGACGCCGATGCGCCCGACCGGGGCACGCGCGGCTTCGTCGGGGTCGTCGGTGACCCCGTACAGGCGGACGCCCGGCGGCAGGAAGTCACTGCCGCTGGGCGCGTGGTAGCGGAAGACCGGTGCTCCGACGCAGAGGACCACGTCGTACCCGGCGAGGGTGTCGGCGACGGCGCCGACGGCGGACGGCAGCTGGCCCTGGTAGCAGCGGTGACGGGTCGGGAACGGGGTCCGCGGCGGGCTGGGTGCCACCCACACCGGCAGGCGGGCCCGCTCGGCGAGGGCCACCGCGGCCCGGAATCCCGCCTCGGTGTCCGCGCCGGGCCCCAGGACCAGCGCCGGTGACGTCGCCCGGTCCAGGGCTTCGACCAGCATGGTGAGCGTTCGCGGGGCCAGTACCGGGGCGCCGTCCACCACCCGCTCCAGGAGGTGGGTCAGGGCGCTCTGCTCAGCGGGCTCGGTCCAGTCGTCCAGCGGGACCGACAGGTAGGCCACGCCGCGGGGCGCGGAGTCGGCGAGCATCAGGGCCTTGGAGACCAGCGCGGGCCCGTCCTGCGGCCGCAACGGCTCACCGGACCACTTCACCAGCGGGTCGCACAGCTTGGTCGGGTCGACGTTGGTGAGCATCGCCCCCACCGGGACGTAGCGGCGCGCCTGCTGACCCGCCATGACGACCATCGGCGTGTGGCAGGCGGCGGTATTGGTCATGCAGCCCATCGCGTTGCCGGTGCCGGACGCGGCGTGCAGGTTCAAGAACCCCGTGGTGTCCGTGGCCTGGGCGTAGCCGTCCGCCATGGCGATCGCGGCGCCCTCCTGGAGGACCAAGTAGTAGGGGATGTCCTCGGGCAGGCCGGTGAGGAACGACAGCTCGTTGGACCCGGGATTGCCGAAGACGGCGCTCACGCCGTGATGGCGCAGGACGCGGTAGAAGGCATCGCTGACGGTCGCCATGAGCGGCCCCTTGCCCAGAGTGATCGAGCCCGTCCCACGACCGTAGGAGCGGTGTGCGTAAAGGGCAAATCGGGCGTGAACAGACAGCCCGACCAACTCGCCTCACATGCAGTGGTGACAGAACGGCACGAATAGAGCAGTCCTGCGGCTCAAGCGAACCCGGTACAGGTCAGCCATTGGCGCGCTTCCCGCCGGTAGGGCTCCTCATCGGTGTCGGGTATCGGTGCTTTGTCGCTGAGCGCCGGCCCACCTCGCCTACTTCGCGTAGCCGGCCAGGGCTCTGTCGAGCAGCGCTTCCGACTCGTCCAGAAAGCGCCGCGCGTATCCCAAGTCGAGGCCACGCGAGGGCAGGATGGGCGTGCCCTTCCTGCCGAACAGGTCGCCGCTGCGGCCCTCCAACTCCGGGGTGAACAGGAGAGGTACCATGCAGCGGGCGTAGGACTGCGGGGACGGGGCCAGAACGCCGATGAGACCCTCCACCACTCGGTGCGTCGCACTTCCCTCGCCGAGCAGGTTCGCGCGGATGTCCGTCCTGATGACTCCCGGCGCCATGCCGAAATAGGCCGGGCCGGGAAAGCGAGAGTGTGCCGCCGTCACCAGCGCCTCATTTCCGGCGAGGGTATTGCCGTGCGCCCGCATGGCCGAATAGTGGTGCTCGGAGTTCAGGTCGGCGAGCGTGCCGGTCTCCCCCCACCCCGGCGAGCCCATGACGAACACCCGCGGGCGGAAGGTGTCATCGCCTCGGGCGGAGCCGAGTCGTCCCGTGAGTCCCCGCAGGATGGCCAGCCGATTCAGAAAACTGACCGCCATGTCCCGTTCCACCCCATCGAGGGTCTCCTCACGAACTCTGGCGGCGAAGGTTCCGGTCGTGAACAGGAGGACATCGCAGTCCTCCACGGACAGTTCACGGCCGATCCGCTCGGCCTCCCGCAGGGAAGAGAGGTCGACAGGAACGAATGACCGTTGGTCCGATGGAGCATCGCGGAGAGTGCGGCCCACCACCGTGACTGCCGCACCACGGGCTAGGGACTGGGTGGCGATGGCGCGTCCCAGCCCATTCGTACCACCAATCACGATCAGCCGACGCCCGGTCAGGTCCAGTTGTTCGATCGGGTCGAGATGCAGGCGCAGTGCGTGGTCCCGTCTCGGCGGCCTCATCCTGCCGGGCCTCGGCTCAGTGGCCAGACGTGCTGGGGACGTGTCCATGGTGATCCTTCGTGACGCTTCGTAGGGGGTGGGACGGGTGGTTGCCAGCGACGAACACGATCAGCCCCTGCCGAGGGAATGCTCCGGGGCAAGCGTGCAGGTCTCTCAGGGCACGACCGGCTCGTCACTCACTCGGGCATGAATGCATCCGGCGCGTGGACCGCTGGCCCTTGGCGTGGCGCTGAAAGTCCGGAACTCCCTGGGCGGCACCGCCAGGGTGACGATGGGTCGCTGGTAGCTTCCACGAACCTGATAGCACCGTGGAGGTCAAGCCCAAGAGATGCACGCACCCGAACGGTTTGTCCGTACGCGATGTTCAGGCCGATCCGGTCGACCAGCCCAGCTCCGTGTGTCGATCTTCGCAAGAACTTCTGTCGCTGACATGGGGAGAACCCCCTATCTCTCCAGTCGGCCGGCCCAGCACCCCCTGCGACGGCTTGCGAGCGTAGGGATTCTTCCCCTGCCGTCACAGCAAGGTGACGTGCACTCGTGGTCAGGCTTCGGGAGCGGTTTCCAACCCGTACCTTTCGGATAGTTCAAAGCATGGGGCCGGTGAACCGCTCCGGTCCCCAAGTTGGCACCTGTACGCCGGGCCGTGGGTCATCGCCGCCCTCTATGAAGAGCTCCTCCGAACCTTCGGGGTGTAAAAGAAGAGCCTCCTGGCCGTGCTGAAGCCAATTTTCTTGAACCGGTGGGGACCTCAGGCGGCGTGGCCGCGCGGGACGCCACCGTCAGAAGGACTTCCTCAGCGTGCTGATGGTCGGACTGCCGGCCCAGCATGGTATGCCGGTCGCGGTATTGCGCAGCAGGCTTTTGACCAATGGCCCAGGATTTCCGCGCGGACACCGGCGCGCAATCCGCGGACTACTGGCCTCCATTCCGCGGAGTGATTGGGCACTACGCGGGAATCAATTAGGATAATTCGCGCAACCAGGTATGAATTTTTACGTCCACGAAGACGGGGAAGTTTCCCGATGCCTTGGGGATTCCTGGGCGGGCAAAGTGGGGAGCGCCACCTGACGCAGGGGGGCGCCAAGAGCTCTGACACGAGTGTCGGAACGAACCATCGGCTGTCTGCTGCACAGCCACGAGTCGATGGCATGGGCCCCACTGTCGAAGGCGGACGGCACTGCTCCGGGCACCACAGTGGTGCGCTCGCCCTGGCCGGGGCTGCGCGCTTGACTGACAGGGCGGCTGCCGTGTCAGTTCACCTTCGCTACAGGCCGGCGGACGAAGATCTTTCGGGGGGCGGATGCGCTGTTGTGCATCACCTCGCCCCAGAGACGAAAAATCGGAGATGGACATGCACAACCGCAACATCGCGGCTCGACCGACACCCCGGCTGGGGCAACCCGTCTTGTTCCGACGGGGAACGGTAGTGACGATGAAGCCGCATGACGGCGTGCTGCGGGACACGGACGTGCTGGTCCGCAACTCCCGCATTGAGGCGGTGGGCCGCCACCTGGAGGTTCCTGCGGATGCCGCGGTCATCGAGGCATGCGGTGCCCTGTTGCTTCCAGGTTTCGTGGACACCCATAGGCATATGTGGCAGTCCGCCTTGCGCGGGGTGGGTGCTGACTGGACCCTTGGCAACTACGTCCAGTGGATCATGATCAAATGGGGTCACCTGTTCCGGCCGGAGGACATCTACGCCGCGAACTACATGAGCATGGTCGAGGCCGTGTACGACGGCGTGACCACGGTGCTCGACTACTCCCACGGTCTGCGGACGCCCGAGCACGCTGAAGCCGCCGTGGACGCGTTATTCGATGTGCCCGCTCGTGCCAGGTTCGCCTACGGCAACGCGTTGGCATCCGATCTGGGTTGGGTGGTCGACGGTCGGGTCGACGACATGCTCGACAGCAGGTTCAGCAGCACAGACCAGTTGGTGACCATGCAGCTGGCCCTCGATCGCATCAGTCCCACCGACGAGGCCAAGGCAGCCCTGGACTTCGCCCGGGCACGCGAACTCCCGATCATCTCCCATGCGGGAGTCTTCAAAGCCTACGAAGACGATCAGATCGGCTTCCTGCACGCATACGGAGCACTCTCGCCGAGCTACACGCTCGTGCACGGTGGCGCGCTCAGCGATGAGGCCTTCGGTCTGATCGCCGACAGCGGTGCGCAGCTGTCCATCTCGGCGGAGAGCGAGGACAGCGCCGGGCAAGGCTATCCGCCTGTGTCCCAGGCACGGAGGTTCGGCGTCCCGATCTCCCTGTCGATGGACTCGGTCGCATGGTGGAGCGGTGACATGTTCTCCGCGATGAGAGCCACCCTCAACGCGGAGCGGGCGATGGTGCATCACCTCGCCCACCAGCAGGGCAACGTCGTTGTCAACAACGACACCCGGGCGATGGACGTCCTGGAATACGCCACGCTCGGTGGTGCGCGGGCGCTCGGACTCGACGACGAGATCGGGTCCATTACGCCCGGCAAATTCGCCGATTTGGTTCTGCTACGCAACGACACCCCGGTCATGACAACCGTGCACAACCCTGCGGGCCACATTGTTTTCCAGGCCGGGCGTGGCGACGTGGACACCGTGATGGTCAATGGCCGGGTCCTGAAATACCAAGGCCGCTTGGTCGGCGTCGATCTCGACCGGGCTCGAAGCCTCGTCGCGCAATCGGTCGAGTACCTGCGCTCCAGGATCGGCGACGCCGAATGGGAAGAAGCGATGGTCCCGCCACCGTACGTCGCCCGCCAGGCGTGATGATCGCAATCCGTTTTGAAGCTGGCTGGGGAAGGGGCAGACCTGCGGGATCCCGGCCTCGTGGAAGCCGGCGCACCTCGGCGTCACGCGAAGGCCGTCTGCACCGACCAGCGGGACAAACAGGGCAAGCCGTCCAACCAGCCAGACCGATCAGGTCACAGGCGAATGGATGACAAGCCGGCAAGGACCAGGAGGGCCGGCACCTACCGTGCCCTCCGGCCCGATTGCAGTGACCGACTGAAAGCACCCGCGTTGTGACCACAGAACTGTGTTGCGAGAGAACGAGGTTGCAACACCGCGGGGGCGCAGCCGTCGAGCGCAGGCCCTGTGCACGTTTTTCCATTGCGAGTTCACTTTAAGTTCACCCTTCGAGGGGCTCGCCTGACAGGAGTGAGTAAATTGACAATCCCTATCGTCAGAAAATGGGGGCTCGTCGTAGCATCCCTCGCCGCGGCAGTGAGTGTTCTGTTCACCACCGTTGCAGCGAACGCTGCGAGTTCCGCCCTCCCCAACGAAGAATCGCAGATATACAACGAGCAGGCTGGGGGGCAGAACGTTCGGGGCCGCGGCGCTGCTGAAGCGTATGACACCAATGGCAACCATATGACGGTGTGGCGCGCCCTGGACAACAATGCCATCTGGAGTTCCATCAACAACCAGCCGGCCGTGCAGATGGTCCCGGGCTCGGCGACGGCGACGCAGCCCTGGATAACCTCGGCGGGGGGCAACGGTTGGTGGGTTTTCCACACGGGTGGCGGCGGTCAGATATACGTGATGCGCGCCTACGCCGACGGATCACACAGTGGTTGGACGGCCATCTCCGGTACGACCACCGAGGATCTGCTGCCGGGTTCGGCATCGGCGGGTCCCGAGGGAAGTTTCATGATTGCCTGGCATGGGCGCGGCAATAACAACATCTCCGCCAGGTTCTACAACGGCTACGCATTCGGCGGCATCTACACCTTCCCCAACACGCAGTCGATGTACCCGCCGGCGGTCGCCTACAACTGGCAGTCGTCGCGGTACGTCATAGCCCATGTGGGCAGTGACAATCAGACATACACCGCATGGCAGGCATACGGGTACGGCGTCTGGAACGGGTGGTACAACCACGGGGGATCCGCGCGCTCCCAGCCTGCCCTGGCCGCGCTTCACAACGGCAACATGGAGCTTGCCATCCTCGGGGCCGATCTCGTCACATGGTCGCAGGAACTGAACAACTACGGGGTCGGCTACGGCGATGGCTTGGGTTGGAGCCGGGAGACCAGCGGAACAGGAACATTCTATCCGCCTGTTTTGGTCGAGAACAGGCCCAATGGTGCCGCGAGCACCATCTTCCTGCTCTTGACCGTCTGGGACAACTACAACATCGTCTACAAGCGAAACATGTTCGAGGGCCCGTGACCCCAGGGCTTGATCAAGTTCGCTGAGTGTCCTGGTCGTTGGTGATGCCCAGGATGGAGAGTGCTCGTTCTGGCTTGACCCGGTAGGGACGCAGGTCAGCGACGTGGCCCGGGTTCAGCGGGGCCAGCTTCAGCAGGACAGCGGGGACAGGAAAAGATACAGCGGCAGGCACGGGCCACCTCGTGATCAACTGGCTTAAGAGGCCACGATGATCACGAAGCTCGTGCCTGTACCGCTACCACCTCAGCCCACCGCCATCCGAACTCATCACACGAGCGCGGAATTTGCAGCCACCCTGTCGGTCTGTGTTGATGAGGAAAAGCTCCTTCGAATCTGTCAAGAGCCCGCAATCGCGCGACAAATGGCACGTTTTACGAAGGTGTGGCGAGACCGTGCCGGAAGGCGATGGCTGCTGCTTCGGTTCGGCCGGAGGCGCCGAGTTTGGCAAGGATATTGGACACGTGGGCGCCCGTGGTCTTCTCCGAGATGAACAGCTCCTTGGCGATTCGGTGATTCCTGTAACCGCGCGCCACCAGCTGCAGTACTTCGCACTCGCGTGGCGTCAGACCGAATCCGTTATGGGACCGGCTGGGTCTCTTGCCCATGGCTGTCCGGCGGCTGGAGGCTGCGGCAGCCGGCGCAGGGCCGACGTCCCGGGTGTGGAGTCGGCTGATATCGCTGATCAGAAGGCCTGCACCGAGGTTGGTCGCGAGGGCTTGGGCGCGGCTGAACCTGTCGTTCGCCTCGGATCGCCGTCGCGGTGCGGTGAGGAAGGCGCGGCCTTCGCCGAAGAGCGCACGGGCCGTCTCGTACGGGCGTCCGGCGTCTTCGAAAGCGGTGACTGCGGCCGACCACAGGTCCGGATCGTCCGCTCCTTCGATGCGTCGTACTTCGGCGCGAAGCAGGTGTGCGTAGGCGGCGGAGAGAGGCAGGACCGTGCTCAGCCGGTCCGCGGTGCGCCGTAGAGCAGTGGAAACCTTCGCTGCAACGCCACCAGGGGAGTCGATGGCGTCGCCCTCCATGGCTGCCGCGGTGCAGAGTAGCGGCAGTGACCAACTGAGCGGGAGGTCGCACAGCCCGGCGGTGTCCGCATGGAGGAATTCTCTCCGGGCGTCGTCGAGACGGCCCTGGCGTAGGGCGACCTCCAGGGAACAGTGACTGAACACCACTTGGAACTGCGCCGGCAACCGTTCCGTGCCACGCAGCTTTTCGGCGGCGGTCAAATGGACGATCGCGGATTGGAGGTCGCCGCGCAGCAGGAGACCGGCCGCTCGCAGCGTCGCGAATGCCGAGCGTGACAGTTGGGCGCGTGCGAGGGCGGTGGCCTCGTCGAGGGCTGAGTCGGCCTCGTCCCAGCGGCCCAGGGAGAGCAGACTGATCGCCCGGTTGGCCTGGACCCACCCTTCGCGGTTGGTGAGGCCGAGCGAGCGGCAGAGTTCAATGCCGTGGTCGGCCGCGGCGACGGCTTCCTGGGAGCGGCCCATGCCCTCGAGGATTGTTGGCAAGCTTTGGCTCACCCGTCCGGCGATGCCGAGTTCGCCCAGTTCCTCGGCTCGTTGGCGAATGGCGTAGAGCTCTGCGAGGACACCGCCGTCGGTATCCGTGTCCGCGTTCAGCAGGCACTGACACAGACGGGCGTGGAGTTCTTGTGTCTCGGCGCCTGCACGCGCGGCGTACCGTGCAGCTTCGACGGCGGGGGCTCGGTTTCTGGTGGAAGGACGGTGCAGCTCGTTCCAGATGGCGATGCGCACCAGCACTTCGGCTCCCACGACGGATGGAGGAAGGGCCTTGACGAGGCGCCACGCCGTCTGCACTTCGGGCCAGCCGTCTCCGCGGCTCAAGCCCTCGATGATCCGGGACCGCCGCGTCCAGAACCACGCTGCAGGTAGGGGCCGTTCTGCCTCGGCCTGGCTGAAGTGTTCCAGTGCAAGGTCGGTCAGGTGTAGCGCCTTGTGCAGGTTCCCACTGTGCACCGCAGCGGTGGCGGCCGTGGCGAGCAGCTCCGGCAGGCCGACCTGGGTCATGCCGTCCTCCTGCAAGGCACTGCAGGGATAGGTCTCCGGGCAGTGGATCGCGGGCAGATCCGCTGGCCGGACCTCCTCCGACATGTGGTTCCACCATTCGAGCGCCCGCTCCAGATGCCACAACTGTTCAGCGTGGGCAGAACGGTTGCGGGACTCCTCGGCCGCCGCAAGGCTCATACGCAGAGCTTTCCTCCCGTCCTGCGCCGCGTGCCAGTGCTGGGCGAGCCGTCCTGCTAGCTCCCCCTGCGGCACGAGTGTGGGATCCGCCTCCAGCACCTGTCCGTACTGACGATTGATCAGGTGCCGTTCGCCCGGCAGGAGGGTGTCGCCAACGGCTTCGCGGACCAATGCATGCCGGAACCGATAGTGCGCACCGCTCGGCTCGGGCGCCAGGACACGGGCGAGCACAGCCGCGCGCAGCGCCTCGATCAAGTCGACCTCGGACAGGCCCGCCACGGCCTTCAGAAGTGGGTAGCCGACGACGGCGCCACCCTCGGCAGCCGCGCGTACGACTTGCTGGCTCGCTTCGGGCAACGATTCCAGCCGGGTCAGCAACACGTCGTGCAGGCTGTTGAGTCCCGTCTGTACGTGGTCGCGGTGCGCGCGGGCCAATTCCTCGACGAAGAAGGCGTTGCCCTCCGAGCGGTCGTAGATGTCATCGACGACACGTGGGTCCGGTATGGCTCCGAAGATGCCGGTGAGCTGCCGGTTCACTTCTCCTCGCCCCAGGCGTGGTAGATCGACGCGGCTCACGGACCGTAGTCGGTCCAGTTCGGCGAGCAGTGGGCGCAGCGGGTGTCCGCGGTGGATGTCGTCGGAACGGTACGTCCCCAGCAAAATGAGCCGCCCGGTGCGCCGGGTACGGAAAAGGAAGCCCATCAAATTACGAGTGGAAGCATCGGCCCAATGCAGGTCTTCGATGACCAGCGCCACCAGCCGTTCGGACGCCAATGTCTCCAGAACGCGAGTGATGAGCGCGAACAGCCGTATTCCGTCGTCGTCTCTCGGATCAGCGGACGAGCCGGCGCCCATTTCCGGTATCACCCGGGCCAAAAGCTCTCCCTGCCCTGTGCTTGCGGCGCGTACTTCCTCGGGGAACCGTTGCCACAGCGTGCGCAGCGCCTCGGAGAACGGGGCAAGGGGGAGACCGTTGCCGCCGACCTCGATGCATCCGCCCACCGCCGCCACGGACGCCTCGGGATCCAGGGTGCTCAGCAGCTCCTCGATGAGTCGAGTCTTGCCGATCCCCGCCTCGCCCCGCACCAGCACCGCCTGCGGGTCACCCTCGTTCGCGGCCTCGGCTGCTCGCCTCAGCTCGGCCAGCTCGGTCTCCCGGCCCACGAAGACCGGACTCACGGGGATGTTCGCAGTGGACTGCACGTCCGCAAAAGACACAATGTTTCCAGGGTGGTCGTTCGATAACGCGTTGTAGCCGCCGTCGGCCGCTGACTGGGCCTTCTTCGACTGAGCGAGGCCCGGCCGGCTGGCCGGAGCCATGCGTTTCTCTCGCGATCCAGTCAGACGGGAAGGAGGCCATTACCGTGTTTCGTGATCGTGCGCAGCATCTGGTCGGGCGATTTTGGCCGCGCTCGTTCAGGCAACTTATGTCGCGCAGTGAGCGTAGTTCAAGATGATCTTCAGGCCGTTCCAGGCTGCCGTCCCGCTTGGAGAGCATCACGCCGCGTCGGGCCTGTGCGAAGACCGCCTCGTGGTTGGCGTGTGACGGAGAGTGTTCGGTCTGCCCGATGGAGAAGTCGGGCATGAGGGATTTCCTTGTTCGGCCCCTACCTCTGCCCGATCCACCACACGCACCGTGACCGGGGCGGAGACGGTGAGATCCCGGAACCCGGGGCCAGTGTGGCCCGTGCAGGACATGGGTGGTGCGCCGGCCGGTGCGAACGCACCGGCCGACTTGAGAAGCATCCGGACCTTCGGTCGCCCCCAAATCACTGGTGGTCGGTCAGAACGCGGGCGACCTCGGCAGGATGAGCCAGGTGGGGGAAGTGGCCGCCGCCGTCCAAGACGATGATGGAGACATCGGGCAGGGCTTGACGGAGCCAGGCCTGGTATTCCGGGTCGGGCGCGGCGCCGGCGACGTAGCGGTAAGGGGTGCCCTGGGCGGCGATACGGGCCAGACGGGCGGCGTTTCGTTCTTGCAGCGTGGACGGCGGGGTGGCCAGTAGTTCGTTCCAGTAGCTGAGAAGCAGTTCCTGCGCCGGAAGCGCGTCGGGGCTCGCCATGTCCCGGGTCTCGGGAGGCAGCGTGTCGATGCCCATGCGGCTGAGCAGGCCGTTCCAGACAGTGCCGTAGTTCGGGCTGCGCAGGAGGTGCTCGTTGCGCTGGAGCATGTCGGCGAAGCCTCCGACGCGCAGCGGCTGGTCGATGTTGACCACGCCGCGCACCCGGTACGTCGCGGCGTAGGCCGTGGCTATGGCTGCGCCGAGGGAGTGTCCCACCACCACGGGTGCTGCCAGGCCGGCTTCGGTGACGGCCTGGTGCACCATCGCGGCGACGTCGTCGAGTCCGTGCCGCTCCCGCAGTGGCGAGTCCCCGTGTCCGGGCAGGTCGAGGACGAGCACGCTCCGACCGGGGTCGGAAAGCTCGAGAGCACGCAACACCGGCCCCCATTGGCGACGGTCGTAACTGAGGCCGTGCAGCAGGACGAGCGGCGGCCTGTTGTCCGGCTCGCCGTGGCGCTCTGCTCGCAGACCTGCGTACGTGATCACGTGGCGTCTTCCTCCTGTGGCGGGTGCTGTCCACAACAGAAGGCGTAACGCAGCGGCGAACGAATTGTGCGTGGTGGGCGTCACACCTGCCAGCCGCCGGGTCCGCCGGGAGCCGGCTGGTAACGGAGGAGGCGTCCCGTCCGCAGGGACGCCCGCAGGTGGGCGCCCGCGAGAGGCGCGGCGGCTTCAATGCGCTCGATGGTCCTCCACAGTGCCCGCGTGGCGCTGACGCGTGCGCGTTCGGCCTCGTTTCCGTGAGCACGGGGGCGCCCGCTGAGACCAGCGGCGCGCCGGAGCTCGGCGAGGAGCGCTCCACGCTCCGCCTGGACGGCTGCCGCGGCGTCGCTATCACCGGCCCGGTCGGCGGCATCAAGCTGATCGTCAAGCGCGGCGAGACGCCGGCGGTAGGAGGCGCGGGCCGCATCGTCCAGCAACGGATCAGTCGGCGGGACCGCCAGCCCGGAGCCGCCCGCAACCAGGTCGAGCGCGAGGATCTCCTGGCCGGGCACCGCCAACAGCGCACGCAGGTAGCGTGGTCCGCGCCCGTCGGGCACGCGCGCTGTCTCAGCGCCGGCCTCCAGCTGCCAGTCGCGTCCATCGGGTAGCCAGCGCCACTGGTCCGCGGGCGCAGGAACCGGCGGCAGGGCTGAGAGGAGACCGCCCATGCCCAGCCGTGTGGCGATCGACCGGGCCCGGTCGACGTCCTCGCCGGCTCGTTCCCGGTCCCCGGGCCGGCCACGCCGTGTGAGTACCTCCGCGCGCGCCGCCAGGGTCCAGGCGAGCCAGGGGAGCGTTCCGAGGCGACGGGAGAGGTCCGCGGCCTCGTCCAAGTGGCCGAGGGCATCATCCGGCCGGTCGAGGCGTGCTGCCAAGCGGCCCAGGTAGTCGTCGACGGGTCCGGTGATCGTGTTGGCTCCGCCCCACACAACGAGTCGTCCCTGGTAGGGGAGCAGCGACTCGTAAAGGTCGGTGGCGGCCACCGCGCTCCCGATACGTGAGGCGACTGCCGCGAGGTCTGCCAGTGCGCCGATCCATCGCGGGCCGGTGCCGGCGAGGACCGACGGCAGCAGCCGTTCCAGCTCAAGGCCGGCCTCGACGTCGCGTCCGGACTCGAGCATCGACCGCGCCGCTGTCGCCTCGAAGAAGTGCCCGGGCAGTCTGCGGGCCATCCTCTGCCATGGCTCGACGCGGGTCTCGGCACGGCCTCGCATGACGTCCAGCTGATGTCGCACCGAACCGGCCAGCCGTTCGGTGTCGCTCACCCCCGCCTTGCGGCCGGCAACGAGCACTTGGTGTGCCAGTGCGTCAGCCTCCTCGAACCGGCCGCGAATCGTGGCGAGCATCGCCTGCCGCGCCAGTGCAACCACGCGGGCATCGGTGCGACCGGCCTGTTCCGCGGCGCCCACGTAGACGCTGAGTGCCGCCTCGGCCGCCGTCAGCTCCCCGGCCTCGGCATGCGCCACGAAGCGCCAGAACAGGCCGCGGCACTCGGCCGCGGCGTCACGCGCCCGCCGGGCCTCTGTGACGATTTCCTCGGCCGTGGCCAGACGTTCCGCCGTGGCGGCCGGGTCCCACAGCGCGTGCAACCGGCTGTCGAGGACCTCAGCAAGAGTGCCCGGGTCACCGGAGGCCCGGGCCAGACCGAGAGCCGTGTTCGCCAGGTCGCGGCGACGCGCGGCAGCCGAGGTGTCGGCGAGCAGCTCACGCGCGAGCCGCGCCAGGACCCGGGCGCGGTCGCCCGGCGTGAGCGGCCGCTCTGCTGCCGACTCCAGCAACCGGACGAGCCCGAGATCGAGTTCGAGGAACTGGGCTCGCGAGGGGGCCACCAGTGCGAGATGAACCACCGGGTCGACGTCACCGTCGAGGCCCGAGAGCTGCCCGGACAGGCGGAGCGCGTGACCCGGCAGCCCGCCGGAGACCAGCCACAGTGCGTGGACGGCGTCGCGCGGCAGTCCGGGCACCAGCGCGGCAAACTCCGCGCCCGACAGACCACCGAGCCTCAGCTCGGCCGCGCTCCCGGAGTACTCCCGCGCAGTGACCAACAGCGCGCGCGGAGCCAACGGCACCTCGGAGCCGAGGCCTATGAGATCGGGCTCCTCGACCGCGCCTACGTCGGCCAGCACGAGCACCGGCTCGTCCGGACGGCCCGGCGACGTACGGGGCGCGGCCTGCGCGCGGTCACCCGCGTATGCGACACGGATCCCTCGATCAGCGGCCAATGCAGCGGCGGCCGCCAACAGCGCGGTCTTCCCCACTCCCGAGGGGCCGGTGATGACCAAGCGCTCGCTGAGCCCGGCAGTCAACCGGTCGAGCAGAACCCTGAGGGCCGATAGCTCTCGGTCACGACCAATGAGGGACATGCGCCAGCTTAACCGGCCGCGACGTGAGGCGTCCGATGGGTGATGTGGCGTTGTATCTGCGGACCTCGACGACCACGCTGGTCAAGCCGCGCAGGCTGCGTAGTAGGACGCCTTCGCCCCGGTGTGCCGCAGGGTTGAGGCAGCGCAAGGCGTGGAAGCGGCTGGTGCACCCATGCGAAGGCACTCTTAACATTGAAGCCGCTGGCTTCTGTACAGCACTTTCGGGGCTGCAGTGACGCGCGCATGGCGGGCCGGGTATCGGCCTCGTCCTCCACCGCTGAGTCGCACCGCGGACTGTTTCCCCTGGCGCAAAGGAGAACCCCGTGACCCAGAACCCGACGCCGATCGACCCCGCCGACCTGCCCGAACCGATCACGCGCTACCTGACAGGCCGCGCCGCCAAGGACGCCGCCGCTGCCGCGCAGGGCTTCGCACCGGACGCCACTGTCACAGACGACGGACACACCTATGAGGGAGCCGAGGCCATCAACCTATGGCTCCGGCGGACCGACACCGAGTACACCTACACGGTCACGCTCGCCGGCGCCGAACAGGACGCCCACAACCGATACACCGTCCACCAGCACCTCGAAGGGAACTTCCCTGGAGGTAAGGCCGACCTGCGCTGCCGTTTCGTTCTGGCCCATGGGCTGATCAGCGAACTGAGCATCGCCCCCTGACCGGCCGCCCGCCATCCCACATACACCCGGCCCCCTGGCTGGGGTGGTGGGGGTTCGTCGCGTGAACGCCCGGCGGCCGGACGCCTGCTTTCGGAGAGGACGACCTATGGGTCGGCATGACCAAGCGGGAAAGCGGGACAGCGCAGAGGACGATCCACAGTGTTGCTCTGCTGCGGAGGCTGCTGGAGAGGGCCTGCTTCTCCTTCTATGCGTGACTCGCCAATGATGACAGGACGCACTGGCCGAGGAAGGCCGCTGATGCGCCGGCCTGATATTCATCGTGCTATGCGTGCGCGAACGCAGCGTCAGCGATGTCACCTGGCGCAAGTCCCGTAGTCTGACCTGCTTGGCGGAACCAACAGCGGCAGCCCTGTGGCAGACCCGCCCCCGTTGCTACCCGCGAGGCGTCGGCTAGCCGACGGCGGATCACCACCGCATCAGCTTGGTCGTGAGTCGTCAGCCGCCATGGATTCCAAGGCGACAGCTCTCGCCATGCACAGTTCTCAGCTTTGTGCAAAGTTCAGCAGGTCGGCGTTGAACCGTTCGGCGAACTTGGGCACCATCGCCAGCCCATGCGGGGCTCCCTCGTACACCTTGTATACCGCTTCCCTGACCAGCTTCGAGCTCTTGGCGCCCGCAGCCACGATGGGGACGATCTGATCGTCGTCACCGTGCACGATCAGTGTCGGCACGTCGATCTTCTTGAGGTCCTCGGTGGTGTCCGTCTCAGAGAACGCTTTGACACAGTCGTAGGCCCCCTTGATACCTACCGTCATGCCCCACAACCAGAACTCATCGCGGGTGCCTTGGCTGACGGTCGAGCCTTCGCGGTTCGCGCCGTAGAACGGGCCACTGAGGTCCTTGTAGAACTGAGACCTGTCCTTGGCGACGCCCTCGCGGATCTCGTCGAAGACCTCGATCGGGAGGCCCTCGGGATTTGCCTGCGTCTTCAGCATCAACGGGGGGATGGCGCCCAGCAGGACCGCCTTGGCCACCCGTCCCGTCCCGTGCCGCCCCATGTAACGTGCGACCTCGCCACCACCGGTCGAATGCCCAACCAGGATGACGTCGCGCAGGTCGAGTCCCTCGATCACGGCCGCCAGGTCGTCGGCGTAGGTGTCCAGGTCGTTACCGTCCCATGGCTGGCCGGAACGCCCGCCGCCACGACGGTCGTGGGCGACGGCCCGGAAGCCGTGGTCGACCATCCACTTCATCTGGGGGTCCCAGGCGTCCGCAGTGAGCGGCCACCCGTGGGAGAACACGACGGGCTGGCCGGTCCCCCAGTCCTTGAAGAAGATCTGGGTTCCGTCCTGGGCTGTTGTATACGGCATGATCCTGAGCCTTTCTCGCTCCAGTGGGAAGGCGGGGTTCCGAAGCGTCGCCAGTCGGGCCGAACCCAGAGAGTTGGGAAGACTGCCACTCTCGAACGGTAGTCTGGCGGCCAGGACGTGGCACCTTGAAGATGTGCCCCCCTGCCGCTCGCGGGAGGTGCGGTTTTGTCGACCGGCTTCACCGGGTAAGACGAGCCGCCGGCGCTCCGGTGACCAGGACGGCGGCAACCGGATCTCCTCGTCATGGTCCATCAGCAGCGGGAAGCGGTCGTGCCACCACATGCCCTGCGTCGAGGACCGGCTGCTCTGAGGGCTCTGCGGTTTGATCGGCCCTGTCGCCGCGAGGTACCGGGCATCCCATCGCTCGATCACGGTCTGACACAGCGCCCGCAGGGCGGGAGTGAGGAGGAGCAAGGCCGCGTCCAGCCAATCACGGCAACCGAGATCGCTGTAGTACTCCCAGATCCATGTGTCACGCGAGCGTAGCCCGGGCACGCGGACAGGCGTGGTGGCGGCCGGGATACGAAGCCGACCACGCCATGCACGCCTGTGGCCGAACCGGGCGGTACCTGCCCGTCCATCCCTGCTGGCCGTAGTCGCGCGGCTCAGCCGGGCGAATGACGCTACGGGGCCACGGACGGCCGCGGAGGCCGGTTGGGATCCCAGAGCCTGCGGGTCTGGGTATTTTGGTGTACCCGCGATGACAGGAGAATAGGGATTTATCCCAATGTCGCGAGCGGTTGTACCTGACACCATGACTGGAAGCTCGGACGCTTGCGCAACCAGATTGGTTGTCTCCACAGCCCGAACTTTGCGATTTCGGAAGTTCTGATCTATGGGAGCGGTGGGCATTTATTTGTGTCCACCGACTTAACTCGGGGATTTTGCATGACAAGAGAAATAGCTGTACGCCGACGACGTGCCTTGCGGCGGAGTCCCGGCGTGCTGGTGGCCGCTGGTCTACTGGCAGTTGCCGGTGCGGTCGCCGTTCCTTTCACCGCCCAGGCCAGTGGCGGGCACGCTCCGGCGGACTTGGCACGCCAGGGGGACTTCGCCGCCGCGGCGGCAGAGTTCCATGTGCCGGCGCGGGTGCTGCTGGCGGTGGCATATCAGGAATCGGCATGGGACACGCACGCCGGGCAGCACAGCGTGAGTGGCGGCTACGGTCCGATGCATCTGACGGACGTGACGCCTTCGATGCTGGCCGGCGGTGACTCGGGGACGGCCGGGCGTAGGGACGTGGCGAAGCTCGCCGCGGATCCCGCGCTCCACACGCTGGAGGCGGCCGCGAAGCTGACGGGCCTGCCAGCGTGGCAGCTGCGTTCGGACGCGGCGGCCAACATCCGCGGCGGCGCCGCCCTGCTGGCCTCTTACCAGAAGGCCACGGCCGGGGACACCTCCGCCGATCCGGGCGACTGGTACGGCGCGGTGGCCCGTTACAGCCAGTCCGCGCAGCGCCAGGGCGCCCGCGCCTTCGCCGACCGGGTCTTCGCCACCCTGCACCAGGGCGCCGTGCGCACGACGGCGGACGGCCAGCGAATCAGCCTGACCGCCGGCCCGCAGGTCCGGCCCGCCACCGGCCAGTTGGCGAAGCTGCACCTGGCGTCGTCAGCGGCGACGGACACCGAGTGCCCGGCCACCGTGAACTGCACGTTCGTTCCGGCCGCCCCGTCCAACGGGCAGGTGTCCAACCGGCCCGCCAACGGCATCCGGATCGACTCGATCGTCATCCACGACACCGAGTCCTCTTATGCCTCGGCCATAGCCACCTTCCAGGCCCCCGGCGGCAGCGCCTCGCACTACGTGATGCGGTCGGCTGACGGCGCGGTCACCCAGATGGTGCCGACCAAGGATCTCGCCTTCCATGCGGGCAACTACTCGACCAACATGCACTCCATCGGCATCGAGCACGAGGGGTACGCGGCCCACGGCGCGACCTGGTACACCGAAGCCCAGTACCAGGCCACCGCGGACCTCGTGACGTACCTGGCCGGCCGCTTCGGCATCCCGCTGGACCGGCAGCACATCCTCGGCCATGACAACGTTGTCGGTCCGACGTCCGCGACGGTCTCCGGCATGCACTGGGACCCGGGCCCGTCCTGGGACTGGGAGCACTTCATGGATCTGCTCGGCGCCCCGGTCGCAGGCGGGCACGGCGTCGGCGACTGGGGCACCGTGGTGACCATCGCTCCCGGCTTCGCGGACAACCGGCAGACCGTCCAGATCTGCCCCTCCGACGACCCGACCGGCGCCACCACCGCCTGCACCAAGGTCACCCAGCCGTCGAACTTCGTCTACCTGCGCACCGCCCCCAGCGACACCGCACCGCTGTTCGGCGACCAGGCGATCCACTCCGGCGCCGCCGGCACCGACCGCATCAACGACTGGGGCAGCACCGCCCAGGCCGGGCAGCAGTTCGTCGTCGCCGGCGAGGACGGTGACTGGACTGCGATCTGGTACAGCGGCTCCAAGGTCTGGTTCCACAACCCCGGCGGCGTCAACACCGTCCCCGCGCGTGGCGTGACCATCATCCACAGTGGCCAGACCCCCATCACGCCGCCGGTGAAGGTCTACGGCTCCAGCTACCCCGATGCCGCCGAGTACCCCGCGGGCCTGTCTCCCTCCACTCAGGCGCCGCTGAGCATGTACACCATCCCGTCGGGCCAGGCCTACGTCGCCACCTCAGCCCCCGCCCTGACCGACGACTACTTCAAGTCCTCCGGCACCGTCGTCTTCGGCGCCAAGAAGATGTACACGATCCAGTACAACCACCGCACCGCCCTGGTCTACGCCGGCGATGTGACCGCGACGGCCAGTCCGTCGCAGAACGCCTCCAGCTCCGGTCGCTGAGGAAGTACCCGCCGGGGGCGGGCCCACGAGGTATGACTTCCGGGCCCCGCCCCCGGCACCTGCACCATCGATCCACAGCACGACCTTGGGAGCACACCCGTGCGGAAAGCACTCCTGTCCGCCGTACTCGCCACCACCGCCGTACTCGTCACCACCACCGCGCTCGCCGCCTTCGCCGTCGCGCGTTCGCACGGATCCGAAGCCGGCGAACAGGCGGACACCGCGAGCGGCCTGCGCGTCGGTGCCACCTGCTCGTCCGACTTTGCCTTTGCCGCCGATGTCTCGTGCGGGTTGGCGCGTTTCGGAGATGTCCGTCGGCACTGCCCCGCTACGCGCACCACTCACTGCCCACGGACCCGCTCGGTGACGCTGAAGAACACTGGCCGGACACCGGTGCAGCTCGTGGCGATCAGCGGTTCGGCGCCCGGCGAACGCCACGAGACCGTCTCCCGCACCCTCCGTGCCGGCGCGTGGGAGGTCATGGGGCCACGAGCGGGCGACTTCTTCCTGCTCGACATTGTCCTGCGCTCGGACAGCGGCCGGGCGAAGGTGACCGTCACCGGTCTGTCCTGACCCCTTCCCCCACGCGACTGGAGATGTCACAGGCCCAGCAGCGCCTGCTCCACGACCTCCGTGAGAGCGGACTGCTCGTAGCCCTGGGCATTCAGCGGAATTGGGCGATCTGGTGTCCGGTGGCAGAAGGGTGACGCTGGGTCGAGTGAGACCAACAGCCCAGCTCTACCGTGATGAGGCCACTTCGAGCGAGGCGAACTCGGTGTCGTCCATGCCGTCGTGGGTGCGCCGTACGCGGCGGCGGTCGTGAGCCCATGCCACAGCGCAGGCGGCGAAGTAGAGGAGGCTCAGAGGGGCGGCGAGCAGCAGCATGGTGAGTGGGTCTGTGCTGGGTGTGGCGAGGGCGGCGAAGACCGTGATTGCCATGATCATGACGCGCCACCAGCCGGACATCTGCCGTGCGGAGATCACGCCGCCGAAGTTCAGCAAGATGAGGAGGAGGGGGAGTTCGAAGGAGAGACCGAAGACGACGATGAAGCGGGTGGCGAGGTTGAGGAAGTCGTCAACCGGGAGCATGTTGGTGGTGTGAGCGGGTGTGAAGGAGATGAGCACCCGGGCCGTGGTCGGCAGGAGCCAATACGCCAGGGCGGCTCCCGAGAGGAAGAGCGGGATGCCGGCGCCCAGGAATGCCAGGGTGTACTTCTTCTCATTGCGGTGCAGCCCTGGAGCGATGAACGCCCACAGTTGGTAGAGCCAGACCGGACTCGCTGCGATGACGCCCGCGGTGATCGACACCTTCAGCGCGAGAGTGAAGGGGGAGAGCAGGCCGTTGATGGCGATTACTCCGCAATGCCCTGCCAGCGCCGCTCCGGCCAGTTGGCCGGGGGTGCAGTCGGGCAGGGGGGCGATGAGGAATCCGACGAGTTGCTTGTAGAAGAAGGCAGCGCCCGCGGTGACGAGGAGGATCGCTCCGACGCCTTTGACCAGGCGGTTCCTCAGTTCGCGCACGTGGTCCAGGAGGGGCATCCGGGCTTCTTCATGCGGTGTGGGGGGCATGGAGGGTCTCGGTTCCTCACGCGTGGCGCAAGCCGCACGTGATCGGTACGTGGTCGGGGTCAGTGCTCGACAAGGACGTCCTCGGGTGGGGTCTTCTGGGAGGCCGCGTGGTGGTCGGGCGTGGACTGCAGGGTGGGGGTGGGTGACGTTCGTTCTCCGGTGTTCTCGCGTTGCATGGCCTTGGTCTCGCTCTTGAGGATCCGGAGCGATTGTCCGAAAGAGCGGGCTATGTCAGGGAGTCGTTTGGCGCCGAACAGGAGCGCTACGACGGCGAGGACGAGGACGATTTCGGGAGCTCCGAGCCTGCCGAACATGGAGGGTTTCCTCTCTGGAGGGTGAGGTGAAAGCCGGTGTGGTGCCGTGTTATCGGTGGAATGAGGGCGCTGCGCCTGGCGAGGAAATGGCCTGTTGGGGGGCGGGGAGGCGGGTGTGGTGCCCTTCCTGGCACGCGTAGGCGCTGCTTGGTCAAGCGGGGCCGTCCGTCTGCCGGGCAGACGGGCCGCTGGTCGCGATGGTCGGCCGGGGCTGCTCGGCCCTGGGGGTGATTGCCAGTTTCGTGTCGGGGGTGGAGAACGGTTCGACTTCGAGATCGAAGTCGGTCACTGTTGTGGCGAGGTCCAGGGCCTCGGCAGCCAGCAGGTTCTTGTGTATGAGCGTCTTGGGGTTGAGGTCCTCGATGCGCAGGTCCTGGAGCTCGGGCGGGAGTTCGCTCCGGATGCTCACCTGCGCGCTCTGCGAGAGTTCACGTATCCGGCGCAGGGTCCGTGTGGCGTCCGACACCATCTTGGGGAGTTTGTCGGGTCCGATCAGGATGATGGCCAGCACGATCAGGGTCACGAATTCGAGAGGTCCGATGTCGAAGAACACCTGGGGTTCCCGTCTGGGAGCTTGTGGGGTGGTGCCCCCCGACCTCCGACGAGGGAGACCGGAGTGTGACTGTCGGGGTGCCTTGCTCGTCTCGATCCCTTGCCCGCCGGGCGGCCCCGGCGGGCAAGCTGCTGGTGATGGGGTCAGCGAATGAGGCGGGCGAACTTGCGAAGTTCTTCGGTGAAGATCTTCGGCTGTTCGAAGGCGGCGAAGTGGCCGCCGCGCTTGGCCTCGTTCCAGTAGACGAGGTTGTGGTACGTCCGCTCTCCCCAGATCTTGGGCGCGGTGAAGATGTCCTTGGGGAAGATGGTGACGCCCACCGGCAGGTCGAGTTCGTGGCGGATGAACGCGGAGGCGAAGCTCTCCGCGTACAGTCGGCCGGCCGACGCGGCGGTGCCCGGAAGCCAGTAGAGCATGATGTCGTCGAGCATCTCGTCGTAGGACCAGATGCTCTCCGGGTTGTGGTTGCTGTCGGTCCACAGGCCGAACTTCTCGTAGATCCAGGCGGCTTGTCCGGCGGGGGAGTCCGTCAGGCTGGTGCCGATGGTCTCGGGCGAGGTTCGCTGGACCGCGCTGTAGGCGGTGCCGTTGGCCTGGAAGTCGGCGATCTGCTGGAGGACCTTCTGCTCCTCAGGGGTGGGCGTTCCCACCAGCGGGGCGTCGAACAGGACCGGCAGGTTCAGGTGGACGCCGATGAGTTCCTTGGGCCACAGCTTGCCCATGGCCGTGGTGACGCTGGCACCCCAGTCGCCGCCCTGGGCGATGTAGCGGTCATAGCCGAGGCGGCGCATGAGCTCGAACCATGCCTTGGCGATCCGCATGACGTCCCAGCCGTTTTCGGTGGGCTTGTCGGAGAAGCCGTAGCCGGGGAGGGAGGGGATGACAACGTGGAAGGCGTCCTCGGGACGGCCGCCGTGGGCGGTCGGGTTGGTCAGCGGGTCAATGACCTTGAGGAACTCCACCACCGATCCCGGCCATCCGTGGGTGAGGATGATCGGTGTCGCGTCCGGGTGAGGGGAGCGCACATGCAGGAAGTGGAAGCCGAGCCCGTCGATCTTCGTGCGGTACTGCCCGAGGCTGTTGAGGCGCCGCTCCAGGCGGCGCCAGTCGTACTGGGTCTCCCAGTGCTTCACGAGCCTCTGGACGCGGTGCAGGGGGGCGCCCTGCGACCAGTCCTTGACAAGCTCCTGCTCGGGCCAACGGGTGTTGCGCAGCCTGTACCTCAGGTCCTCCAGCGCGTTCTCGGGAACGTGCAGGCGGAAGGGCGTGATGGCCTCGGTCGCCGGGCGCAGCTTGCCCAGCCCGACCGGGTTTCGCTCGCTCGCCGCTGCGGGCGCTGCCTGCGACATCGTCCAGGGCAGCGGAGCTGCGACCGCACCGGCAATCGCTGCCGTTCGCAGCACGCCGCGACGGGTGAACTTCCCTCCCCGGCTCTCGGGTGACTGCCTGGTCGTTGCGTCATGACTCATGGAGATCTCACAGGTTCTCTCGGGGGTGCGACGCGCCCGAACGGGGCTCTCGTCGGGTGGTGGGTGCCGGACGCTGCCGGCGGCGGCCCGCGCGTGCGTGGGCCGGTGAGCGCAGTCGATTGCGGTGGCTGCTCTCGCCGGCCGCGGCGTTACACGAGGGCCGGTTGCCGCTTCCGGATGGCAGCGGGCAGGGACAGCACCAGGACGGCGGCAGCAGCGATCAAGGGCACCAGCAGGGCTGCGTGGTAGCCGTGCATGGCGCCATGGGCGCCGGGGCGGGCAACGGCCTGGTTGACCGCCGTGGTGACAGCCACGAGCAGGGCAGTACCGAACTGGGCCGATGACTGGAACAGGCCGCTGGCAACGCCCTGCCGCTCGGGTGCGACACCGGCTGTGGCGCTGATGCTCAGCGTGCTGAAGCACACGGCAAAGGCGATGCCGATGAGGGCGAACGTGGGGAAGAGAGCCGGCCAGTAGCCGGAGGTGAGACCGAGGGGAAGCAGCAGGCCGTAAGCCACGACGGTGAGCACGAGGCCGAAGGAGAGGACGCGGGGGACTCCGAAGCGGCCGATCAGCTTCTCCATCCGGGGAGCGACGAACAGGCCGAGAACGCCGCAGGGCCAGAATGCGGCTGCGGTGGTCAGGGCGGACCAGCCGCGGGTCTCCTGCATATAGAGGGTGGCCATGAACTGTGCTGCTGCCCAGCCTCCGACGAACGCCATCACGCCGAGGTTGGCGCGGACCCGCGGCCAGGAGGCCAGCAGACCAAGCGGGAGCAGCGGTGACTGCTGTCGGCGCTCGATGGCCACGAAGACAGCCAGCAGGGCCACGACGGCCAGCAGTGAGAGCAGGGTGCGCGGAGCACCCCAGCCGACGCTCGGGGCCTCGGTGAGTGTGAAGACCAGAAGCAGCATGGCGAGGGTGATCGCAGCCGCCCCGGGAAGGTCCATGCTGCCGCGGCTACTGCTACCACGGTGGTCAACGGGAATGAGCCTGGGCGCGGCCAGCAGGATCAGCCCCGAGACGATGGTGGGCATGATGAACACCCATCGCCAGCCGACCTCACTGAGCAGGCCACCGGATATCAGACCGAAGGTGAAGCCGGCCGCCCCGGTGGAGGAGTAGATGGACAGAGCCCGGTTGCGCACCGGTCCCTCAGGAAAGCTCGTCAAGATGATCGCCAGGCCCGCCGGCGCGGTAAAGCCGGCGGATACACCCTTCAGGAAGCGGCTGGCGATCAGCATCGTGCCGCTGGTCGCGAAACCTCCGAGTCCGGACATCAGAAAGAACACGATCAGTGCGATCAGGAACACCTTGCGGCGTCCGAGGAGGTCAGCCGCGCGACCGCCCAGCAGGAGGAACCCGCCGAAGCCCAGAACGTAGCCGGAAACCACCCACTGGAGCTGGCTGATCGACATGTGCAGCGCCTGCTGCACCGTAGGCAGCGCCACTGCGACCATCGAGGTGTCCAGTGCGTCAAGGAAGAACGCGGCACACAGGACGGCCAGCAACCCCGCGGCAGCGCCGCCCAATTTCGCGGATGTGGCTGCGCTTCCTGCCACTGAAGTCTTTTCTGCAGTACTCATGACGCCGAATATAGCGTCGATACATGGAGCCGATACAAACGTTTAGCGGGTGAGCGTTGTCACATTCGACGCCGAGCGGGAGGCGAGTCGGGCACTCGCGACACAGGGTCCGGTCGGGGGTGGCACATCCGTGGGCGCCCGCCGGCCATGAGAATGGAGCGCTGATACATCATGTAATGTAGCTGCATGTCAAAAACCTCTGCCCGTGATCGCCTCCTGCTGGCGGGAGCCCAGCTGCTGGAGCAGACCGAGGTCGGTGACGTCTCCACTCGCGCCATTTGCGAGCTGGCAGGCGTGCAGGCGCCCACCCTCTACCACCACTTCGGGAGCAAGCAGCGGCTCTTGGACGAGGTGGTCAGTCACGGCTTCCGTGACTTCCTGGCCACGCATGCGGCAGAGGACGCATCCCCGGACCCCCTCCAGGCGATCCGTGATGGATGGGACATCCATGTGCGATTCGGTGTCGAGCATCCGACGTTCTACGCCTACATCTATGCCCGTGTGAGCACAGGAGCCCGCTGCGGCGTGGTGAGTGAGGTGGAGGCGATGCTCCTCAAAGCTCTCGAGCCGGCCGCTCGGCAGGGCCTGCTGACCGTGACCCCCACTGTTGCCGCTGCGGAGATCCTCGCGGCAAGTACGGGGGTGATCATGACGCTGATCACCACGCCTGAAACGGAACGTGACCCGCTACTGTCCACCCGTGTGCGTGACGCGATCCGTGTGGCGGTGACCGTTCAGCACCCGCAGGAAGGCGGCGGTCAGAGCGTGACACCAGCTTCTGCAGCGGTGGCACTGTTGTCCGTACTGGACGACGCCGACGCGGTGCTGAGCGACACGGAACGGGCCCTCCTTCGCGATTGGCTGGGGCGCCTCCTGATTCCCAAGGAGGGTGTCGACGCTTGATCCGTGACTGACTGGGCAGATTCAGTCGGTCGCCGCAACGCCCTGGTGAGTCGAGAAAATCTCGATGAGCTGAGGTGGTTCGCTTATGCGTCCATATCTGACGGTCGAGTAACGGCAGTTGGCGTTGCGGCTGAAGGTCAGGGGCTGTCCTTACGGGAGATCGGCCTTCAGGTGGGCTGCTCGCACCAAGCAGTGGCGCTGATCGTGAGCCACGCGGCGTGGCGGCCGCTTCGCTGGGATGGGTGGGTTCCCGGGCCGGGTCGGCTGACGCTGGCTGACCGGGAGGAGATCACCCTGGGCCTGCATGCTGATGATTCGTTCACCCTGATCGCGGCCCGGCTGAACAGGGCGACACCCACAGTGTCGCGGGAGGCCGCCGCGAACGGCGGCCGCGTCGAATACCGGGCGTGGCAGGCGCCTCAGCGCGCTCGCGAGCAGGCTCGGCGGCCCAAGACCAGCAGGCTGGGGTCCGTCGAGCTCGACGCCGAACACAGACTATCGACTCGACTCACTAGGCGAGACGCAGGTCAGGCGTGTCGCAGTCGCGTGCGCGGGCGGGCTGGGCCTGCGGCGTTGGCGCGTTTGGGCTGGATGGGGGTGACATCGGTAGGCGCGGCTGTCGATGCCTGGGGCATGGCTGCGATTCGGCGCAGGAGGGTTGGGGCCATCGGGTGTTCGCTGACCAGTTGGCGCAGGCTCTGCCTGGACATATAGCGGTAGCTCTGGGGCGGGTGAAAGTCGCCTGCCGAGCGCATGTGCGAAAGGGGTACGTGCTGTGAGAGGGGTTCTACGTCCCGCAGCACGACCGCGGAGGCGTAACGAGCACCGTCGGTGTAGTCGTCGAACTCGGCGCGGCTGAGGGCCGTGCGGGTCGTATGGGTGGCCCAGACCTCGGCAGGGCGGGCCACCTGAACGTGTTCGACCTGTGCGGTGCCGACCAGTGCCATGACCGGGGATGTGGCGTACAAGATGACCGGCGTGCCGACGGGGACCGCCACGCGCTGCCTGCGGATCTCGACCGTCTTCGTGCCATCGAGGATCGAGTCAGCGAAGCGGGGGTGGAGCGACAGCAGCAGTGCGCGTTCGTTGTCGTTCACCGTGCGATATGGCCTTCCCGGTAGAGGGCACTGAACAGTTGCGGCGGGATCTTGGAGATCGACTGTAGCCGCAAGGAGTGACGGTGCTCATCCGCCAGGGCCCTCAGCCGAGAGAGCGAGATCGGGCGAGGAAGGATCTCGGTGTCGGAGAAGAGCAGGGCGCGGGCAAGACCGTCCGTGTTGGCGGCCTTGTCGATGTGGCGTCGCTCCCACACGCCGAGGTGTTGGAATCGGGCGTGCAGGGCCCTGCCCTGGTCGACGACGGTGTCGTCCAGCCGGGAGCAGGCGATGACCTGTTGGACGGTGCGGTTCTTGTCGCTGCTGGCGTACCACAGGATCCGGGCCGGGACGCGCTCGCCGGCGGAGCGTGCAGCGCGGTAGTAGACGTGTTGGCGGCTGATGCCGAGGCGGTCATTTCGTGGCAGCAACGAGGGGGAGAACTCGAACAGGTCGCTCGCGAACAGGGGCCAGATCGGGACGAGGAAGCTGGGAAGCTCGGCATCGGTGATCTTCGCGGGCCACCAGGCGCGCTCTACCGCGTAGGCGGCGGACGCAGGCATCGACGTGGGCAGCTCGGGGGTGTCGAATCCGGCGAGGGCACCGGCTTGCGCGGCGAGGTCGGTGATGCTGGCGGCATCGGCGCAGGCGTCGAGCACGAGGGCGACGAGTGTGTCCTGGTGCGATTGGAAGCCGTCCTCGGCCGCAGCGGTGCGGATGTCCTTCGACATGTGGGGATCGCTCAGCCGAAGGACGGAGATCCCCTGAGCGCGGCACATTCCCTTCAGCAGAAACAACAGCTGGCGTGCCAGGGTCCGCGCGAGGGGGTGACTCACGGCTGTGCGTAGCAGGGAAACCTCCATTTGCCCGTCTTGCTGGCACACGCAGTACAGAGCTGCCGGTCGGCCGTCACCGTCGAGGATCCAGCGGCGGTCCCACGTGGCGGGTTTGCTGGCCAGGTCGCGCAGACGGGCGTTGAAGGTGCTCTTGCGCTCTCCGCCGGGCTGGTCGAGGCACCGCAAGCCTCTCCTCCTGCCCGGCCGGAATGGCACCAACGCTGAACGAGGTGCCCAGCAGATCGCGGCCCTGATAGGCCTGCGCGCGGATCAGCTCGTCCACGTGCACAACGATGTCGCTGGGACGCAGGACACGGACGTTGCAGACGGCCTCAGCGAGCGGTCCGATGGAGGTGGTGAGGAAGTTGTCCCTGGACACTACGTAGCCCACGCCGCTGACAGAGGCCTCGGCCACGTATCGAAGGTCGAGCAGATCGTTGGGCTCGCGAGGCAGATCGAGGCCGAATTCGGTCTTTGCACTGACCAGCATCTCCTGCACGAGTGCGTCGGCTGCCGCCCGGTCCGGGTACATACGCTCATGGTTGCTGGCCAGTGCCAGTTGCCGCCGGCGCTCGGCCGGGTCCTTGAGCTTGCCGATCTCATCGACCAGCGTAGGCGGGACCAGGAGGTCGACCATGTCCTCGATCCACGGGGCGGTCAGGCCCTGCGTCTCCTCCCGGCCCAACCGGGAGTCGCGGGAGTACAAGTCCGCAAAAACGTTCAGGTCCATCGCGACCCGGAACTGAGCAGTCGACTCCAGGTCGGTGAAGAGGTTGGGGTGGTGATGGTCGCGCCACCAGACGACCAGTGGATGACGATCTGCGCCTCGGCCGTCGACCTCGTTGGTCTGCTCGAAGCCCAGCGCGGTCCACATCGGCTCGAGTCCGTAGTCACGGCGACACTTGAGGCCAATGCCCGAGCGGTCTTGATGCAGCTCGCTGATCTTGTCGACGAGGAGGCGTGCGATGCCGCGGTGCTTGAAGCGGTCATCGACACACAGATGCGCGAGGCGGATGCGCTGACCGGGTAGCGCGAACAGGGCGTACCCGGCAAGTTCTCCGCGGATGGTCGCCGCCAAGAGCGTACGGCTGTGCGCAGCCTGCACGAACGCGGCGCCCGCAAGGAACCCGAGTGTGGCCCTGTTGCTGTCTCCCAGTTGGATCACCGCATCCAACAGTTCGTTGGACGGATCGACCAGCTGAACACGGATGGGGGTAACAGGCCCGCCGGATGAGTTCTCCACGTGTCACAGCCTTCACGCTGATCCCGTATGAATCCACCGATTTGACGATGTTGGGCTAGATCGCGCCTGCCTGACACCGAGAGCTTAGAAACCTGTCGAGGGCGAAGCGGGAATGCAGTCAGACTGCACGGGTGGCTAACTTGCAACTTCCCCGCCACGTAGACGTCCGGCAGGCATAAGCAAGGCCGTGCCCTCGGCATGGACGGGGCTTCCCGAAGCGGCATCTGTGGGCAGACAGAGGGCATGCCCCCCTACTATCCAGGAGTGCAGGCGGTGGGGTTCCAGTGGCTGACTCACCGTGCTTCCGGCATCCTCTACGGCATCGGCACGGACGCCGCACGCGCTGCAGGACACGTGCGGCGCCATCTTCAGCACTGACGGATCGCCATCTGGCCGCCGAGCCCCCGTAAAGGGAGCACGGCCGCACCGGATTGTCAGTTGACAGTGCCTGTCTGCCACAGCACCGAATTCTGGTACACGATACGGATGTTCCCGTTGGTGCCGATCATCAGCACAGCGCCGTTGTGTCCATCCGTTCGCGTGGACCAAGCGGTTGATCCGTCAGTGGAGTAGACGACGAAGTTGCCGTCTTCCTGGAAGACCGCTGTAGCGCCGTGCCCCGTCGTCCCGCTCGACCACGTGACCGTTCCGTGGTGCGTCACGACGAGGTTCCCGCTGGTCTGCAGCGTCAGAGCGGTCGGACCGTTGACGATCGAGTCCCCCAGGGCCAAAGCCCTGGTACTCGTCACTGTCAACGGCTTGAGGTTGTCGCCGAGGGGCTTCGCAGGCGCCTGTTGACTGCCGGCAGCGGTCGGCTGAGTTGGCTCCGACGACGAGGTGGTTCCGTCATCCGCCGAGCCCTGGCCGAGCCCCTTGTCCGATGGAGGCGGGGAAGGGGTGGGTGATCCCGCAGGCGGGCGTCGCGTCGCGGAAGTGTCCGGCGAACCGTGCCCGCCGGTCACCGTCCCAGCGGTCGACGGCATCGTCGCCGCCTGCTGTGTGGGGATGTTGCGCAGTGAGTCCGCATCGGTGCCCTGCCAAGTCCCTCCGGCGGGACGCCGCTCATCGTTGCCACTGAGAAGGAGAGGAATCCCGGCCAGGACCACCACGGTGATCACGGCTCCGGCCACGAGCAGGCGTCGACGCTTGCTGGACTGCGCGTCTTGGCCGCCCGGGTCGGCCGGGACCACGGGCGTGGGTGCACCGCTCGTGGTTGCACTGTCGGCCCGCGGACTACGGCCTGTGGCACGTGGGCGACTTCCGGCCCGGCTTCCTGCTCCAGTGGGCGGTGCGTCCGCCCAGGATGTGTCGGGGAGTGTCGACCCGGTGGCGGCGGATTCTGGGTCGGGGTGGTTCTCCTCAGGCGGCTGAGCCCCGCCTCTCACGCCTCGCAGGATCCGCTCGACCCTGGCCCGGTCCGGGGCGCTCCATGTTGCATGGACATCCGGAACGATGTCCGGCGGCACCGTCTCAGCCGTCTCAGCCGTCTCGGCCGAGTCGGCCGACCCGGCATGATCCCCAGCCGGATGCTTCGCCCTGCGCGGCAGACGAAGCAGAGGGTCTCGGCCCGCGCGATTTTCGGATTCGGACTCAGATGATGACGGCATCGGTACTCCCGCCCGTGGCATGAGATGAATATGACTTCGCTGGAGTTTCGTGCTGCTCGTCCGACACGCAGGCATCGCGGTCGACCCCGGGACGTGCGACTCCCTTGAAATTGGACTGCGACAATCGCTTCGCCGATGACACGGGATGCGGCGCCTCGCGACCGAAGGACTTGGCCGGGAAGCCCGGTTGATGGAAAATCCGTCCGCCTGGCAATCGGCGCCAGAGGACGGTGTTCGAAATCGGAACGGGCGGACAGAGCTGAACGTCCTCGTGATAGGTGAACGGGGAAAGTGCTCCAGATCATGGCAGGTACTGGCCAGCCGGCCATCGGAAAAAATCCTCATCTTCCGTCTCGGCCAGCGCGCAGTCTCTCCCATGACGGTGAACACGTGTCAGGAGAAATCCCCGGTTTCAACGCGGGTTCCTGTGTCGACCGTCCTTGGCGAGGGCGCTCGAAGTCGGGCAGGGGGACTTCTTCCGCATCGTGGACGCCGCCTGCCTGGATTGGAATATGAGCGTCGGGATGGTACCTCCGGACCGGCGGGCAGCAGAAAGCCTTTCATTGAATGAAAGTTTGGCTCGGCATCCCGAGTCGACGGGCGACTCTGTGATCGACGACGCATCTGCGGGTCTCGTGTACGTGAGTGGAATCCCGCTTGCTCCGCACCCGCATCGCATGTCTCAGTCCGCTGCCATTGACGGGTGGGGGCCCATTTTATTTCAGGTCGGACAGTGGACCCATCAGGGCCGTTGCCCTGTGCGGCGTGCTCCGAATTCATCGGGGCCGTTCTCCGGCCGCTTCACCGCCCCTGGGTCTTCGAGCAGCGCTCAGAGCTGCTGCTTCTGAAAATGGTCTTGAGCATGCCAAGACGGGAAGCGATCTTGGCTTGTGCGGGAAGGGCACTCCGTAAGGCGGACATGGGCGCAGGTCAGCCCGACTCGTGAACGGCCCACAACAGGGCCGTTCACGACTCGGGTCGGGAACGGTTCACGAGATCCCATCCAGGTCAGTTCTCTGGATGGGATTTCCTGCGTCTCGGGCCGGGTACGGCTTGGACGCCGCTTCGGGGGAAGCGGCGAGCGGAGCCGGCGAGTACGGACCGGGCGTCCGCTGGTATCGGGTCCGTGGTGATGAACCCCGCCTCGGGCCGGAGGCGTTGGCTGATCTGCACTCGGCGGACTGCCACGCCTGACGGTGCGGCACGTGGCGGACACCCGGATCGCGTGCGCGTCAGCCGGTTGCCGGCCGACCGCCGCTGTCGGCAGCGCCCGCCGCCGCCGCGTGCGCGGCCCGCAGGATCTGCTCGGACAAAGGCGTGCCCGCGGTGGCACGGGCAAGCAGGAGGCCGCCTACGAGCGTGGCATAGGCCGCCAGGCCGGCCTCGCCCGGTGCGATCCACCGCGCAATCTCCTGGATGCCGTTGGCGTAGGTCTCCCGGTGCTCGGGCTCGCGTGCGACGTCACCGGCGAAACCGGCGGCGGGGCAACCAGTGCCGGGGTTGTCGCGGTGCTCGACAGAGCAATAGGAATCGAGCAGCGACTGCCATGCGGCCTGGTGCCCCCCGGTCTCCTGATCCAGCGCCACAAGGTCCTGCAAGTTGTCGGAGAAGGCCTTGGCGGCCGCTTCGTCGACGAGAGCGGCTTTGGAGGCGAACTGCTTGTAAAAGCCGCCTTGGGTAAGGCCGATCGACTTCATCACATCCGCGATGCCCACGTTGGTCACGCCGTCCTCGCGGAACAGCCGGGAGGCCGCCAGTACCACTCGCTCCCGATTGGCCTTCGCTTCTGCTTGCGAGACGCGACTCATTTATCACCCTCCGTAATGCCGGCCGGTCCGACACCGCCGGTGCCAGATTAGGCTCGCGGTCCGCAGCCCGCTGCCGCTCCCCGCCGGGATCGGTGTCCTGTAAGATGGCGAACAGAATCTAATATTGCATCGCCACCCGGACCGACCGGGGTCGGCAGATGTCTGCTCAAGAGCCGAAGCGGGCCCCTCGGTGCATTGCCCGTGACGTCGTCGTGCTTTTCGCCGATCGGCCGGACATCCATTCCCCGTGATTCAGGTTCCGGTGGCAACTGTCGTGGAGCAGCCGTAAGGAGTCCCGGCCGCGCGGCCCGCCGCCGATGTGCTGTCCCGTCCGAGCGGGCGAGATCCGCGACATACCCGGAGAGGGACCGCGCAGGAGGCCACCATGACGACATTCGGACCGCCGGCCGCAAAGGCCGCCGGGCAGGTGCTCCAGGAATGGTCGCGCATACTGGACTGCTTCTCGGTGGAAACGCCGTACCTGCACACATCCGACATCGTCCGCATGGCCGGCGTGCCGTCGTCGGCCGTGGCGGACATGCTGCCCGCGCTGGTCGACCAGGACCTGCTGCGGCGTGACGGTCCCTTCTACAGCGTCGGCCTGCGCATGATCCGGTGGGGAGCCTCGGCCGACGCGGCCTCGGAGCTCGTGACAGCGGCCAGGTCCTCGCTGCCTGCCCTGCGGGACCGGACCGGGGAAGGCTGCGGCCTGCAGATACGCCGGGGCAGCATGCACGTCACCGCGTTCTGGGCGCATTCACCGCAGGCGTTCGCGTATCCCGGATACGTGGGCCGTGTGCAGCCGCTGCGCGGCAGTGCGGCCGGTGGCATCTTCATGGCCCACGACGCGCATGCCCTCCGACTCGCCGGGGAGGGTGGCCCTCGGCCCCTGGAGGGCTCCTTGGAGCGGATCCGCCGCCGCGGCTGGACTTCTGTCGACGACCCGCGGTTTCCCGGAATGGGCACCTTGGCGGCCCCGGTGTTCGATGCGAACGGCGCCGTCACGGCCGCTGTCACCCTCGCAGGACGAATACAGAAACTGACCACCGATCGGGTCGAGGAACTCGCCGCGCAGGTCATGGGGTACGCACTCGGCATATCGCGCTATTTGTCGGCGTGCGGGTGAGGGTGCCGGAGTCGGAGCACAATGCGCTGCCGCGGCAGGTGGGTTCGGCCCATCTGTCGCGGAAGACTGCTGTCCCCATGTGCGTTGAACACCCCCGCTCGACCGTCGCGTTCAAAAGCGGCGCCCGCGTTACTCGATTGCCTTTCACGTCCTGGGAAACAGCGCGTGGTTGGACACGCGGTCCCGTCTCCCGCGCCGGGTCGTGGTGGAGAGGTGACGACGTCGCTTGACGTACCGAACCGCCCGTCGCACAGTTGAATCACCTCATTGGTAAACGGCTTTCATTCAGTGGAAAAACGAAAGGCGGTGGAGCTGTGACCCGTCCGGAGCCGCGTGGAAACCGAAGACGTCACCGCAACGGTGCGGACCCTCACGTCCCATCGGATCTCAACCCGCCCTTTTCCATCGCGATGGCACGAAAGCCGCGCCATGTTGATTCGACGCAGCCCTTCCAGGGACATCCGGTCGCTCCCCCGACTCGTGATGCGCCACTTCCCGCACACTCCCGTCACCGGCGGCGGAGCCCGCTCGCTCCGGGGTCCTGAAGTCCCCGGGCTGCCGCAGGCCCATTGCCGCCGCACGCGCACCCCGGGCTTGCGTGGTCGCGCTGTGCCGCCGCTCCTGCTGATCGCGGCCATCACCTCGGCCGCGTCGTTCGCCCCGCTCGCGATTCACCTGTCCCCCCTGCTCGTCGCGGCCCCTTCGTGCACCGGAACGTTCGCACGAGCCCGCTTCACAGGCGTCGTCGCGCTTCTCGCAGCAGCGGCGGTGCTTCTCGTGGACCGGCACGACGGCCTGCTCCACTCACCGCTGCTCCCCATTCACATCGGAGCGGTCCTCATCGTCTCCGCGTTCGTCATCGCCTCCCGGGCGCTGCACGACCGCGACTTGCGCGAACTGGCCCAAGTCCGGGCCGTCTCCGAAGCCGCCCAGCGCGTGCTGCTCCGGCCGATCCCGAGGGAGCTGGGCCCCCTCATCGTCGCCTCGATGTACCGCGCGGCGGCGGCACACGCACTGGTGGGCGGTGATCTGTACGCAGCCGCCCGTACCGGCCACAGCACGCGCATCCTCATCGGCGACGTCCGCGGAAAGGGGCTGCCGGCCATCGACGACGCCTCCGCCGTCCTGGGCGCCTTCCGGGAGTCGGCCCAGCAGTACCGCACCCTCCCGGAACTTGCGGCCTCCCTGGAACGCAGCGTTCGCCGGCACCTCAGCGAGCTGCCCCGTATCGCCCCCGACAGCAGCGAGCGGTTCATCACCGCCCTGCTGATCGAGCTCCCCGACGACGAGGACATCGCCAGGGTCGTCAGTTGCGGGCACCCGCCGCCCCTGCTGCGCCGGGGCAGCCGGTTCACCCTGCTTCCCGTCACCCGGCCCGCCCCGCCGCTGGGGCTCGCGGCGGACACTCCCAGGGCCTTCTGCCTCGAAACCGTCGCCTTCGGCCCCGGAGACACCCTGCTCCTCTACACCGACGGCCTGGCGGAGGCCCGCGACTCCGCAGGCGACTTCTTCTCCGTCCTCGACCGTGCCGAGACATGGACCTGGGACTGCCCCAGCCGCCTCGTGCAGCACATCAGCGTCGACGTGGACCGGCACGCCGGCAAGAACCTCCAGGACGACCTGGCCCTCGTCGCTGTCCATCACCCACGGCAGCCCGTCCGTTCCGATCAGGCTCCGTCGTGAACGTCCGCAGTGCGAAGGCCCGCGCGGACAACCCGAACTCTGAGCCGCGCATCCGGGGCGCACCGTCTCGCAGGGCGCTGCGTACGACACCAGAAGGGACGGTGACGAGGATGGCCACGCCGAGACTGCTCCTCCGGCACCCGAGTGCACTGCTGGCCGGCTATCTCGTCGCGACCTGCGCAGTGCAACTCAACGCCTCCGCAGTGGGCCTGGTCCGCTGGTCGGACTACTCGGTCCTGGCGCCCCCGATGGCGGCGGCCCTGCTGCCCGTACGGCACACCCTGGTCGTGGGAGCCTCCACGCTGGCGACCAGCGTGGCCATCTACGGTTTCGCCATTCCGGGCGTGTCGGAGGGCGGCCGGACGGTGGTCATCGCCGCGGCCTTCCTGTCCCTGGCCATGAGCCTGGTCGTCTGCCGCGTCCGGACCGGCCAGAAGGCCAGGTGCGCCTTCGCCATCCCTCCCCTGGGCGGCGAGAAGAGGGGCCGCATCGCTCCCGCGCCACGTCGGGACACCGGCGATCTCTGCGCGTCCCTGCTCGCCGGGGGATCCCCGGCCGGGCGCCTCCCGCAGCCGGCAGCCGTGGAACTCTCCTACGGCCGGGCCGATGACGGAGGTCCGCAGGCGCATTGGCTGGACGCCATCCCACTGCCCGGAGCCCGGGTGGCACTGGTCGCCGGCAGCGTGACCGAGGACGGAGAACCGGCTCCCACCCTGATGCCCGAACTCCGCGCCGCGGTACGCACGCTGGCGGACATCGACATGCAACCGGACGAGACGCTGACCCACCTCCAGGACGTCCTCCACCGGCTCCAACCGGACGAGGCCGCCCACGACGTCACGGCAAGCTGCCTGTACGCCGTCTACGACCCCGTCACCGCGGACTGCACCCTCGCCTCCGCCGGCCATCCCGCCCCCATCGTCATCAGCCCCGAAGGGGTGCCGATCGCCGTCGACCTTCCCTCCGGAACACCGCACGGACGCACACGAGCACAGGTCGCGACCGCCGAGATCCGGCTCGGCAAAGGCAGCGTGCTCCTGCTGCACACGCACTCCGCGCCGCCGACCGGATCCGGGTCGGGCTCCGGGTCCGGGAGCGACGGATCCGCCGTGCCCGAACGACGCATCGAGCCGCAGTCCTCGCTCGCGGCCACCTGCCACACCGCCCTTCAGGCCCTCGCGGCAGAGGGTGGCCCCCGTCAACTGCGCGTGCTCGCCGCACGAACCCGCACACTCGACACCACCACCGTCGCCACGTGGGACCTCGCCGCCGATCCGGCGGCCGTCTCCGCCGCGCGCAGACATGTCACCGCGCAGCTGACGGACTGGGGCCTGGACGACGCCACCCCCACGACCGTCCTCATCGTCAGCGAACTGGTCACCAACGCCATCCGCCACGCCCAGCCACCGCTGCATCTCCGCCTGATCCGCTGCGACGCCTGTCTCACCTGCGAGGTCACCGACGGCAGCACCACCACGCCGCACCTGCGCCGCGCCCGGACCCTCGACGAAGGCGGCCGGGGTCTGTTCATCGTCGCCCAACTCACCTGCCGCTGGGGCACCCGCCACCATGCACACGGCAAGACCATCTGGGCCGAGCACACGCCGCTGCACGGACCATGAGAGAGCGCGGGGATGCTCGGCGCGGCTTTCCGTCAGCCCGCCGCGACGACCAGACCGACACCCTGGACCAGGGTGTGCGCCGCGGTGCCGGAGTCGCCGAGGTAGCCCGCGACCATCGCTCCGTCCCGCAGGGCGACCACCAGGTCGGCGGACCGCCGGGGGTCCGCGACCCCCATGGTCGCGAGGGTGTCCTCCAGCAGCTGGCGGAACCACTCGCGGTGCCTCAGCACGACTTGGTGGATCGGGCACTTCCTGTCCGGGTACTCCGCGGCCGCGTTGATGAAGGGGCAGCCCCGGAACCCCGGACCGCAGATCTCCTCGCCGATGCTGTGCGCGACGACATCGAGCAGCGCCGCACCGCCCCCCGTCTTCTCCGCCGCCACGGCCACCCGGGCCCGGATGTCGTGGTCGGTGGCGTCCAGGTAGCCGCGTACCAGGTCGTCCTTGCCCTCGAAGTGCCGGTAGAAGGTGCCGCGCGCGATGTCGGCCTCCGCCATCACCCGGTCGACGCCGACGGCGCGAATCCCTTCGGTGTAGAAGAGCCTGCTCGCCGTGCTCAGCAGCCGCTCCCGCGCCGCCGACTTGCGGCCGGTCGTGACAGGCCCGCTGTTCGTCTCGGTCATGGAGACATTATATAGAACGTTCCTTCCACAATCTGGTGCCGGCGACGGTGCGCCCGGAGACGGGGCCGCTGTACGGGCCGATGCGCGGCCAGGCGTGCTCAAGGCGCAGGTCCCCATGTGCGGACCGGCGGTAGCGGCCATTCCCCGGCGGGAGGGCGGCAGAAATGGCCATGAGGAGCGGACGGCCTTTGCCTGCCGGAATGCATATATGGTGCCCCGGGGTCGAGGGGGTGCCTTTTCCGTGCTGCGCGTCGCGCGCGTTCCGGCATTTCTCGCATGGTCGCACCTGCTGCCGGACGGGCACCCCGACTCCGGCCCCACCGGCGCGGGCACCCCCGTGACGAGGGGGTTTGCCGTGTCCGGACGCCACATTACCCTCCGCGGACGCCCGCCGGATTCCGACTTTCACTCAGTGAAAGAAATCTTCTCCAGGCGTTTCCAGGTGTGCCGAAGGGTTTACCGGAAATGCAGCTCGGTACGGTGATGCCGAAGTCTCGCGCGGTAGCATGAAGCTCCCCTTGTCGATGAATTAAAAAATATCCGCCGAGTGAACCCGCGCGGACGCGGACGGCTGACGGGAGCGTGGACGGGTGGGCTACGGCGACCCCTTTGACGACGGAGCCGCTGGCGCTCTGGTGGGGCGTACCAAGGAACTGGATCGCATACGCGACTTCCTCGGCGCCACCGACCGTGGCGGGGCGCTCCTGCTGTCGGGGCAGGCGGGGGTGGGCAAGACGGTTCTCCTCAACGCCGTGGCGCAGTCGGCGTCCGCGACCGGGACGCGGGTGCTGCGTGCGGCCGGCGTCGAATTCGAGGCCGACGTGAGCTACTCCGGGCTGAACCAGCTCCTCTTCCCGCTCTCCGAGACGTTCGGTGATCTGGACGGCACCCATCAGGAGGCCCTGCGGGTCGCGCTGGGCTTCGGCAGCGGTGCGTCGCCGAACCGGCTCGTCGTGTCCAGCGCGACCCTGATGCTCCTTCGCCAAGTGGCCGCGTCGGACTCCCTGCTGCTCGTCATCGACGACCTGCAGTGGGTGGACCGCGCCAGCGCCGCCGTGTTCGGCTTCGTCGCCCGCAGGCTCGGCGGCAGCCGGGTCGCCTTCCTGGGCGCCGTGCGGCAAGGGAGCGAGTCCTTCTTCAACCGCGGCGGACTGCCCGAGTACGAGGTGCCGCCCCTGGACGAGGCGTCGTCGCGGGCCCTGCTCGACGCGCGGTTCCCGAACCTCGCCGAACGTGTGCGGCGCCGGCTGCTGTCCGCGGCCGAAGGGAACCCGCTGGCACTGCTCGAACTGCCCACGGTGCTGAGCGGGCAGCAGCGCATGGCGCTGGAGAACCTGCCCGCGGTCCTGCCGCTGAGCCAGCGGCTCCAGGCGCTGTTCCTCTCCCGGGTCTCCGGCCTTCCGGCCGCCTCCCGCCGTCTGCTGCTGCTCACCACCATGGACGGGACCGGCGATCTCGGGGTCCTGCAGGCGGCGGCGAGGGAGGCCGACTGCGGAGCCGACCTCGAGGATCTCGCCCCGGCCGAGCAGGACCAGTTGGTCACCGTCGACGAGGGCACCCGGCGGCTCGTCTTCCGCCACCCCCTGATCCGCTCGGCCGTCGTCGACGCCTGCTCCAGCGCCGAACGCCGCGCGGCGCACCGGGCGCTGGCCCAGGCTCTGGCGCATCAGCCCGAGCGCCGGGCCTGGCATCTCGGAGAGGCGTCCGTCGAGCCCGACGAGCAGGTCGCCGCCCTGCTGGAGGAGACCGCCCAGCGCATCACCGCGCGCGGCGACGCCCTGGGGGCGGTCGCGGCGCTGATACGGGCCGCCGACCTGAGTCCCCACGGGTCGGACCGGGCCCGCCGCCTGGCCGAGGCCGCCTACATCGGTGCCGACGCGACGGGGGAGCTGCGCGGCGTCTCGGAACTGCTCGAGGACGCCCGGCGCGCCGACCCGGACCTGGCGGGGTCCCTGCGCTCCGCGGCTGCCGCCGTCTATCTGGTCATCAACGGCGACGGGGACATCGACACGGCCCACCGCCTGCTGGTGGGCGCCATCGAGTCAGGCACCCACCAGTACGACGCCGAGGACAACGCTGTCGTCGACGCCGTGCACCTGCTGCTGCTCCTGTGCTTCTTCAGCGGCCGTGCGGAGTTGTGGGACCCCTTCTACACCGCGCTCTCCCGGTTGCGCCCGGAGCCGCCCGCACTGCTGTCCGTCGCCGGCAGGACCTTCTCCGACCCGGCCCGTTCGGGAGCGGCCGCGCTGGACCGGCTGGAGGACATCCTCGGCGGACTGCCCGAGGAGACCGACCCCGGCCGCATCGTCCGGGTCGGCACCGCGGCGCTCTACCTCGATCGGCTGCCGGCCCTCCGCGAGCCCTCGTGGCGGGTCGTCCGCCAGGGACGGGACGGCGGCCCGGTGCGCCGGCACCTCGGCGCCTTGATGCACCTGTGCCTGAACGACTACCTGACCGGCAGGTGGGACGAGTGCGTCGAACTCGCCGAGGAAGGAGCCCAGCTCTGCGAGGACTCCGGATACCGGTTCTTCACCTGGTACTTCTGGTACTGCCGGGCCGTCGTCGCCGCCCCCCGCGGGGAGGACGCGACCGTCGCCCTCCTCAGCGGCCGCATCGAGCGATGGGCAGCGCCGCGGGGCGTCGGGACGGCACTGCACTACGCCCGGCACATACGCACCGTGGCCGATCTCGGACGCGGCGACTTCACCGGCGCCTACGGGCACGCGACGGCGATCAGCCCCGCGGGCACCTTCGCCTCCCATGTGCCGCACGCCCTGTGGGTGATGATGGATCTCGTCGAATCCGCGGTCCGCACCGACCGCCCGGCGGAGGCGGCCGCTCATGTACGGGCGATCCGGGACAACGACATCGCCGCGCTCTCCACGCGGCTCGCGCTCCTCGCCGGCGCTTCGGCCGCTCTGTGCGCCACGGACGACGAGGAGTCGGTGCGCCTGTTCGGCGACGCACTGGCCCTGCCGGAGGTCGGGCAATGGCCGTTCGATCTGGCCCGGGTGCGGCTGGCCCATGGCGAACGGCTCCGGCGGGCCCGTGCCAACACGGAGGCCAGAGGGCAGCTGACGCTGGCCCACGACGCCTTCGCCGAGCTCGGCGCCCGCCCCTGGGTGGATCGCGCGGCCAAGCAGCTGCGGGCCGCCGGATGGGTCGCGTCGCGGACCGAAGCGGGCGGGAAGGTGCTCACGGCGCAGGAGCGGGAGATCGCGGACCTGGCGGCATCGGGGCTGAGCAACAAGCAGATCGCCGAACGGCTCTATCTCTCGCACCGCACGGTCGGAGCGCACCTCTACCAGATCTTTCCGAAGCTCGGCATCACCTCCCGCGCGGCGCTCCGCGACGCGCTCGGCGCCCTGGAGGAGTGAGGCCCGCACGCTCCGCCTGACCGCCGTCACCGGTCCCCGGCGGTGACCCGCGGCGGACGAGCGCCCTTCGGGCTGTCCACCACGGCCGCGACGGCCCGCGCCGTGCGGGCGAGACGCGCCGCGGTGACGGCCTGACCGGCCAGGTGCACGTCGACGCTGTCGACCAGACCGGGATACCGGCCCTCGTACGCCTGCGCCGTACCGAGGTCGTCGGGGAGGACCAGCCGCGGCCGCCGGCCGCCGGGTTCGGGCGCGATCAGGGCGGCCACGATGACCGCGGCCTCCACCCCGAAGCCGGCCAGTTCCTTCGCGTAGCTGGCCGCGAGATGGTCGATCACCGCGACGCTCTCGGAGTGCAGGGCGAGGAAGGGGGCCTCGTCCGCGGGATCGGCGTGGGACACCACCCAGACCAGCAGACCGTCCTGGCGCTCGCGCATCTGCGGCAGCACGGCACGGTTCACCCGCTGGGTGGACAGCACGTTCGCGTCGTAGATCTGGGCCAACTGGTAGGGGGTGAAGGACTCGACGGGGCCCCGGGGCACAGGTCCCATGGTGTGGACCACGCAGTCGATCCGCCCGGCTTCCGCCGTGATGCCGGTGACCGCGGCGCTGACCGAGCGCTGATCGGCGACGTCGAGGGCGATAGGACGCGGCCGAGCGCCTTGACGGCCCGCGTTCCCGTCCGGTTCTGGGGCGAGCGCGGCGAGCGACGGACGGCCTGAAGCCGCTTCCACACCGGCATAGGCGATGTGACCGGCGTCGGCCAGGGCCTGGGCAGTGGCTGCCCCGAGGCCGCCGGATGCCCCGGTGACAAGGATGATCTTCGACATCATGCTCCTCGGCGCATGGTGGGAGCGGTGGGACGGCCACGGTCCCGGCGGACGACGGGCCACGACAGTTCCGGCACCGGCGCGTGGCAGCGCGGGCACCTGCTCAGTATCGGTACGGGTGGCACCGGAGCGCATAAGTCATATGACAGTGGCGACGACTGGGGCTCATGGCTGTTCCGGTCCGAGCGGCGGCCGGACCAGGTCGACCGGGCCGCGGGACACGACTCCCGCGATCCTTCCGCCGAGAAATCCCGTGCCTCGCGCGGTCCGTGGCGCCCGCGCCGCCGCCCGGCGGCCGACCGGACGCCTGGTGCGCCGGCGAAACGACTGCCCGGCACGGCTCGGTGACGGGTTTCCCGCAGATGTTCGACGGATGTGGGTCCTGGGCCTCCGACGACACTCTGGGACCGCTGCGGGAGGCCGGCGCACACTGCCGGCCCTGCGTCCGAACCGTGTGCTTTCGCGGCTCCGCTTGCCCGCGGATACCGGTTCGGCTAGCTTGAATGAACAGAACGTTCTATTCATTTCGGAGGTCCGTATGAGTGAGCCCCATGCCCATGAGGCAGCCACGATCGTGCTCATCCACGGCCTGTGGGTGAACCCGCGCAGCTGGGAAGGATGGAAGAAGTACTACGAGGCGCGGGGGCACAGAGTCATCGCTCCCGCCTGGCCCGGGCTCGACCGCGAGGTGGAGGAACTGCGGCGCGACCCCTCGGGCATCGCGGGCATCGGCCTGCACGAGGTGGTCGACCACTACGAGAAGGTCATCCGCGACCTGCCTCGCCCGCCCATCCTCATAGGCCATTCCTTCGGCGGCACCGTCGTGCAGATCCTGCTCGACCGGGGTCTGGGCAGTGCCGGGGTCGCCATCGACTCCGCGGCGGTCAAGGGTGTGCTGCCCCTTCCGCTGTCCACCCTCAGATCGGCCTGGCCGGTCCTGAAGAACCCCGCCAACAAGAACAAGGCGGTCTCCCTGACGGCGCGGCAGTTCCACTACGCCATCACCAACACGTTGAGCGAGGACGAATCGGCCGCCCGCTACGAGCGCTACGCCGTCCCCGGCTCGGCCCGCGTCCTCTTCCAGGGGGCGTTCGCCAACTTCAACCCGCGGGCCGCCACCCGGATCGACTTCCGGAACGGCCGCCGGTCCCCGCTCCTGTTCATCGCGGGAGAGGTCGACCACATCGTGCCGGCCAAGGTCAACAAGGCGAACTGGAAGCTCTACCGCAAGTCGCCGGCCGTCACGGAGTACCGGGAGTTCCCCGGCCGTTCGCACTTCATCATCGGCCAGGACGGCTGGCAGGAAGTCGCCGACTTCGCGCTGGACTGGGCCGTGGACCACGCGCCCGCCCACGTGTGACCGCGGCCCGCGGGAGTACTGACCGCCGGCCCTGATCGGCCGGCCTTCGACCGCATGAACGCGCCGTCCGTCACCGACGCTTCGGCGCGCCGCCCCCGCCATTCACGGGGGCTCCCCGGGGACGCGATCGTCGCGCACCCATCGCTCAAGGAGAAACCCATGCTTCGCCGTCGTACGTTCCGTGTCGCCGTTCTCGCCACGGCCGGGGTCGCCCTCGCCGGTGGCGTGACCGCGTTCGCGTCGGCCGCGCCCGCCCACCACACCCCGGCCGCTCCCAAGCCGACCGTCGTCCTGGTCAACGGGGCCTGGTCCGACGCCGCCAGCTGGAGCGGCGTCGTCAAGCGCCTTCAGGGCGACGGCTACCCGGTGGTCGCGCCGCCCACCGGTCTGCGGGGCGTGACCGCCGACTCCTCCTACCTGGCCTCGTACCTCAAGACCATCCAGGGCCCCGTCGTCCTGGTCGGCCAGTCCTACGGCGGCATGGTCATCACCAACGCCGCCACCGGCAACACGAACGTCAAGGCGCTCGTCTACATCTCCGCCTTCGCGCCGGACAAGAACGAGGACGTCAAGACCCTGACGGCGAAGTTCCCCGGCTCCCAGATCAGCAACGACCCCAACGCCGCCATTCCCACCGCCCTGTTCCCCGTGACCTTCCCCGTCACCAAGCCCGACGGCACCACCGGGGTCGGGGTCGACCTCTACGCCAAGGCCGACCAGTACCGCAACCTCTTCTTCAGCAACCGCGTCAGCGCCAGGACCGCCGCCGAACTCGCCGCCACCCAGAGCCCGGCCGCCCCCGAGGCGCTCGGTGAGCCCTCCGGCGTCCCCGCCTGGAAGTCCGTCGAGTCCTGGTACCTCGTCGCCAAGGACGACCACGTGATCCCGCCGGCCACCGAGCGCTTCATGGCCAACCGCGCCCACGCGCACACCGTCGAGGCAGACGTCCCGCACGCCGCACAGGTCACCAACCCCGGCATCGTCACCGACCTCATCAAGCAGGCCGCCGCAACCGCCCACTGACGGCAAGCGGGCCCCGGCATCAGCCGGTGCCCGACCCTCCCCGCACGGCGGCCCGCGTCGCCGTGCGGGGAGGGGCCGCGGACGGTACGTCCGGCGAACGGCGCGGAGACCGTCCCGCACACGAAGGAAGGGGCATGGACATGTCCGACGAAAACGGCATGTCGGTGACCGGCAAGGTCCTGGCGCTGCTGGAGGCGTTCACCCACGAGAACCCCGCCCTCACCCTCACCGAGTTGTCCAGGCGAACGGGTCTGTCGCTGCCCACGGTTCACCGTCGTGCCGCCGAACTCGTCGCCTGGGGAGCCCTGGAGCGCGGACCCGACCGGCGCTACCGGGTGGGCCTGCGCCTGTGGGAGGTCGCCGCCCTCGCACCTCGCGGCCTCCCGCTGCGCGATCTGGCCCTGCCGATCCTGTACGACCTGTACGACGTGACGAAGGAACAGCACATCCATCTCTCCGTGCGGGACCGCCTCGACGTCGTCTTCCTGGAGCGCCTGAGCGCGCCGGGCGCACCGCAGGCCGACAGCCGGGTGGGAGGCCGCTTCGGAGCGTTCGCCACGGGAGCGGGACTCGTCCTGCTCGCCCACGCGCCCGACGACGTCCGGGAGGAGTATCTGAGCACCCCGCCGCGTCGCTACACCAGCAACACGATCACCTCTCCCGCCCAGCTCCGCTCCCTGCTGGCCGATGTCCGCAGGGAGGGCTACGCCAGCAGCGACAGAATGGTGGGACCGGACGTCCACTGCATCGGAGCCCCGATCCACGGCCCGGGCGGCTCGGTCGTGGCGGCCCTTTCGATCGCCTTCAGGGCGGGCAGTCAAACCCCCCAGACGCTCGGCCCCGCCGTTCGCGCGGCGGCCCGAAGGGTTTCCCGCGCCCTGCGCGAGTGAACACGTCCCGATGCCCGCGCTTCAGACGGCCATCTCCTCACGGATCAGGCGGGCCAGTTCCGCCGGGTGGGAGAGGAACGGCGAGTGCCCGCTGTCCAGCAGGCGGACGCGGTCGGCCTGCCGGGCCATGGCGTGCTGGAACGCGGCGGGAATCGCGCGGTCCTGCTCGCAGACGATGTAGGAGCTCGGTACGTCGTGCCAGATGGCCCGGGTGAGCGGCTGGGTGACGGAAGCGAGGGACTGCGAGCGCAGCGATGCCGCGACGGACTCCGCCAGTTGCGGGTCGACGCCGTTGTACAGCACGTCCACCGGATCGGACACGCCGAACCAGCCGGGGCGGTCGCCCTCCTCTTCACGGACGTCCCAGTACGGGGGGCGGACGCCTCCGGTCGGTGTCAGCACGCTGTCACCGACGTCCTGCATCATCGCTGCCAGGTAGATCACCCGCACGATGCCGGGCCCCGCCGGCGTCTGCGACACGGGCGCTCCCCCGTAGGAATGGCCGAGGAGCACCGTCGGCCCCCCTATGTCGTCCAGGACGGCTTCGATGCGTGCCGCGTCCGCGTACAGGTCCCCGAGGAGTTCGGGGTCCTCTCCGGTACTGGGCAGGCGAACGGTCCGCACGTCCACGTCGGGGAGATGCGAGGCAAGGAGCTGCCAGGCGGCGGAGTCGTGCCAGGCGCCGTGGACGAGGAGCAGAGCCGGAAGAGACATGAGAGTGCTTTCGGTTGGGCGGCTGCTGACGCGAATATTCGCTTGCTGTCCTTCATGCGGGATGATTCTTTCGCCTGTCGCGGACCGGCAATTCGGCGGTGCGGCCGAATTGAACCGCGGCCTCCTGCCGGTGGGCGCTCTTGAAATCCCCGCGTCCGGTGCCCGGAGAAACTCCCGTGCAGGAGAGATTTCACCGAAGCCCGGCTCCGCTCCCGAACGGAAATGCGAATGTCCGCATGCTACCGGCGGAGCGGCGGGCGGCAAAAAACTTTCACTGAATGAAAGTTTGGCTCGGCATCGGAATTCGTTATATAAACGAGCGCTATCCGATGGATGCCAGGCAGGACCGCCGGCATCGAGTACGAGGGAAAGGACCTCATCATGTCCGCAGTAGGCGCAGCCGTCGCTCCGACCCGAACCGCCGACGTCGCGGGGACCCCGTTCGCGTACCGCGAGGTGGGTGAGGGCGAGGGCGTTCCGCTGGTCCTCCTGCACCACGTGACCGCGGTCCTCGACGACTGGGACCCCGCCGTCGTCGACGGCCTGGCAGCCGAGCGGCGCGTCGTCCTGGTCGACCTGCGCGGGGTCGGCCGCTCCGGCGGGACCACCCCCGACACCTTCGAGGCGATGGCCGACGACACCGTCGCCTTCCTCGACGCCCTCGGCCTGGACACGGTCGACCTGCTCGGGTACTCCCTGGGCGGCATCGTCGCCCAGGTCGTGGCCCAGCAGTACCCCGACCGCGTCCGCCGGATCATCCTGGCCGCCACGGCGCCCGCCGGCGCCCAGGGCCCGGCCGCCACCGGTGCCGTCCTTCAGGCAGCCGTCCAGAAGGCGACCGAGCGGGGAAAGCACCCCAAGCACTTCCTGTTCTTCGAGCCGTCGCAGGCCGGTCAGGCGGCAGCGGACGCCTTTCTCGCCCGCCTGGACCGGCGCACCGCCGACGACCGCGACACCCCGATCACCAACGAGGCCATCGGCGCCCAGCTCACCGCGCTCGCCTCGTGGGAGCGGGAGGCCTCGCCGGCCCGCCTGGCGGCCGTGAAGCAGCCCGTACTCGTCGTCAACGGCGACAACGACACGATGTGGCCCACAGCGGCCGGCACCCTTGTCCTCGCGCGGCTGCTGCCCGACGCCAAGCTGGCCGTGTACCCCGACTCCGGCCACGGCGGCATCTTCCAGTACCACGAGGTGTTCGTGCAGCAGGCCCTGGACTTCCTCCGCAACTGACACCGCACCGCGGGCAGTCCGCAGCCCCTGTCCCGAGGGAGAGAAACCATTCATGAGCACCGAAGAAGCGGCGGCGGCCGAGCGGGGGAACGCGCCGGGCGCGGACGCCGAGCGGCCCGGCAAGGCGGTCGGCGTGAGGCGGAGCCCGTGGTGGCGGGAGCTGCCCGTGCTGGTCGTCGTCGCGCTGCTTCTGTCGTTGCTCATCAAGACGTTTTTCGTGCAGGCCTTCTCGATCCCTTCCGATTCGATGCAGAACACGCTGCAGCGGGGCGATCGGGTCCTGGTGGACAAGTTCACGCCGTGGTTCGGCGCGACACCGCAGCGCGGCGAGGTCGTCGTCTTCCGCGATCCCGGTGGCTGGCTCGACGAAGGGGGTCCGAAGGAGAACAATTCCGTTCTGCGGGGGCTGCGGAAGGGAATGGCCTTCATCGGCCTCATGCCGTCGGCCGAAGAGAAAGATCTGATCAAGCGGGTGATCGCGGTAGGCGGTGACACGGTGGAGTGCAATCGGGGGGAACCGCTCAAGGTCAACGGAATCCCGTTGAACGAGCCGTACATTTATCCGGGTTCCGCCCCGTGTGACGAAAACCCCGTCGGTACGATCAAGGTGCCCGAGGGCCACTTGTGGGTGATGGGGGACCACCGCAACGACTCCTGGGACTCCCGCGGCCACGTCCACGGTCCCACCGGCGGGTTCGTACCCGTGAAGGATGTGGTCGGCCGCGCTTTCACGGTGGTTTGGCCGATCCCCCGATGGGCGACGCTGCCGGTACCGGCAACTTTTCATCGCGACTTCTGATCGCCGTTGCGGGCACCTGTCCGTGCGTGGGGCAGCCGCAGTCGCCGCCCAAGGCCCTTCCGCCTAGCCCTGAATGGGCAGCTCCGGGTGGGTCAGCAGAAAGACCATGTACGTGATGGCTGCCGCCGTCCCCACGGTTGAGAGCGCAAGCCCGGCCAGCGGGTTGCCGCGGGCCTCACCCCGGCGTGATGCGGCGCGATACTCGATGACACCCCGCAGCAGGCCCGTCAGGCCAAGTGGCAGCGCCACGAACCAGACCAGCATCCAGAAGGGGCAGCAGCACCAGCACGCGATGGATGCCGCCCCGAAGGGGACGGCGAGACTCAAGCGTGCGGAACTGCCGCTGACCGGATCACCAGTACGGCTCATGAGCTGATCCAAGCAGCCCGGGGATCCGGCTCGACGGGCCACCCCTTCCCGGGCGGTCCTGGCCGCTGTGCAGCAGCGAGGTGCGGCAACCGTCGCACCCTTCGGTGCGCGTCGAGGGCTCGCCCGCCCGGCGCGTGCACCGGGCGGGCGGGGTGTGTTCCTTCTCCGGGTTCGGCAAGGGGGGCCTCAGCCCTGGAACTTCGCCATGTCGACCACGAAGCGGTAGCGGACCTGGGAGCGGTGCAGCCGCGCGAAGGCCTCGTTGATGTCCTCCATCGCGATGGTTTCGATGCGGGCCGTGATCCGGTGCTCGCCGCAGAAGTCGAGCATCTCCTGCGTCTCGGGGATGCCGCCGGCCGCCGAGGCCGCGTAGGAGCGGCGGCCGGGGATCAGGGCCCAGTTGTTCATGGAGATGTCGTCGTCCGGGGCGCCGACGTTGATCAGGGTGCCGTCCAGCTTCAGGAGGCGGAGGTACGGGTCGAACGGGAGCGCACCGGAGATCGTGCACAGGATCAGGTCGAAGGTGCCGGCCAGCCGGGCGAAGGTCTCGGGGTCGTCGGTGGCGTAGTAGTGGTCGGCACCCAGTTCCAGGCCGTCGTCCTTCTTGCTCAGCGTGCGGGACAGGACGGTGACCTCGGCGCCCATGGCGTGCGCGAGCTGGACGGCGATGTGTCCCAGGCCGCCCATACCGAGGACGGCGACCTTCTTGCCGGGCCCGGCGTTCCAGTGGGCGAGGGGCGAGTAGGTGGTGATGCCGGCGCAGAGCAGGGGCGCGGCGGCGTCCAGGGGCAGGCCGTCGGGGATGCGGAGCACGTAGCGCTCGTCGACGACGATCTGGCGGGAGTAGCCGCCGTGGGTGGTCTCGCCGTGCCGGTCCCTGGCGTTGTAGGTGGGGGTGCAGCCCTTCTCGCAGTACACCTCGAGGCCGGCTCGGCACGGTTCGCACTCCCCGCAGGAGTCGACGTAGGTGCCCACGCCGACGCGGTCGCCGACGGCGAACTTCGTCACCTCCGGGCCGACTTCGGTGACCACGCCGGTGATCTCGTGCCCGGGGACCATCGGGTACAGCCCGGGGCCCCAGCCGTCGGAGGTCTGCAGCAGATCGGTGTGGCAGACGCCGGTGTACTTGATGTCGATGCGTACGTCGGCGGCCCGGAGGTCACGGCGGGTGATGGTGAGCGGCTTCAGCTCGGCGCCGACGGACGGGGCGGCGAAGGCCGCGGTGGTGGTGGGCATGGGGGTTCCTTCTGAGTGCTCGGGGGATCGATGCGGTGCGCGTCGTCTCGGGGGGTCGGGACGGCCTTGATCGCGGCAAAGTGGCTGCTCACACCCAATGTGTGAGGCCTCTTACTTGCTTCAATGTAAGAACCCTCTAGCAGTAAGTCAAACGTCTGCGCTGGGGCAGGATGGGGGTGCGCGGAGCCGCCGTCGCAGGATGTAAGATGTCTCTTACATTGAGTGAGGAGCGGAGGGGCCGTGCCGAAGCGGAGCACCTACCACCACGGCGACCTGAAGGCCGTGCTGGTCTCGACCGCGCTGGAGCTGATCGCCGAGCAGGGCATCGCCGCGCTGTCCGTGGCCGAAGTGGCCCGCCGCGCGGGCGTCAGCACGGCCGCGCCCTACCGGCACTTCGCCAGCAAGCAGGCCCTGCTGATCGCCTGCGCCATCGCCGCGGCGGGGACCCTCACCGCGCGCATGCTGCACGCGCAGGAGGAACTGCCGCGCAACGAGCAGGGAAGGCCCGACCCGGTCGAGGCCACGGCCGTGTCCGCCGCCGCCTACACCCGTTTCGCGGCCGAGAACGGCTCGGGGCTGGATCTGATCTTCGCCCCCGAACTGCAGGACGCCGGCGACGAGGACCTGCTCCAGGCCGGCCGCGGCGTCATGGACGCACTGCTCCCCTCGGTCCTCGCCGTCACCGGCGGCGACGCGCGCGAGGCCCTGGAACTGCTGGAACGGCAGATCGCCGCCGCCCACGGCTACGCGACGCTCCTGCGCAGCGGCTTCCTCAGCCGCCGCCACCCGACGATCGACGACGTGGCCGCCCACGCGGCGGCCATCGCCAGAAGCCTGGCCCGCGAGGCACAGCCGACCACCCAGAGCTGAACGCCCCCGACGGCCCCCGGTCTCTGGGACACCTCGGGCGCAGCGTCGAACGACCTGATCACCACCCGTACGTCAGGGGTGTTTGACCCATGCGGCGGCTCGGGGGCCGCTGGCACAGTGGCACCGGTTCGATTCGGCGGATCAACAACAGGCTGAACGAGGTGACATCGGGGTGGCTGGCCAGGAGTGCCGGCAAGGCGCAGGCCTTCGGCGAACGCCGGATCGCGGTGACGAAGCGGATGTCCGGCGTGAAGGACGGCCGGATCCGAGCCCGTCCCGTGCCGGCCGGGGGACTCCGGACAACGGCTGTCGCGTTCCGTCGCGCGGAGTTCGGGCTGGAGAGGGAATTCCCCCACCTTTCCGCTGAGTTGACTGTTCCGCCCGAGGACAACGCGCCTCAGCGGGGGAGGTCCTCCACGTCCGTCCGGAGCGCGTCCAGCACGGGAGTCATCCGGGCCGCCTGCCGGACGACGAGGGACTCCTGGGCGTCCCGGACGGCGGCGACGATCATGGCGGCAAGACCCTGCGCGTTGCCCGGGTCGGCGACGACGGACGAGATCCTCAGGTCCTGGAGCGTGCCCTGGCCGTCGACCGTGGCCCGGACCGTGCCGCCGCCCGCGGTCCCGTGGACGCTTGCGGAGCGCAGTTCGTCCTGGGCCTTGGCCAGTTCCTGGCGGAGCCGCTGGGCGCTGTCCAGGAGCTTCCGCATACCGGGGCTGTCGCCGTCGAGATCCATCGTCGTCTTCCGATCGTGGGGGGGGGCTGCGCTTTTCCGGGGTCGCGGTGAGGGCCGGGAACACGCTGCCCCGGCCCGGCTGTCCACGTCGATGACCCCGGTCCCGCGGCCGGACCGGTCACCGAGCGCCGATGCCTCGCCGACTCCTTTGCCCTGGCCACTGTGCCAGCGGTGCCGCGACCGCCGCATGGGTCAAACACCCCTGACGCGCGCACGGTGCCCGGGTCGTTTGACGCCGCGAGCGGCGTACGCCCGTCACCAGATGTAGCCGGAGTACCAGGAGGACGGAGGTGCGGCGGTGTCGGCCGTTCCCGCGAAGGTCGCCTTCCACATGCCGGGGCTCGGCGTGGTGACGGTGGTCCGGAAACGGCCGGTGCCGTTCGCCGCGGGTGCGCACCCGGTCCCGCGGTACCCGGTGGCTCCCCCCGGCAAGCCGGGTCAGGCGTGCTCGATACCCCGCCCGGTGACCCGCCCGGGGGCGACCCGGATCCACAGGTCGCGCCTGCCGCCGGCCCAGGGTTCCGTCGCCGCCTGCTCGGACAGCTGCCGTACGGTGTCCGGATCGCTCACGTGCTCGGCCGTGCCGACGGTCAGCACGCTCCATCCCGAGCTCAGGGCGTCGTCCACGTGGTCGACCTCGACGGCGACCTCCGAGCCCTCGGCGGCGGCCGTCACGGCGTCGGGATCGGTGCGGTAGACGATGGCGCCGCCGAGCACGGTGTAGTTGACCGGCAGGACCACCGGGCCTTCCGGCGTCGCCATCGCGACGCGCCCGACTCCGTGCGTGCCGACGAGATCCCGGCACTCCTCGGGGCCGAGCTTCCGGAGCACCGGCCGGGGCGCGGCGGCGCCCTGGCCCGCGGGCGGGTCGGCGGGGCCCTCGAGCAGTTCGCGGGGGGTGGTGCTCAGGGCGGCGGCGACCCGGAACACGCCCGCCGGGTCGAAGTCGCGGCTGGTGTCCAGCAGTTGTTCCAGATAGTGCGGTGACATGCCCGCCCGGCGCGCCACCTCTTCGAGGTTCGTGCCGAGCATCGCGCAGCGCTGCCGCACACGACGGGCCACAACGCCGGACTGAGGCTCCGGTGTCCCGGCCGGCCGGTGGGAGGACGTCGAGTTCTCGCTCACGGCCATGCACCTCCTACGCCCGAGCATGCCACCGATGGCGTCCGAGTTCCTGTCGTCCGCGCCGCCCGGGCGGTCCTCGCGGGGAGGACCGCCCGGGCGGCGCGCGGGGCGGACGGCCGGGGTCAGCGGCCGGCGAGGGCGGCGACGAGCCGCTCGGCCAGCGGCTTGCTGGAGGCGGGGTTCTGACCGGAGAACAGGTTGCCGTCCACGACGACATGCGCGTCCCAGGCCGTGTCGGCGGACCGGACGACGGCGCCGCGGGCCGACAGCACGGTCTCCACCAGCCACGGGGCGAGGTCGGCGGTCCCGTTGAGCCGCTCCTCCTCGTCGGTGAACACGGTCAGGGCGCGCCCTGCGAACAGCCAGCGTCCGCCCGGCAGGTTCGCCGACAGCAGCGCGGCCGGGCCGTGGCACACCGGGGCGATGATCTTCCCGGCGGCGTCGGCCTCGATGAGGAGACGGCCCAGGTCCGGGTCGTGCGCCAGGTCCTCCATGGGGCCGTGGCCGCCGGGCAGGAAGATCGCGTCGTAGTCGGCCGCGTCGACGTCGGACAGCGCCTTGGGGGCGGCGAGCAGGTCGGCCGCCGCGTCGATGTAGGCGGCGAGGGCTTCCGCCTCCGGTCCGGCGACGTCGGGCCGCAGGCTCACGGGGTCGGCGGCCGGCCTGCCGCCCACCGGGGCGGCGATGTCGACGGTGAACCCGGCACCCGTCAGGATGCGGTGCGGGACGACGAACTCCTCGGCCCAGTAGCCGGAGGGGTGCTTGCTGCCGTCGGTCAGCGTCCAGTAGTCGACGCCCGACAGCACCATCAGGATCCTGGCCATGTCGGCACTCACTTTCTCTCGCGTGGGATGCCCCGTGGGGGGATGGGTGGAGGGGGACCGGGAGACCGCCCGGTTCCGGGGCCCGTGGGCCGCCCGGTGTCCTCCGCGATCCAGCACACCACGCGCGGCACGGGCCGCGGGGGCCGCTTCCCGGGCCTGACCTGCCGGGGAGACCGCTGCCTGGGACGGAGCGACCCCCTTTCCCCGGTCGACCGGGCAGGGCCGCGGAGGAGAATGGGGACATGGCCAGAAACGTCGAGCTCAGCGAGTTCCTGCGCCGGTGCCGCGGCCGCGTCACCCCCGAGTCGGCGGGGCTGCCCGAGCGAGGGGCCTACCGGCGGGTGCCGGGGCTGCGCCGGGAGGAGGTCGCCCAGCTCGCGGGGGTGAGCACCGACTACTACACGCGGCTGGAACAGGGGCGGCAGATCAGCCCCTCCACGGGGGTGCTGGACGCGGTGGCGGCCGCGCTGCGGCTGGACGACGCCGAACGCACCCATCTGTTCGACCTCGTCGGGCCCAGGTCCGGCGGGGGCCGCCGGTCCGCGCCGACCGTGCAGCGGGTCCGGCCCGGGGTGCGGCGGTTCCTGGACTCCTTCACCGACCAGGCCGGTGTCGTCCTGGGGCGCCGGACCGACGTGCTCGCCACCAACCACCTCTTCCGCGTGCTGATGGCCGACTTCGACGCCATGCCCGCCCGCGAGCGCAACCTCACCCGCTGGGTGCTGCTCAGCGATGCGGCGCGGTCCCTGTACGCGGACTGGGAGCGGATCGCCGCCGAGATGACCGCGATCCTGCGCCTCGACGCCGGCCGCCGTCCCGAGGACACCCGTACCGCGGAACTGGTGGGCGAACTGGCCATGAAGAGCGAGCACTTCCGGCGCCGGTGGGCCGACCACGAGGTCTTCGACCGCACCCACGGGCACAAGCGCCTGCGACACCCCGTCGTCGGCGACCTGGGCATCGACTACCAGGCGTTCACGATGCCGGGCGAGACCGACCAGACCCTCTTCATGTACCTGCCGGCCCAGGACCAGGGCTCGCAGGACGCGTGGAAGCTGCTGGCCAGCTGGAGCGCCGCGGAACCGGCGGCGGGCACGGGCGCGTCCCCGGCCCCTCGCGAGGCCGGGCGGCCCCGGTAGCAGGCCGGAACGCCCTCGGGGCTCAGGCCTCGGCGGGCTCGGTCTCGGCGTCCTCGGCGTCCTCGGATGCGGCGGGCTCGGACGAGGTGCGGCGCGGTGCGGGGACCCCGGCGTCGGCGTCGGCCGGAGCCGCCACCGTTGTCGTCACGGCAGCCTCGGCCGGAGCGGCCGCCACGGCCGCCGCGACGGGAGCCGGCCCCGCTTCGACAAGGTTGTCGGCGGCGATGACGGCCGGCCGGCGGTCGCGGCGGACGTCCCCGACGGTGAGGGCCACGACGGCCGCGGAACCGACGAACTCCAGCACGTGCTGCGAACCGTCCACGAGGGTCTGCCCCATCGCGTCCTGGAGGTACGCCCACAGGTCGGTGAGCGCCGGCGGCATCATGAACAGCGACAGGCCCGTGGAGAAGCCCGTCGCGACAGGGCGGCGCCTGGCGGCCAGCAGCATGCCGGCCCCGCACAGCACGGTCAGGCAGGCCCACTGGTACGGCGTGGACACCCCGAGGATCGCGCGGCCGGTGCCCTTGCCGACGAGCAGGTCGCCCAGCACGCTCGGGCCGACCTGGAAGGCGGTCACGGTGTTCCGGCAGATGTAGAAGACGTTGAGCACGCCGAGCAGCACGCCGGAGGTGGTCGCCGTGACCTTCACGGGGCGGATCCTGCCGGCGGGCGTCCCGTCCGCGGCGGCGGCCTCGTACTCGATGTGCCGTGCCAGCAGCAGGAGCACGCCGAGGATCAGGGCGAGCGCCACGGCGAGGACGGCGGAGCCGCCGACGGCGTTCACCGAGGGGCCCTTGAGGGAGCCGAACCACGGGTCGTCGGGCGAGTTCAGCAGGAAGTACCAGACCGCGGGCAGGCGGAAGCCGAGCGTCACCGCGCAGGCGGTGACCAGCAGTCCGCCGGCCCCCCGGGTGCCGAGGAACGCGGCCACGCCGGCGGTGAGTTGCAGGGCCGCCAGGCCCAAGTCCAGGGAGGACGTGGCCGACAGGCCGGGGACCCAGCCGGTCGTCCACATCTCCCACGCGCCCGGCAGACCGCGCACGGCGGCGTCGTACACGAGCCAGAAGGAGGTCTGGACGAACAGCGCGAGGCTGAGCACGGCCACGGCGATACGCAACTGATGGACCGACACGGCGGGCTGATACATGGCGCGCTGTCCCCTTTTACGTCTTCTGTGGTGTCTGTGTCGGACGGCTGCCGAGGCGGCGACGACCCGATGACGGAGCAGATCATAAACCCGTTTCCGTACGGCGGGAGAACTGAACAGGGCCAGGAAGAACACAGCGTGACAAAGCATCAGACACAAGGGAAATGATTCGTCCAGGATCGACGCCCGCATTCCATTCCCGGACGCGGGCCTTCCATTCACGTCGAGGTGCCGCCGGGCGCCTGCCCGCGGAACCGGGATCGTGCCCGGTGTGCCGCGGACCCGGGAAGCTCCCGCATTCCGCGCGGCGCCTGTGCGGGGGCCCGGCGGGGTGGCCGCGCGGGACTTCCCGCCCGCTTGTGGTTCATGGGAGCCGAGTGCCGCCCTTGTCGCATCGGAACCGCACTCTGGCGCGGCCGTACTATTTCGTGAGGTGCGGGGTCGGCAATAATGCGGGAAGCGGCCTTCGACCCGGCCGCGGCGCGTTGTGCGCGCCGCGCCTCGCCGCGGGGGTGACCCGCCGCGAGCGCCTCAAGGGCAATGGCGCCCGCTCGATGTGCCGGTCCCCGGTGGGGGCGCGGACCCGAAACCGGCGGCCGACCGCAATGGATCAAGGAATTGCCTTCAGCTTCGATGACTGAGTCACGCATGACGTCCCTGCGCGCCCTGACGGCGCGCGTGCCAGCGCGCCCGCTCCGCGCCCGCACCGGGAGGGCCGGTACCGCGGGAGAGGCGCCGTGAACCCCGCGCCGCCCCACGACGACGGGGTCCGCTACCGCGAGGACATGGTCCTCACCGCCGAGCAGGCGCGGACGTCCGAGCGGCATTTCCGGGACTGGGAGCGCGGTCCCTTCTCCCACCTCGTACGCCTCGCCGTACCGGAGGCCGCCGTCCCCGGCGGATTCCGCTTCGTCGCGAACGGCCATCTCATCGACGGGCTGCTGTCCGCCAAGGTGTACTGCGACACGCTGACAGGTGTGTCGGGGAGCCATCTCGACCAGGACCCGATCGTCGCCGACCTGGTGACATCGGGCTGGATCGAGTTCACGGAGGGGAAGCGGAAACACTCCGTACAGCCGGGGCAGATATGCATTCGCGACACGAAGGCCTCCTGGGAGTTCGCCTGCGCGCCCGCGACGACCGCGCACGTGATCTCCATTCCGCGGCACCTCGTGCTGCCGCACATCGGATCACGGAGAACCGTCGGGCGGGCCCACATATCGGACGTCGATGTTCCCGAGGTTCGCTTCTTCGTCAATTTTCTGGAAGCGATCAACAAAAGCAGCGGCGATCTGGAGGGCTCGGTCACCGCGCGGAAGATGGTCCGGGACGCCTGCGCGACACTCTTCTCGCACATCATCTCGGAGCGCCCCGGCGCGGGGCTGAGTGATCATCCCGAAGCCGTGGTGGTCGCCGCCAAGAGCGTCATCGAAGAGAATCTCGACAGCGGTGACCTGTCCCCGCCGATGGTCGCCCGGAGCGTCGGGGTGTCCCTGCGCACGCTGCACCGCTGCTTCTCGGCCTCCGGCGAATCGGTCATGGGGTTCGCGCGGCGGCGGCGTCTGGAACGGGCGCACGACGAACTCGTGGCCCCGGGCGGCGCGGCCGGAATGTCCGAGATCGCCGCGCGCTGGCTCTTCTCGGACGCGAGCCACTTCATCCGGCAGTTCAAATCCGTCTACGGAGTCACCCCCGCCGCCTACGTGAGAGACCAGAGAAAGTGAGTTCCGCATGACGACCCGAGGGCACGACCCGCTCGCACCGATCGCGTCCGCGTACGCCGGCCTCGTGGAGAACCTGGCGTCCCTGACCACCGGGCGCACGCGCAGGGGTCCGGGGGGCGCCGTACTGGCCGTCACCGGGGCACCGGTCGCGTCCCTGAACGGAATCGTCGCACCCGGCCTGGAGCCGGACCCGGACGAGATCGCCGCGCTGGCGGCCTCCGAGCCGTGGGGAGACGTTCCGTGGGGCGTCCACGTCCGCGGGGTGCCGGGGCCCGGCGTCACCGAGGTGGCCGCGCGGCACGGACTGACCCTGTTCCACCGCACACCGCTCATGGTCCGGCACCCCGAGCAGGGGATGCCGGAGGAACCGGCGACCAGGTCGTTGAAGGTACGGGCGATCGGCGGCAACGAGTTCGACGTGTACGTCGCGATCATGGCGGAGGGTTTCGAGGTGCCGCCGGAGGTCTTCCGGGTCTTCGCCGATCCGGCCCTGGACCGCATGACCGGTGCCACGTTCTTCCTGGCCGAGGCGGACGGTGTGCCCGTGGGGACGGGGATGGCGATCGTGACCGGCGAGCTGACCGGCATCTTCAACATCTCCACGCTCCCGGCCCACCGGCGCCGCGGACACGGCACGGCGATCACCATGGAGATGGTCAGGACCGGCTGGGCCGCCGGCGCCACCACCGCCTACCTCTACGCGAGCGAGATGGGCCAACCCGTCTACGCGGCCGCCGGGTTCCGCACCGAGGAGCACCTGACGACGATCTCGGCCCCGACCCCGGCGTGACGGGCGGCGCCCCGCCTACTGTGGGGCGGGGCGGCCCGGCCGGACCGTCACCGGACGGAAGGGGCACGGGGAGATGGGGATCGGACTGGAGAAGGTGGCCGCCGCGGCACCCGGGCTGGTGGGGCTCTACAAGGGCGCGCGGGTGTCACTGGAGAAGGCCGGGGCCGCCGGGGAGCGCGCGGCGGTCTACCTGGTGCTGGACCGCTCGGGCAGCATGCGGCGGCACTACCGGGAGGGAACGGTCCAGCGGCTCGCGGAACAGGTGCTGGGGCTGGCGGCGAACCTGGACGACGACGGGGTCGTGCCCGTTGTGTTCTTCTCCACGGAGGTCGACGGCATCGCCGAACTCGGGCTGGAGCACTACGCGGGCCGCGTGAACGCGCTGCACGAGAGCTACGGCCACATGGGACGCACGAACTACCACCTGGCCATGCGGGCGGTGATCGACCACTACGAGGCGTCCGGCGCCCGGGAGCCCGCGCTGGTGGTCTTCCAGACCGACGGCGGACCGACCTCGCGGACGGCGGCGGAGCGCCTGCTGTGCGAGGCGGCGCGGCTGCCGCTGTTCTGGCAGTTCGTGGGCTTCGGGGAGCCCGCGAGCAAGGAGTTCGACTTCCTGCGCAAGCTGGACGAGCTGCCCGTGCCGGGCAGGCGGCCGGTGGACAACGCCGGCTTCTGGGCCGCGGGCCCGGAGCCGCGCGACGTACCGGACGCGACGCTGTACGAGGCCCTGGTGACCGAGTTCCCCCAGTGGCTGGCGGCCGCCCGGGCCGCAGGGATCGCCCCGGCCCGCTGAGGGGCGGCCCGGCGGTCCGCGTGACCGCGGGACCTCGCTGATGTGGCCTGCGACATGTGGTGCCGGGGCGGGTGCGCGCCGAGGGCCGGCAGCGGCCCGGGGCCCGTGGCGGTCCGCGTCGGTGCCTGCCGCGCACGGCGGGTCGTTGGTGCCGCTGAGGGCTGAGGGCTGAGGGCTGAGGGCTGAGGGCTGAGGGCTGAGGGCTGAGGGCTGAGGGCTGAGGGCTGAGGGCTGAGGGCTGAGGGCTGAGGGCGGCCCGCGCAGTCGGGACTGTCCCCTCGCGGTCCGTGTCCGCGCGGGACGTCTCGGATGCGCCTGCAGTTCGCGGTGGCCGAACGGCATGTGTCGCTGGGGATGTCCGCTGCACGGGGGCTGCGGGTGGCTCGGGCGGTGGGGCCGTTGAGGGGCGGCCTGGCGGTCTGTGCGATGGCTGCCGCGCACGGCTGTTGAACGGCGTGTGGTGCTGGGGTCGTTGGTGACGCCGAGGGCCGGTAGCGGCCTGGGGCCCGTGGCGGTCCGCGTCGGCGTGGGGCGTTGCGGTGTGCGGTCGTTGGTGCCGCTGAGGGCTGTCGGTGGCTCGGGCAGTCGGGACTGTCCCTTGGCGGGTCCGCGGTGGCCGAACGGCATGTGCCGCTGCGGTCGTTCGTCGGCCGAGGGCTGTTGGCGGCCGGGCGGCGGGGTCGTTGAGGGGCGGCGGCCTGGCGGTCTGCGTCGATGGCTGCCGCGCAGGGCCGTTGAACGGCGTGTGGTGCTGGGGTCGTTGGGTACGCCGAGGGTCGGCAGCGGCCCGGGGTCCGTGGCGGTCTGCGTCGGCGCGGGGTGTCGGTGCCTGCGGTGCGCGGTGGGCGAACGACGTGTGGTGCTGGGGTCGTTGGGCACGCCGAGGGTCGCCCGGGGCGTCGCGGATGCGCCTGCCGGCGGTCGTGGGCGTGACCGCGCGGCACCCGCTGCGGCCGCCGGGGGCCGGAGCGGGTGCGCGGGCGGGGCGTGGGGGCTGTCTGCCGCGGGCCCGCACGGGGACCGGCCGATCCGGGCCTGGCACGCTGCCCCCGTGGGGGTACGGCGTTCGCCGCCCGCGGTGCCGTGGCGGGAGCCCGAACGTACGCGTCAGCGCAGGGGGTTGGGGAGGCGGGCCCAGCGGTCGCCCGGGGTGGAGGTTCGGAGGCGCATCAACGTCAGGGCCTTGACGGGGAGTTCGGGGGCGAACAGGGCCGCGCGGTCGGTGCGGGTGTCCGGGGTGTCCGGGAGGCCGTCGCAGGCGCGGGCGGCCTCCGCCGCGACGGCGGCCCACAGGCGGGCCTCGGTGGGGCGGTGCGCCTGGCCGAGCGCGGAGACCAGACTGCCGAAGGTGGTGGCCACCAGGGAGCCGTACGCCTTGGCGTGCAGGACGGCGGGGTCGTCGCTCAGCCCGCGGCCCAGGGAGGGCGTCGCGAAGCCGTTGCGGGCCAGCCGGGCCGGGCTGATCCGCACGTCGGCGAGGTCGCGGTAGACCAGCCGCAGCGGCCGGGCCCGCCGGTCGAGGACGACCAGCAGGTTCTGGCCGTGCGCCTCCAGCGCGACCCCCCAGGACAGCAGCCGGAGCACGGCCGGCAGCGCGAGCCGCGCGAACGCGGTGAGCCACGCCTCGCCGTCCTCCGACAGCAGGGAGCGCACGAGCGGCGGGCCGCCGTCCGCGGGGCGGCCGATGAGCGCCGCCACCGGCACCACGGTCTCCCCTTCCGCGGGGTCCGCGAAGTCCTCCGGGGACTCCCGTACCAGCGCGGCCAGATCGGGACTGGGCGTGCCGCCCAGAACCGCGGAGGCGGCCGCCAGGTTGCGCGTGACGCGCAGGCTGCCGCCCTCCAGCCGCCGGGTCAGCCCGTCCAGCAGTTCCGACAGCCGGGCGCCGTCCGCGACCGACTGGGCCGAGATGTCGCGCACCGCGGAGGTCATCCGCATGCTGAGGGCCGTCTTCAGGTGCGGCCCGCCGTCGAGCGGGGCGAAGGTGCGTACTGACATCAGCGGCCGCGCGGCGATCGCCGCGGTGGTGTGGGGGCGTACGCCGAGGCCCGGCAGGACGTGCCGGGTCTGCCACGGGTGCACCGGCAGCAGCAGCCGGTCGCCGTCCCGCAGCCGGTCCGGCCAGTCGCCCGACACCACGGCCTCGGCGGCGGGTACGGCGACGAGGTCCAGGCCCACGACCGGCCGGTGCTCGGGGCCGTAGGCCAGTTGCTCGGCCGGGGAGAAGCCGGGGCGGCTGCGGCAGCAGGGGTGGTACGGGTGCCCGTCGACCACGCCCTGCTCAAAGCCGGTCAGGGCGCCGGCGGGGCCGTCAGGCGCGGGCGCGCCCGCCCTCGACAGGGCCAACGAGGCGACGCTGTTCTCCAGTTCGTCCAGCAGCGGCCCGGAGCCGGGCAGGCCCAGGGCCTCCAGCAGCGCGGCCGGGTGGTCGTACGGGCGGCCGTCCAGCCGCAGGACCAACTCCTCGTGCGCGGCGCCGAGATCGTGCGGCAGGCGCGGCGGCCCGGTCAGCGACCGCCCGTCGCGCAGGCGCACCTGTCCCGGCCCGTGGACGGTCAGGCCGGGCAGCGGTTCCAGGAGCAGGGCGCGCCAGAGGCGGCCGAGGACGGCGGCGCGGGCGCCGGGCAGCGCGGCGGCCCAGGCATCGGCCAGGCCTGGACGCAGGGCGGTCAGCCCGCCGGCGAACGCCGCCTCCGTGGGGCGCCGCGTCGCGGTCGTCGAATCGGGGTGCATGATGGGTTCCTAGCCTACGCAGGAGGACGCCGCACCGTGGAACGAGCAGCGGGAGCACCGGCGCGGACCCGCGACCGGGCCGACGAACTGGCCGCGACGGCCCTGCTGAACTGCCTGGCCCGCGAAGTCGCCGAACCCGCCGGGTCCGACGTCCTCCGGCTGCCCGCGACGGGCCGTCTCCTGCGCGTGCGCGCCGGCCGCCACCCCTCCCGCCCCGAGCTGCTCGCCCCGGACGGCGACTGGCACCCCCTGACGTTCGACGGGCTCGTCGACCTCACCGCAGGCGAGCTGACCGCCCGCACCGGCACGGCCAACGCCACGCTGCCCGCGGAGATCCGCGACAGCCGCGACGTACTGGCCGCGCTGCTGGCCGCCCGGGAGGACGCGCCGCCGCCCGCCGATCCGTACCTGCGCTCCGAGCAGTCCCTCGTCGCCGGGCACCGGTACCACCCCGCGCCCAAGGCCCGCGGCGGCGGCGCCCCGGCGAGCTGGCTGCCGTACGCGCCCGAGGCGCACACCGCGTTCCCGCTGACGCTGCTCGCCGTGCGCGCCGACCTGCTGGCGGGGGAGGGCGACACCTCGGCCGTCGACCGGCTGCACGACGACGTTCCGGACGGCTACCGGCTGCTGCCCGCCCACCCGTGGCAGCTGGAACTCCTCGGCGACCTGCCCGCCCTGCACGACGGCCGCGTCCTGCGGCTCGGCCGCACGGCCGTGCCCGCCGTGCCCACGGCGTCGCTGCGCACGGTGTACCTGCCGGACGCCGACCTGTTCCTCAAGTTCAGCCTGGACGTGCGGATCACCAACGACATCCGCCGGCTGTGGCGGCACGACCTGCGCTGGCTCGGCCCGGTGGACGAGGTCCTGCGGACCGTCACCGGCGCGGAGATCCTCTCCGACCGCGGCCACCGCACGGCCGACCTCGGCGGCCGGGACGCGTACGAGGCACTGGCGGTCCTGGTCCGCGACGGCCTCGGCGGCCACGTCCGGCCCGGCCTCACCCCGCTGCTGGCGGCGGCGGTCGCCGAGGGCGGCTTCGAGGGCGACCCCCTGGAGGCCGCGCGGCGCGACGAGCACACCGCCCTCGCCTGGTGGCAGGCCTACCTGGAGAGCGTCGTGCCCCCCGTGCTCGCGGCCTGGTTCGGGCACGGCGTGGTGCTGGAGGCCCATCTGCAGAACGTCGTGGTCGCCGTGGACGGCGACGGCCTGCCCGCGCAGGCGGTCTTCCGCGACCACGAGGGCGTCAAGCTCGACGAGGAGCGGCACCGCGAGCTGCTGCGCGGCCACGCGCGGGGCGGTGAGCCGGCACCCGGCGTGAGCCCGGCCCACGGCTGGCAGCGGCTGGTCTACTGCCTCGTCACCAACAACCTGCTGGAGATCGCCGGAGCCGTCGCCGACGGCCGCCCGGAACTCACCCCCGTGCTGTGGGCCCGCGCCCGCGCCCTCCTCGCCGACTGGGCCCGCGCCCACGGCGACCCGGCACCCGTGCGGGACCTCCTGGCCGCACCGCACATCCCGGCGAAGACCAACCTCCTGCTGCGCTGGACGGCCGCGGACGGCGCCGCCGCGCGCTATGTGCCCCTGACCAACCCCCTGCTGCCCCGGAAGGCAACCGTGCCCGCGCTGCGCCTGCCGTGACGGCGCCGACGGCGTACCGGTGGGGGCGAGCCGTCCGAGGGTGCCGCCAGGCGAGGCGGGGAGGGGCTCACACGGCGCTCGGCCCGGCCGACTGCTCGGTCCGCGCCCGCCGGAGCCGGACACGGAGGGACCGGATCTCCTCGTCCGTGACAGTGCCGTGCTCCGCCTCGGCCACCCGGACGAGTTCGTCGAGGTTGTCCCGTTCGGTCCCCCGGGCGTCCGCCCGGGCGCTCAGCGTTCCTCGCCGGCCTGGTCGGGGACCAGGCGTTCCAGGACGTTCTGGAACTCCTCGCCGACGGTGATGAGGAGCCCGTCGCCGTCCTTCTCGCTGAGCTGGGTGAGGACGCCGTCGCGCCACCAGTAGACGTACGGGCTGATCGGCCCGACCGCCTCCTCGTGGCCGGCGGCGGCGAAGCCCGCCATGCCGTTGAGGGCCGGGATGACCGCGCTGTCGCGGATGGCGTGGAAGGCCAGCTGGTGGCGGAACGGCATGGCGACGAGCGCCCCGTCGTCGGTGAGCGGCGCTCCCGTGACGCGTTCGACCAGCTCGTCGAGGGCCAGGACGCGCGCGGCGGTGAAGAAGGAGTCGCCGACGACGACGTCGAAGCGCACATCGGCGTGGCGGACGACCTCGTGCCGCTCCACGGGCAGGTCGCGGAGGTTGAGCAGGGCCCGGCCGCGCAGCTCCCGGATGTCGCCCAGCGGGGCGAGCGCGTGGTCGGCGAGCGTCATGACGCTCTCGGGCAGGTCCAGCGCGAGCACTTCCAGCAGCCCGGGGGCGGCGATCCGGGCGTACCGGAAGGTCTCGGGGTCGATCATGTCGGGGGTGACCAGCCGCGGGTAGAGCCGCTCGCGGATCTCCTCGGGCGGCATCGTCTCCAGCGGGGACGGGCCGTCGAGGGTCCGCAGCACGGCGCCGACGTGCTCCCGGGCCAGCTGCGGCCACACCCGCGGACCGCGCCGGTCGTTGTGGCACAGCGCCGCCAGGTTGCCCGTGCCGAACTTGCGGCCGGAGCTGTCGGTCACGAGGTCCGCGAAGACGGTGACCTCCAGGCCGAGTTCGGCGAAGGCCTCACGCACATGGGCGCGAAAGCGCGCGCCCTCGTCCACGGAGAAGAAGGCGTACTCGGGGTCGCGAGGCGCGTCCCGCTGGTCGCGCTTCGGCCCGCGCCGGAAAATCCCCACCTCTGCAGCTCCCTGGACCTGGACTCGACGGGCAGGGCGCGATCCTATCGGCCGGTCGCGCCTTCCCGATGGCGAAGCGTCCTCCGCGCGGAGAACGCTGAGAACGCTGAGGGCGGGGTCTACTGGTCCCGGTACGTCTCCAGCAGCCGCAGCCAGACCTCGCTGATCGTCGGGAACGACGGAACGGCGTGCCACAGCCGCTCCATGGGCACCTGGGCGGCGACGGCGATGGTGGCCGAATGCAGCAGCTCAGCCACCCCAGGCCCGACGAAGGTGACGCCGATGAGGTGGTTCCGGTCGAGGTCCACGACGGCGCGGGCGTGGCCGCGGTAGTTCTCGGCGTGCAGGTAGGCGCCGGAGACGTTGCCGATCTCGTAGTCGACGACCTTGATGCGGCGGCCCGCTCGCTCGGCCTCCTCGGCAGTGACGCCGACCGCGGCGGCCTCGGGCTCGCTGAAGACCACCTGGGGGACCGCCTCGTGGTCGGCGGTGGCCACGTGCGCGCCCCAGGGGGCGGTGTCGAGCGGCTCGCCCTTGGCGCGGGCGGCGATGGCGGCACCGGCGATGCGCGCCTGGTACTTGCCCTGGTGGGTGAGGAGGGCGCGGTGGTTGGTGTCGCCCGCGCAGTACAGCCAGCCGCCGTCGACGTTGCCGACCTGGCAGGTGTCGTCGACCTCCAGCCAGGCGCCGCCGGCCAGGCCGACGGTGTCCAGGCCGAGGTCCTCGTTGTGCGGCACGCGGCCGGTGGCGAACAGGATCTCGTCGGCGCTGAGTTCCGAGCCGTCGGACAGTGTCGCGGTCACCGGGCCGGAGTCGCCCTCGCGCCGCACGGCGGTGACGGACACCCCGGTCCGCAGGTCGACGCCGGCGCCCCGCAGCCCTTCCGCGACGAGCTCCCCGGCGAAGGGCTCCCAGCGCGGCAGCACGCCGGAGCCGCGCACGAGCACGGTCACCTGCGTGCCCAGCGACTGCCAGGCGGTCGCCATCTCCACCGCCACGACGCCGCCGCCGACCACCAGCAGGCTCCCGGGCACCTCGTGCGCGCTGGTCGCCTCCCGGCTGGTCCAGGGGCGCACCTCGGCGAGCCCGGGCAGGTCGGGCAGGAGCGCGCGCGTGCCGGTGCACACCGCGACCGCGTGGCGGGCGGTCAGCACCCGCTCGCCGCCCTCCGGGGTCCGGACGACGACGCGCCGCGGCCCGTCGATCCGGCCGACACCGCGCACCAGGTCGACGCCCACCGAGTCCAGCCAGCCGACCTGCCCGTCGTCCTTCCAGCCCCCGGTGGCCCAGTCGCGCCGCGCCAGCACGGCGGCCGCGTCCAGCTTCCCGCCGGCGGCCTCGCGCGCGCCCGGGACCGCGCGGGCGGCGCCCAGGGCGGCCTGCGGGCGGAGCAGGGCCTTGCTGGGGATGCACGCCCAGTAGGAGCACTCACCGCCCACCAGTTCGGCCTCGACGATCACGGTGCTCAGCCCGGCCGCCTGAGTGCGGTCGGCGACGTTCTCGCCGGTCGGTCCCGCTCCGATGACGATGACGTCGTAGGTGTCCGTGCTGCTGTCTGCGCTGGTCCGCGCCGCGGTGGTCATGGTCCCACCGTAGGCAACACCGCGCCGTCGCACAGCCGGAACGGCCACCCTCGTACGCCGTCCCCCGCCGCCGTCCCGCCGCGGGCCGGTGCGGCGGTGCGACCGGCTGAGCCGGAGCCGGCGCGCAGGGCGGGCGCCGGGGGCTGCGCCGTACGGGCGTAGGGGGATCGGACCGTGGACCAGGGCAGGGCGGGCGCGCGGCGCGGCGGTCACGCCGGGAGTTGCTGTTCGGTCCAGATGACCTTGCCCTGCTCGGTGTAGCGGGTGCCCCAGCGGCGGCAGAGCTGGGCGACCATGAAGATGCCGCGGCCGCCCTCGTCGGTGGTGGCGGCGCGGCGCAGCCGGGGGGAGGTGCCGCTGGCGTCGGCGACCTCGAAGACCAGGGCCCGGTCGCGTACCAGCCGGGCCTGGACGGGGCCCTGGGCGTGCCGGAGGGCATTGGTGATCAGCTCACTGGCGATCAGCTCGGTGGTGAAGGTGAGTTCGTCCAGGTCCCACGCGCGCAGCCGGCGGGTGATGGCGCAGCGCAGCGCCGAGACGGCGGCCGGGTCGTCGGGGACGTCCCAGCAGGCGACCTGCCCGCCGTGGAGGGCGCGGGTACGGGCGACCAGCAGCACGATGTCGTCCGCCGAGGGCGCCGGGCGCAGCGCGGACTCCACGGCCGCGCACAGCTCCTCCGGTGTCCCGTCCCTGGGCGCGGCGGCGAGCGCCCGGCCGAGTCTGCGCATGCCGGCCTCGGGGTCGGCGTGCCGGCCCTCGATGAGGCCGTCGGTGTAGAGGACCAGGGCGGTGCCCTCGGGGAGGTCGAACTCCGTGGTCTCGAAGGGGACCTGGCCCAGCCCGAGGGGCGGTCCGGCGGGCAGTTCCGGGAAGCTCACGTCGCCGTCCGGGCCGAGCAGCGCGGGCGGCATGTGCCCGGCGCGGGCGAGCTGGCAGCGTCGGGCGACGGGGTCGTACACCACGTACAGGCAGGTGGCGCCGGCCAGTCCGGTGTGCGTGCCGCCCTCCTCGTCGAGCCGTACGGCCAGGTCGTCCAGGCGGCCGAGCAGTTCGTCGGGGGGCAGGTCGAGGGCGGAGAAGTTGTGGACGGCGGTGCGCAGCCGGCCCATCGCGGCGGCCGCGTGGATGCCGTGGCCGACGACGTCGCCGACGACGAGGGCGACGCGCGCGCCGGAGAGCGGGATGACGTCGAACCAGTCGCCGCCGACGCGGCCCGGGGCGGGCAGGTAGCGGTGGGCGACGTCGACGGCGTGCTGCGCGGGCAGGCCGTGCGGGAGGAGGCTGCGCTGGAGTTCCAGGGCGAGGTGGTGCTCGCGGGTGAACAGCCGGGCGTTGTCGACGCAGACGGCCGCGCGGGCGGCCAGTTCGCGGGCGAGGGTGAGGTCGTCCTCGGCGAAGGGCGGGCTGTCGGCGGTCCGGTGGAAGGTGGCGACGCCGAGCGGGGTGTCCCGGGCACGCAGCGGTACGGCGATGAGCCCGTTGCCCGCCCGCACCGGGCCGTCGCCCGCGAGGGCGCGTGCCTGCGGGCCGTCCGGCGCGGCCGGGACGGGGTCCTGGGGCGGTGCGGGGGGCGCGGGGGGTTGCGCCGCGCCCGTCCCGGTGTCGGCCACCCGGCACAGGTCCGGTGCGGAGGTGTCGTCGGGCTGCGGGGTGCCGCCCAGGACGACGGGGGCGAGGAGGTCCACGGTGGCCCGGTCGGCGAAGCGCGGGACGGCGGCCTCGCAGAGTTCCGCGGCGGTGCGGACGACGTCGAGCGTGGTGCCGATGCGCAGCGCGGCGTCGCTGAGCAGTTCCAGCCGCAGCCGGGCGGCGACGGCGAGCCGGCCGACCCCCGCGTCGCCGACGAGCAGGGGCCGGCGCTCGGCCCGCGGCCCGGTGTCGCCGGAGATGCTCACCTCGACCACCGCGCCCTCGGCGCCCTCCGCGCCCTCAGCGAGCGGCCGGCACAGCAGCACGGCTGTGCGTCCCCGGGAGAGCGGCAGTTCGGCGGCGTCGCGCCGTCCGGCGGCGATGAGGCGGGTGGCGGTCTCGGCGAGGGACGCCTCGTCGCCCGCGGTGAGTCCGGCCGGGGGCCCCACGGGCTGGATGCGGCCGTCGCCGTCGAGCCGCAGCGCCGCGGGGCCCGGCATGCGGTGCTGTGCGGCCAAGTACGAGTGCAGCATGGCGCGTTCGCGGCGTCCGGAGTCCTCCAGCAGCCGGTGCTCGATGGCGAGGGCGGAGCCGCGGGCGAGTTGCGGCATGAGGGGGTGGGCCTCGTCCTGGAGGCTGGTGAGGTCCAGGACGCCTTCGATGCGTCCGGTGACGGGGTGCCGCAGGGGCACGCCGAAGCAGGTGAAGCGGCGCAATGCGGCGCAGTAGTGCTCCTCGCCGCTGACCCGGACGGGGCGCCGGGCGGTGAGGGCGGTGCCGATGCCGTTGGTGCCGGCGTCGCGTTCGTGGTAGCCGAAGCCGGGGGCGAGGCCGACGTCGTCGAGGGCGGGCAGCAGCGGCGGCCGGGCGGCCCTGCGGTCCAGGACGAGCCCGCTGCCGTCGGTGAGCAGGACGGCCGTGCCGGACCCGGCGAGGGCGTCGGCGAGCCGGTCGAGGACCGGCCGGGCGGCCCTGGCGAGCGGGCCGGCGAGGTCGATGTCCCGGGTGTAGGGGACGTCGAGGCGTTCGGGATCGAGGCCGGCGGCCTGGCAGCGTTCCCATGACGCGAGGATCGGCACCCGTACGGATTCCTCCACCTGGCTCACTCCTTGACGTCCGCGTCCTCTTGCCGAACGTAGGACCGGCGGCGACCGGCCGGGGGCGGGACCGTGAAATCCCTGCGTAGAGCCACTCTTGTGGGTGACGAGCCGTTTGACAGGGGCAACATGTCACCGGAACGCCCGCCGATCGACGTCGCGAAGCGGTGGCCGGTGGTGGAGACTTGGACGCGCCGCAGGCCGCCGCCCGGGTGCCGGAACGCCGTACACGCCGGGGTGCGCGCCCCGGAGTCGAACCGAGCCACATATTCGGAAGGATCCACCATGACCACGCCCAGCGAGACGACGCGCGTCGCCCACACCGTGTGGGACGGCTCCCTCATCGAGGGCAGCGGAGTCGTCACCCTCGACTCCTCCGGGGTCGGCGAGTTCCCGGTCACGTGGGTGGCCCGCTCCCAGGAGCCGGGCGGGAAGACGAGCCCGGAGGAGCTCATCGCCGCCGCGCACTCCAGCTGCTTCTCCATGGCCCTGTCCGCCGGTCTGTCCCGGGCCAAGACCCCGCCGGCGCAGCTGCGCACGCAGGCCGACGTCACCTTCAAGCCGGGCACCGGCATCACCGGTATCCACCTGACCGTGGTCGGCGAGGTGCCGGGTCTGGACGAGGCGGAGTTCATCAAGGCCGCCGAGGACGCGAAGGCCAACTGCCCGGTGAGCCAGGCGCTCGCGGGCACCGTGATCACCCTCACCGCGTCCCTGGCCTGAACCGCCCCCGCCGCGCTCCCCGGCGCGGCCGGACGTTTTTCACCGCCCATCGAAACGTTTCGGTTTCGGTGGGCGGTGCCATATTGTCGTTGGATACGAAACCGTTTCGCAGGGGACGAGAGACGGAGAGCCGAGATGACCACGGACGCGAGCGCCCCGGCGCGGCGTACCCGCCTGACACCCGAGCGTGAGCAGGAGCTCTACGAGGCGGTGATCGAGCTGCTCGGCGAGGTCGGTTACGAGGCGCTGACGATGGACGCCGTGGCCGCCCGCACCCGGTCCAGCAAGGCCACCCTCTACCGGCAGTGGAAGAGCAAGCCGGAGCTGGTGGTCACCGCGCTGCGCTGCACCAAGCCGGCGCACGCCCCCGTCGACACCGGTTCGCTCGACGGCGACCTGCACGCGATGGCCGACGGGTTCGGCGACGGCTCCGAGGTGGACACCTCGCTGATGCGGGGCCTGGCGCACGCCTCCGCCACCAGCCCCGACCTCGCCGAGGCGATGCGCGAGCACCTCATCGACCCCGCGCTCGACGGGATGCGGCAGTTGCTGACCCGGGCCGCCGACCGCGGGGAGATCCCCGGGGACAACCCGGCGGCCGCCTTCATGCCGCACATGATTCTGGGGGCGGTCATCACCCGTCGCATGCTGGAGGACGTGGAGGTCGACGCCGGCTTCATGCACCGCTACATCGACGCGGTGGTGCTGCCGGCCCTGGGCTTCCGCCGCTGACGGCGACGGGCCGCACCGCCCGTCGCCCGTCCCCGGCCCGGCTCAGTCGCTGACCATGCTCCGCGGCTTGTACTCCAGGTCCTGGTACTCGGGGTGGTGCGCCATCCAGCCCGCGATGAAGGGGCAGGCCGCCAGCACGCTCTGCCCGCGCTCCCGGGCCTCGTCCAGCGCCTGGCGGGCGAGCGCGGAGCCCACGCCGCGGCCCTCGAACTCCGGGTCCACCTCGGTGTGCAGGAAGGCGATCATCTCGGGCGTGCGGATGTACGCCGAGAAGCCGGCCAGCCTGCCGTCCACGTGCGCCTCGTAGCGGCGGGTCCCCGGGGAGTCGGTGATCGTCGGTACGGCGCTCACGACTGGTAGCCCTCCACCGTGCCGGAGGGCCGCACGCGGGCCTGGCCCGGGTCCTCCCCGATCTCGGTCTTGGCGCGGCGCTGGCGCAACAGGTCCCAGCACTGGTCGAGTTCGCGCTCCAGTGCGTCGAGCCGGTCGCGCTCGGTCGCGCCGTCGATCCGCCCGGCGGCGAGCAGTTCGCGCAGCGTCCGCTCGTCGGAGACCATCGCGCTGATCCGTTGCAGTATCGCCTGTTCCGGGCGATCTCCCGTGTGCTGGTCGGCCACGGTTCGCACCTCCTCGTTCGCTCGGCACCCACTCTAGGCAGCGTGTCGCGGCCATGCGATCGAAACTCTTGCGTTTCGATGGATCGGGACCTAGGCTTCAGGCGTACGAAACGGTTTCGTATCGCTCGTACCCGGCCACCCGTGGCCACCCCTGTCCCACGCCTCTTCCGAACGACGGGAGCACGTCCCCATGTCCCAGAGCACCGCCGAGCCCCGCGCCGGCGTCGCCGCACCCCCGGCCGGGGGGACGCAGGGCGATCACGACGGCCACGCCAGGCGCTGGTGGGTCCTGGCCGTCATCGGTGTCGCCCAGCTGATGGTCGTGCTGGACGCGACCATCGTGAACATCGCCCTGCCCTCCGCCCAGGCCGACCTCGGCTTCACCGACGGCAACCGGCAGTGGATCGTCACCGCCTACGCGCTGGCCTTCGGCAGCCTGCTGCTGCTCGGCGGCCGGATCGCCGACCTCTTCGGCCGCAAGACCGCGTTCCTCATCGGCGTCGCCGGCTTCGCCGCGGCCTCCGCGCTCGGCGGCGCGGCCGGCAGCTTCGAGATGCTGGTCACCGCGCGCGCCCTCCAGGGCGGATTCGGCGCCCTGCTGGCGCCCGCCGCGCTGTCGCTGCTGACGACGACCTTCACCGAATCCAAGGAACGGGCGCGGGCGTTCGGCATCTACGGCGCCATCGCCGGGTCCGGCGCGGCCGTCGGCCTGCTGCTCGGCGGTGTGCTGACCGAGTACCTGAACTGGCGCTGGACCCTGTACGTCAACCTGGCCTTCGCCGTCGTCGCCTTCCTCGGCGGCATGACCATGCTGGAGCGCGCCCGCCGCCGTCCCGGCGCCACCATCGACCTGCCCGGCACGCTGCTGGTCACCACCGGCCTGTTCGCCGTGGTCTACGGCTTCTCCAACGCCGAGAGCCACGACTGGGGCTCCCCGCAGACGTGGGGCTACCTGGTCGCCGGCGCCGCGCTGCTGACCGCCTTCACCTGGTGGCAGACCCGCGCCGCGCACCCGCTGCTGCCGCTGCGCGTGCTGCTCGACCGCAACCGCGGTGCGTCCTTCGCCGCCTCGCTGGTCTCCAGCGCCGGCATGTTCGCGGTCTTCCTGTTCCTGACCTACTACCTGCGCCTGACCCTCGGCTTCTCGGCGGTCAAAACGGGTCTGGCCTTCCTGCCGCTCGTCGCCGCGCTGATGGTGGGCGCCCAGGTCGCCACCGTCGTGCTGGTGCCCCGCATCGGGCCCAAGCCGGTGGTCCCCGTGGGCTTCGGCCTCTCCGCCGCGGGCCTGGTCTGGCTGACCGGCCTCGGCCTGGACAGCGCGTACCTCACCGACGTCCTGCCGCCGCTGCTGGTGATCGGCCTCGGCATGGGCCTGATCTTCCCGCCCGCCATGAACCTGGCCACCACCGGTGTCGGTCCCGAGGACGCGGGTGTGGCGTCCGCCGCCGTCAACGCGATGCAGCAGATCGGCGGCTCGATCGGCACGGCCCTGCTCAACACCCTCGCCACGAGCGCCGCCACGGACTACATCGCCGGCAGGAACCCGGCCGACCCGCTGGTGAAGGCGAACGCCGCGCTGGAGAGCTACTCGACCGCCTACTGGTGGGCGGCGGCCTTCTTCGCGGCCGGCCTGGTGATCAGCTTCGTGCTCTACCGGCGCGGTGCGCCGCAGCAGGACCCCGGCGCGGCGCCCGTCGTCCACATGTGACGTCGGCGCTCCCCGGCCGCGGGACCTCCCTGGAGCGGTGGGACGGTCCCGTGCGCGCCCACCCGTGGGGACGGGGTACGGCGCGATGAACGGCCCGGTGACGGCCTCCGTAGAACGACTACGGAGGCCGGAACCGGGCCGTTCGTATGGCTTTTCGGGCAGATAGTGCGTGCGGTGCGACACAAAAGGGAACCGATGGTCGGTTAATGTGCGTTTTTACGGATCCATACGGTTTCGGGAAAGGCCTCTCGGTTGAACCTGCTCGACCTGCTGCTGCTCGTGCTGACGGTCGCCTACGCGGTCGCCGGCTACCGGCGCGGACTGGTCGCGGGCACCATCTCGCTCGCGGGCTTCCTCGGCGGGGCCGTGATCGGCGTGTGGCTGCTGCCGTACGTGCTCCAGTACGTCGAGCCGGGCACCCCCCGCGCCACCCTCGTCGCCCTGCTCACCGTCCTCATCCCGGCGGCCGCGGGCCACGCCGTCGCCTCGGGGGTCGCCTGGAAGGTGCGCACGGGACTGGACTGGGGGCCGCTGCGCTGGCTCGACGGCGTCGGCGGCGCGGCGGCGAACGCGGTGGCGGTGCTGCTGGTCGCCTGGGTCGCCGCGAGCGTCCTGGTGACCGCCTCCTCCAACGTGCTCGCCCAGTCGATCCGCGGCTCCGCGGTGCTCGGCGCCGTCCAGGACACCATGCCGCGGCAGGCGCCCAGCTGGTTCAGCAGGGCGACCAGCGCCCTGGCCGAAGCGGGCTTCCCGCAGGTCTTCAACCCCTTCGAGTCCGAGCCCGTCAACGGGGTGCCCGCGCCGTCCGGCGACAGCGTCACCGACGCCGCCACCCGGGCCGCCGCCCGCAGCACGGTCAAGATCGAGGGCATCGCCTTCGTGAACGGCCGCCGCCAGGGCCAGGAGGGCACCGGCTTCGTCTACGCCGACGGGCACGTCATGACCAACGCCCACGTTGTCGCCGGCGTCGACGACCCCGCCGTCCAGATCGGCGGCGCCGGGCGCGCGTACCGGGCCACGGTCGTGCTCTTCGACCCCGGCAAGGACGTCGCGGTCCTCCACGTGCCGGGGCTGCGCGCCCCCACGCTGGACTTCACCGACGAGGCCGAGCGCGGCGACGGCGCGGTCGTGGCCGGATACCCCGAGGACGGCGGCCTGGACCTGCGCGCGGCGACCGTGGCCGGCCGCATCCGCGCCACCGGCCAGGACATCTACGGGGACGGCATCGTCACCCGCGACATCTACCAGGTGCGCTCGATCGTGCGCCCGGGCAACTCCGGGGGCCCGCTGCTGGACACCGCGGGCCATGTCTACGGGGTCGTCTTCGCCCGCTCCACCACCGACGCCACCACGGGCTACGTCCTCACCGCCGACGAGGTCCGCGACGACGCGCGCCGCGCCGCGGCCGCCACGCAGGCAGTGGACACGGGCAGCCGCGCCGCCCTGTGAGCCCGGGCGGTGCCCGCGCGCGCGACGTTAGACTGACTCTTTGATCGGACATTCCGGGCTTACCGGACTGGCCGCCCGCCGCGGACCCGCCACGGACAGCGGTGCCGCGCCGGGGCAGGGACCTGACGAACCAGCGCAGGCAGGGGAGTGGTGCAGCCGACATGATCCTGTCGGTCCTCTTCGCCGTGATCGCGGCGTGCAGCAACGCCCTCGGGACGGTGCTGCAACGACAGGCGGTGCTCAAGGTGCCCGCCTCCACCTCGCTGCGCCTGGGACTCATGCGCGACCTGCTGCGCACCCCGGTCTGGCTCGCCGGCATCGCCGCGGTGATCGGCGCCGCGGTCTTCCAGGCGCTCGCCCTCGGCACCGGCTCGCTCGCCACCGTGCAGCCGGTCTTCATCCTCGAACTGCCGCTGGCCCTCGTGATCGGCGGCGCCGTCTTCCACGTCGACCTCTCGCAGAAGGCGTGGCTCTGCGTCGGGTGCATCGCCGTGGGACTGGGCGTCTTCCTGTTCTCCCTGGCCCCTGCCGGGGGACGCGAACAGGTGCCGGGGATCTGGTGGGTGCCCACGCTGCTCATCGTCGGGGGCCTCGGCGCGGCCCTGGTGGTGGCCGGGCTGCGGCGTCCGCTCGGCCTGACCCGCGCCGCCTGCCTCGGGGCGGCGGCCGCCGTCGGCAACGCGCTGACGGCCGCGCTGATCAAGTCGTCCATGGACGTCCTCGGCCACCAGGGCATCGCGGCCTGGCTGCTGTCCTGGCAGACCTACGCCTTCGCCGCCACGGGCGGCTTCTCCCTCTTCCTGCTCGGCACCGCCATGCAGGGCGGCCCGCTCATCGCCTCCCAGCCCGCCCTGACCCTCTGCGACGCCGTGGCGGGCTTCGCCCTCGGGGTGATCCTCTACGGGGAGCAGCCGCGGACCGGGCTGTGGATGCTGCCCGCGGTCGCCGGCTTCGCCCTGCTCACCTACGGCGTCTTCGCGCTCTCCCGCACGCAGTGCCTGTACAAGTGCGTCCACCCCGAGGAACACGTGCCGGTGGCCGCGGGGCAGCCGGCCGGATCGCGCATGTGAACGCGTGAACGCCCCCGGAACCGCGCGGTTCCGGGGGCGTCCGCATGCCTGCCGCGCCGTTCGTCAGTGACGGGGCGCCTTGTAGGCGCGGGGCAGGCGCATGCCGCGCTCGGCCATGATGTCGCGGACCCGGTTCGGGTAGTCCGTGATGATGCCGTCGATGTTCATGTCCAGCAGCGCCTTGATGGTGGCGGGGTCGTCACAGGTCCACGGGATGACCCGCAGGCCGCGCCAGTGGGCGTCGTCCACCATCTTCTTGTTGACGTAGAACGTGAAGTTCGGGTCGGCCACGGTGCCGTTCTGCGGCAGGCCGTACACCGGCGAGAGCGCCGTGACGCCCGGGATGGCCGCGGCGGCCTTCACGAAGTCGCCGTCGTAGTCGTCCGCGTCGATGCCGCCGAGCCACGGCGAGGCGCCGGGCTTGCCGACCTGGAGGAAGTCGAAGTTGGTGAGCGCCACCAGCGGGTACTTCGGCGCGAGCTTGTGCATCTCGTTCAGCGCGCCCCAGTCGAAGGACTGGATGGTGACCTGCTTCTCGATGCCCGAGCGGTGGATCTCCTCGAAGACGCGGCGCACGAACAGCTCGCGCGGCGCGGTCTGGGTCGGCGCGCCGGCCTCCACCTTGGTCTCGATGTTGAGCGTGACCTTGTTGGCCCGGTAGCTCTTGACCAGGTTCAGGACGTCCTTGAGCTCCACCATGCGGAAGCCCTTGACCTGCTCCTGCTCGGGGAAGCCGGGCAGCTGCTGGTAGCCGCAGTCCATGGTCTTGATCTGCGCCAGGGTCAGGTCCTTGATGTACTTCCCGACGTACGGGTACATCGGGTCGCCCGGCGTCACCGGCGCGGTGTCCTTGCACTTCTGCGCGCTGATCTGCCGGTCGTGGTTGACCACGACCTTCTCGTCCTTGGTGACGTGCGTGTCCAGCTCCAGGGTGCTCACCCCGAGGCGCAGCGCCTTGCCGAAGCCCTCGAGGGACTCCTCGGTGGTCATGCCGAGGCCGCCGCGGTGGGCCTGGAGGTCGAAGTGGTTCTTCTGCGACGGAACGTGGTGGTGATGGTGGTCCGTGGCCGCCTGGGCGGTCGCGGGGACCACCAGCGCGGGCACCACGGCCAGGGCGGCGACTGCATGCCGGAGGGACATTTATACCTCGTCTACTTCAGGCGAACTGGACTTCGGCGAAGGTAGGGGGCAGGTAAAGCCCGCACCAAGCATCGGTATGAGGACATGGTGAACGCCCGGGGAACGGACGTTCCCCGGGCGTGGCGCCGACGGAGGGTGGCGCACCTCGACGCGTCCAACGCCATGGCCGCCACATACCCGCCCTGGTCTCATAGACTGGGCGCCCAAGGCGCAGGCCCGTCACTGTTTCCAGGGGAGGTAGGCCATGACCGCCGACATGATTGCGCCGGAGTGGATGCACACCCCGATCACCGCGGCGCAGTACGACTCCTGGTCTGCGGAGCAGTGCAGGGGCATCGAGATCGTGGACGGGATGGTCGTGGTGAGCCCGAGCGCGTCCAAGCGCCACAATCGCCTGGCTCGGCTTCTGGCCAATGCCCTGGATGCGGCCGCATCCCCGGAGTGGAATGCCGATACGGATTTCGATGTCCGCCTTCAGGACGTGCCGCTGACGAATCGTCGTCCGGACGTAGTGGTCTACAAGGCGGACACCATCGACTTCACGCCCACGCGGCCCGAGCATGTGCTGCTGGTCGTCGAGGTGGTCTCGCCCGGTTCGGAGACCACTGACCGGATCGTGAAGATGGAGCAGTACGCCAAAGCTGGGATCTCCTTCTACTGGCGGGTGGAGCAGACAGCCAACGGAGTCCCTCTTGTGTACACCTACGTGCTCGATCCCGCGGCTGGGGTCTATCGGGACGGGGATGTCTTCACGGACGTCGTGAAGACCACGGTGCCGTTCCCGATCGAGGTCGGCCTCGGCTCGATCTGATGCGTGGCTTGGCTTCGCTCGACTGCGCCGGAGTCGCGCTCAGTCGTCTTCGGGCAGGTAGAAGTAGACCGTCCCCGACCGCCAAGGTCCGTGCTCGGTCATCTCCGACTCGATGACGACATCCTGAACCTCAACAGGGCCCAATGCCTCGATCGAATCGGCCAGCCTCCGCAAGAGCGCCGACACGTTGTCGCAGCCCGGGCCCGCAGGGTTGGCCTGGGAGAAGTGGCGAATGGTCCAGGACTCCGGAGTGCTCGTCATGAGCTTGATCGTAAGACCCGCTCCTGCCTGGCCTACGCGGCCGCTTGGGCGGTCGCGGCGAACGCGGCGAACGCGACGAACCCGACGAACGCGGCCCACGCGTCGGGCGTGAACGTGAGCACGGGGCCCGTCCGGTCCTTGGAGTCACGCACATGCACGGCCGCCGCGCAGGACGCGACCTCGACGCACTCGCCACCGTCGTCTCCACTGTGGGTCGACTTCCGCCAGTCGAGGGCGACTTCAATGCATTGGCCGCCGTCGTCACCGCTGTAGCTGGACTTGAACCACACGAGTGCGCTCACAGCTCGCCCGCAATCTGCTCGATGACCTTCGCCGAATCCTCGGGGGTGAGGGCCTGCGCCCGGATCGTGCCGTAGCGGTGGTACAGGTCACTGACCCTCGCGCGATCATCGCTCAGGTACCCCCCGACCTGTCCCTCAGCGTAGGCCAGCCACTGCCGTTCGGCCGTTTCAAGGAACGTGAAAGGTCCGTTGAATCCGGCCACGGCCTCGTAGCGCGTTGGCATGACCTGGATCTGCACGTTGCGGCGCTCTCCGAGTTCAAGGAGGTGCCCCAACTGGTCCTTCATGGCCTGCCTTCCACCCACGGGCCGGCGCAGAAGCCATTCCTCCAGGACGAAGGACAGCATGCACACCGGCTTGCGCGTGATGAGCGCCTGGCGGGCGAGCCGGCCCTCCGTCCAGTGATCGATCTCGTCCTCTTCGAGTGCCGGGCAGCGGGCGTTGAACACCGCGCGCATGTAGGCCTCGGTCTGCAGAAGCCCATTGACCACGTGGGCGTCGTAGAAGCCGATGCTCGTCGCCCGGGCCTCCTCGTCCGCGTACTCGCCGTACCCCGCGGGCAGCTTCTCCCGGGACAGGTGCGGCGCGACCGCCCGCAACGCACCCGCAGCGCCGAGCAGTTCCTCCGCCTTGTCGATGAAGGCCTTGCTCGCGAGGCGTTCACCGGACTCGATCTTGACGGCCAGTGATCTCGAGTAACCCGTGTGCGCGGCCAGTGCGTCCAGGGTGATCCCCCGGCCCTCGCGGAGGGCGTGGAGGAGGTCGCCGAAGATCGCCATGCTCACGGAGCGCTTGTCCTTGGGCACCGTCACATCAACCCCCGTCCGTGAAGCGACAGTCACTCTCGGTAACGGTAGCTTCTCCGGGTGCCGTGCGCGGGCTATCCCTTGAGTTCCTCGCGCAGTCTGCGGTCCATCGCCAGGGCGAGTTCCACCTCGACGACGACCTCCACCAGGGGGCGCAGCCGGGCTATCGCCTCCGTGAGGCGGGTCGTGTCGCCGGCCTGGAGGTCGGCCTCGGCGTCGGGGAGGACGTGGGAGCGGGCGAGTTGCACGAAGAGTTCGGCCAGCAGGTCCATGCGGTGGCGCATGTCGCGGCCGGCGGACAGCACCTCGGCGAGCGGGATGCCCTCCTTGACCAGGGCGGACGAGGCCTCCAGCAGGCGGCGGCTGACGTGCACGACGTCGTCGCCGTCGACGGCGATGTAGCCGATGTCCAGGGCGGTGGCGAGGTTCTCCGCGGTCGCCTGGTCCCCGTAGTGGTCGGCCAGGGCCTCGGGGGTCAGCCGCAGCGGCTCCTCCTCGGACCACGGGGTGGGCAGGGCCGGGTCGAGGCCCAGCAGTTCGCCGACGTCGTGGCGGCCGCTCTCCCAGGCGTTCATGAGCTCGGCGATGCCGCCGAGGGTGTGGCCGCGCTCCAGGAGGGCGGTGATGGTGCGGAGCCGGGCGAGGTGGTGCTCGTTGTACCAGGCGATGCGGCCCTCGCGGCGCGGGGCGGGGAGCAGTTTGCGCTCCCGGTAGAAGCGGACGGTGCGGACGGGCACGCCGGCGGCCTCGGCCAGTTCGTCCATCCGGTACTCGCGCTCGTGCGTTGCCACGTCCGCCAGCCTAGGCGGTGCGCCGGGGCAACTCGCGCGCTCCGACCTCTACCGCTGGTAACGCGTTCCGGTCTACGCTCCGAATCGCGCCAGTGAATACTGGCGCGATCAGGTTCGAGGGCGGCACCGAGAGGCGGCGGTATGGCCGGGCGCAGCGAACACGTACGGGTGGCAGTCATCGGAGCCGGCTTCGGCGGGCTCGGCGCGGCCGTGCGCCTGCGGCGGGAGGGGATCACCGACTTCGTGGTGCTGGAGCGGCGCGACTCCGTCGGCGGCACCTGGCGCGACAACAGCTATCCGGGGTGCGCGTGCGACGTGCCCTCGCACCTGTACTCCTTCTCGTTCGCGCCGAACCCGCAGTGGCCGCGCACGTTCTCCGGCCAGCCGCACATCCGGGCCTATCTGGAGCGCGTCGCGGACACCTTCGGCCTCCGTCCGCATCTGCGGCTGGAGACCGAGGTCCGACAGGCCCGCTGGGACGACGGCGCGCGGCACTGGCACATCACCACCTCGCGCGGCGAGCTGACCGCCGACGTCCTGATCTCGGCGGGCGGCCCGCTCTCCGACCCGAAGCTGCCGGACGTGCCGGGCCTGGACTCCTTCCCGGGCGCGGTCTTCCACACCTCGCGGTGGGACCACGACTACGACCTCAAGGGCAAGCGCGTCGCGGTGATCGGCACCGGCGCCTCCGCCATCCAGGTCGTGCCGGCGATCCAGCCGGAGGTGGCGAGCCTGACCGTGGTGCAGCGGACCCCGCCGTGGGTGATGCCGCGCATGGACCGGGACATCACGGCGGCCGAGCGGTGGCTGCACGCCAAGGTCCCGGCGACCGCCACGGCGCGGCGCGGAATGCTGTGGCTGCTGCGGGAGTTGCAGGTCGGCGCCTTCACCAAGCGCCCGGCGCTGCTGCGCGGCGTGCAGCGGATCGCGGCGTCGCACCTGGCGAAGTCGGTCAAGGACCCGGTGCTGCGGGCGAAGCTCACCCCGGACTACCGGATCGGCTGCAAGCGCATCCTGCTGTCCAGCGACTACTACCCGGCGCTCACCCGGCCCAACACCGAGGTCGTGGCCTCCGCGCTGAAGGAGGTGCGCGGCTCGACCGTCGTCATGGCCGACGGCACCGAGCGCGAGGTCGACGCCATCGTCTTCGGCACCGGCTTCCACGTCACCGACATGCCGATCGGCGACCGGGTGGTCGGCGCCGACGGCCGGACGCTGGCCGAGCACTGGAAGGACGGCATGGCCGCGCTGCGCGGCTCCAGCGTCGACGGCTTCCCCAACCTGCTGTTCGTCATCGGGCCCAACACCGGCCTCGGGAACAGCTCGATGATCCTGATGATCGAGTCCTCGCTCAACTACATCGCCGACTACCTGCGGGCCCTGGACACCACCGGCGCCGCCGCGCTGGACGCCCGGCCGGAGGCGGTGCGGTCGTGGAACGAGGAGGTGCAGCGCCGGATGGTCCGCACCGTGTGGAACACCGGCGGCTGCGTCAGCTGGTACCTGGACGACCAGGGCCGCAACACCACCGTCTGGCCGGGCACGACCGCCGGGTTCCGGCGCGCCACCCGCCGGGTGCGGCTCGACGAGTACACGATCATGACCGCCGGCGCCCCCGAGCAGCGCCCGGCCCCTGTGGAGGTGGCTTCATGACCAGCGGCGTCTTCGACCTGCCCAAGGCCCGGTACGCGCACGTCGTGCGCTCCGCCGACGGCACCGCGATCAACGTGGAGGAGTACGGCCCCGAACCGGGCACGGCGCCGACCGTCGTGCTGATCCACGGCTGGACCTGCAACACCCGCTTCTGGGCCCCGGTCATCCACGAACTGGCCGGTCAGTACCGGGTCGTGGCGTACGACCAGCGCGGCCACGGCCGCAGCGGGACCCCGCACCGCGGCGGCTACAGCACCGACGCGCTCGCCGACGACCTGACGGCGGTGCTGGAGTCCGTGCTGCCCTCCGGCGAGAAGGCGGTGCTGGTCGGCCACTCCATGGGCGGCATGACGGCGATGGCGGCAGGCGACCGGCCCGCGATCCAGTCCCGTACCGCCGCGGTGCTGCTGGCCAGCACCGGCAGCGGGCGGCTGCTCGCCGAGACGCTGGTGCTGCCGCCGCGGGTACGCGCCCAGCGGGTCCGGGAGGCCTTCCACCGCTTCCTGCTGGTCAGCTCGGCGCCGCTGGGCCCGCAGTCCGCGGTGACCAGGGCTGCCCTCAAGTACGGCATCCTGGGCCCGGATTCGAGCCCGGAACTGGTGGCTGCGACGGCACGCATCGTGCACGCCTGCGGGCGCAGGCAGCGCGCGGCGTGGGGCCGGGTGCTGGCCGGGCTCAACCTGGACGCGGGCGTGGCGGCGCTGCGCATGCCGACCGCGGTGCTGGTGGGCACCGCCGACAAGCTCACCCCGCCGGTGCACGCCCGCGGACTGGCCGCCCGGCTCTCGCACTTCGCCGGGCTCACGGAACTGCCGGGGCTCGGCCACATGACGCCGCTGGAGGCCCCCGCGGCGGTCGCGGGCGTGGTCCGCACCCTGGTCACGGACCATCTGCCGCAGGCGCGGATCACCGAGGAGACGGCATGAGCAGGTCGCTGGACGGCCAGGTCGTGGTGGTGACCGGCGCCGCCCGCGGGGTCGGCGCGCTGCTCGCCCGCACCCTCGCGGCACGCGGCGCCCGCCTGGCGCTCGTCGGGCTGGAGCCGGACGAACTGAAGGCCGTCGCGGCGGAGATCGGCCCCGGCACCGGGCACTGGACGGCGGATGTCACCGACCGGGAGGCGATGGCGCGCGTCGCCGAGGAGGTCGTGGAGCGGTACGGACGCGTCGACGCCGTGGTCGCCAACGCCGGTGTGGCGACGGGCGGTCCGTTCCTCGACACGGACCCGGCCGACTTCGACCGGGTCGTCCAGGTCAATCTGCTGGGCGGCGTCGTCACCGCCCGCGCGTTCCTGCCGGCGCTCATCGCCTCGCGCGGGTACCTGCTGCAGATCGCCTCGCTCGCCGCGATCGCCCCGGCACCGCTGATGACCGCGTACTGCGCGAGCAAGGCGGGCGTCGAGGCGTTCGCGCACTGCCTGCGTGCCGAAGTGGGCTTCAAGGGCGTGCGGGTCGGCGTGGGGTATCTGAGCTGGACCGACACCGACATGGTGCGCGGCGCCGACGAGGACGCCGTGATGCGCGAGGCCCGCCGCCGGCTGCCCTGGCCCGCCAACCGCACCTATCCGGTGGCACCGGCCGTGGAGCGCATCGCGGACGGCATCGCCCGCCGTGCGCCGCACGTCTACGCCCAGTGGTGGCTGCGCGGCATGCAGTCGGTGCGCGGCTTCCTGCCGGGGCTGATCGGCGGCGCGATCGGGCGGCGCGAAATGCGCCGCCTGGAGCCGAGGATCGCGGCGGCAGGCGGCATACGGCCCGGTCTGGTGGGCCCCGGTGGTGCGGCCGATGCGCGGTCCCGGGCCGAAAAGGCACTCTGACCAGGGGTGTTCACGCTGCGCATTCGTACGAAATGCGGAGCGTGTCCGGACGTGTCAGCCTGGTCGAGGCCCAGTCCACACATCACGAAGGAGTGATCATGGGCAAGAACGACCCCACGCGAAGCAAGGCCGGGCAGCAGCGCCAGCAGGACCGCCCGCAGGAGCGGATCGGCCAGACCCGGGACAAGTCCCAGGGCATGACCGACGAGCAGATGCGCCAGCAGGGCGAGCAGGGCAGGACGCCGCAGCGGCAGCCCGGCCAGGGTCAGTCCGGCAAGCAGTCCCCGCAGTCGGGCTCGAAGGGCACCGGTCGCGAGCAGTCCGGCGCGCCGCGCGACGACCGGCAGCACCGGGACCACTGACCCGCGTGGTCAAGGCGTGAACGCCGCGGCGTGAACGCCGAGGGGCGCGTCCGCAAGGGCGCGCCCCTTCCTGTGCGAACCGCCCTTGCCGCGGCGGCCACTTCGGGCAGGACACCGCCGGGGCCGCCGCTCAGCGGCGCGGCGGAAGCGGCGGCCGCCGCCGGTCCGGGCGGTCGGACAGATCCGGGGGCGTGGCGGCGGGGTGCTTCTCCAGCAGGTCCAGCGCGGTCTGCACCGCCACCTCCAGGTCGGTGCGGCGGCCCTCCGCCCAGTCCAGCGGGGTGCGGATGCAGGGGATGTCCGGTTCCACGCCGTGGTTCTCCACCGACCAGCCGTACGCCTCGAACCAGGCCGCGTTCATCGGCACCGTGATCACCGTGCCGTCGCCCAGCCGGTGCCGGCCCGTCATGCCGACCACGCCGCCCCAGGTGCGGTGGCCCACCACGGGGCCGATCGACAGCAGCCGGAACGTCGCCGTGATCATGTCGCCGTCGGAGGCGGTCGCCTCGTCGGCCAGCGCGACGATCGGCCCGCGCGGCGCGTTGCCCGCGTAACTCACCGGCTGCGCGTCGCGGATCCAGTCCCAGCCGAGGATCCTGCGGGTCAGGCTCTCCACGACCAGGTCGCTGATGTTGCCGCCCGCGTTGCCGCGCACGTCGACGATGAGCGCCGGGCGCACGACCTCCATGCGCAGATCGCGGTTGAACTGCGCCCAGCCGGAGCCGCCGAGATCCGGGATGTGCAGATAGCCGCACTTGCCCTCGCTCAACTCCCGCACCACCAGGCGCCGTTTGGCCACCCAGTCCTGGTAGCGCAGCGGCCGCTCGTCCACCAGCGGCACGACCGCGACCCGGCGCGGCGGGCCGTCGCCGGGCGGGACGAACGTCAGCTCCACCGTGGTGCCGCCCGCCGCCGACAGCAGCGGACCGGGACCGTCGACCGGGTCCACTGCGCGGCCGTCGACATGGGTGAGCACCGCCCCTTCCGGGATGCCGGTGCCGGCCAGCGGCGAACGCGCCCTGGAATCCGAGGACTCGCCGGGCAGGATGCGGCTCACCATCCACCGGCCGTCCTTGGTGTGCGCGAAGTTGACGCCCAGCAGCCCGATCGGCCGCTGGTAGTGCGGGGGCCCCTCGTTGCGCCGGGCCGGGGCGACATACGCGTGCGAGGTGCCCAGCTCGCCCAGGACCTCGCGCAGCAGATCGGCGAACTCATCGGGCGTGGACACCTGTTCGACCAGGGGACGGTACTGGTCGAGCACCGCGGGCCAGTCGATGCCGCACATGTCCGGGGCCCAGAAGTAGTCGCGGATGATCCGCCCGGCCTCCGCGTACGCCTGGCGCCACTCGGCGGGCGGGTGCGCCTCGTGCAGCACGCGCCGCATGTCGATGTAGACGGTGGAGTCCATGTCGCCCGGCTCGTAGGCGGGCACGACGGTCAGCTCGCCCTCGTCGAAGACGACCAGTTGTGTGCCGTCGCCGCTGACCCGGTACCAGTCCATGTGCCGCACCAGCTCGACTCGCTTGGACTTGGCGAGGCCGAAGTACTCCAGCGTCGGCCGGGCCGAGGGATCCGTCGGATTGACGAACGTCTCGCCCAGCGCACCCGAGATCGGCCAGCGCAGCCACGTCAGCCCGCCGCGCACCGCCTCCAGCGAGCTGTACTTGGAGGCGGGCACCGGGAACGGCGTCACCCGCATGGGCAGCCCGGCTGCCTCCACCGCCAGCGGGCCCTCGGTGAAGCCCGCCGGGTCCAGGCCGCCGCCGGGCGGCCTGCCCTCCACGGGCAGCGCGAAGGGCGACGGCGTCGCCGAGTGCAGCGGCACCAGGTGCGGGCGGCAGCCCAGCGGGAAGGACAGGTCGCCGGTGTGCACGTCGTACACCGGGTCGAAGCCGCGCCAGGACAGGAAGGCCAGATAGCGGCCGTCACGGGTGAAGACCGGCTGCTCGTCCTCGAAGCGGCCGTTGGTGACGTCGATGACCGTGCGCTCGCCGTCCTCGGGGTCCGGCGCCAGCCGGGCGATCCGGATCTTGCGCAGCGAGCGGCCCACCACCGGGTGCGACCAGGCGATCCACGCCGAGTCCGGGGAGAAGGCCAGGTCGCGGACGGGACCGTTGTCGGAGCGGTCGAGTTCGCCGACCGCGCCCGTCTCCGCGGAGACCAGCAGCAGCCGCCCGTCGTGGGCCGCGACCGCCATCGTCTCCCCGTCGGGTGAGGGCACCAGCTCCTGCACCCGGCCGATCTCCCCGCACGCCAGGCGCGCGCCGCCACTGCGGCAGGGGGCGCGGGCGCCCTCACCGGCCGCCGCGTCCTCGCCAGCCGCGGTCTCGGCCGTCCCCTCCCCCGCCTCCTGCGCTTCCTCTCCCGCCCGCAGCGCCTGCGCCACCGCGTCGTCCTCGTCGGCGATCTCCGCGACGGCCAGCGCCGCCGGCCGGCCCGGCAGCGCCGCGATCTCGATCGCGTCCTCCCCGTCGGCGTCCGTGACGAAGGCGATCCGGCCGGTCTCGCCCAGCATCGCGGGCAGCCGGACCCGGGAGCCCGGCTCGTCGGAGATCGTGCGGGCCGGGCCGTCGCGGTGCGTGAGCCAGTACAGGCTGCCGCGCACGCACACCGCGCTCGCCCGGCCCGTGCGGTCCACGGCCAGACCGTCCAGATAGGCCGCGGCCGGGACCTGGTACGGGCGGCGCCCGGCCCGCGTGCCGCCCAGGTCGATCTCCAGCCGCCGCGGCACCGAGTCCGCGGTCAGCTCCCCGACCATCCACAGCGCGCCCGCGCACTGGTAGACCACGCGCCGGCCGTCGGTGGCCGCGTGGCGGGCGTAGAAGTCCGCGTGGTCGGTGTGCCGCCGCAGGTCAGTGCCGTCGGGCCGGCAGGAGTACAGGTTGCCGATGCCCTCGTGGTCGCTGAGGAAGGCGATCCGGTCGCCCACGAACATGGGGGACTCCAGATGCCCGCCGATGTCCGGCGCCAGCAGCTCGCCCTGGAGCCACAGCCGGCCCGTCGCCCCGCCCCGGTACCGCTTCCACGACGCGGGCTCGTGCGGCGCGGTCGCCGACAGCAGCAGCGTCTGGTGCTCCCCGGCGGCACTGTCCCGCACGGCGATGTCGGACACCGGCCCCCACGGCAGCCGGCTGCCCGGCCCGCCACCGGCCGGGACGGCGTACCCCCACGTGTAGTGCGAGAACGGCTCACCGTGCGAGGAGACGGCCAGGATCCGGCCGTCCGGCGTCCAGGACCGCACGCGGGTGTCGGGACTGCCCCAGTAGGTGAGCCGGCTCGCCTGCCCGCCCTCCACCGGCGCGAGATGGACCTCGGGGTCCAGCGAACGCCAGCTGTTGAAGGCGATCGACGAACCGTCCGGCGAGAAACGGGGATGGCCCACCCGGGTCCGGTCGGCCGTCACCCGCCACGCGCGCCCCTCGTCCAGGGGCGCGACCCAGATGTCGTCCTCGGCGACGAAGCAGAGCCGTTCACCGTGGACATGCGGAAACCGGAGGTACGCGGCGTCGCTCACCCATCCATCGTTCGCGGGTCCCGGAGCCCGGGCAACTTTTGCCGTTGTCCTCCCGGTTTCGCCCTGCGTCAGCGCAGGCACTCCCGGACCGCCCGCACCAGCGCCTGCGCCCGCGGGTCGGCGGTGACGTTCTTCTGCATGCCGTTGGTGACGTAGCCGAAACCGATCCCGGAGTCCGGGTCGGCGAAGCCCAGCGACCCGCCGCGGCCGGGATGCCCGAAGGAACCGGGGGACAGGAACGGCGAGGACGGGCCGTGCAGCATGTAGCCCAGACCGAAGCGCGTGTTCACCACCAGCACCCGGTCCGGTCCCTCCGACTCGGCCGTGCGCGCCGAGGTCAGCGTCGCCGGGGCGAACAGCCGCGGGCCGCCGTCCGCCAGGCCGCCGACCAGCGCGGCGTAGAAGCGCGCCAGCGAACGCGCGGTGGCGATCCCCGCGGACGCCGCGAGCTCCGCGGCACGGTAGGCGGGGTCGTTCTCGTCCGGCAGCGGCTCGATGGCGCCGAACGCCCGCCGGGTCAGCGACCCCGGGTCGTCGTACGCCTCGCTCACACTGCGCTTCGGACGGGCCCGCAGCCCCGCCGCCGGCGGCGCCTCCGGGGCCGTGATCGCGGCGATCCGGCCGACCCGCGCCTCCTGCCCGGCCGGCAGGCCCACCCACAGGTCCAGGCCCAGCGGACGGGCGATCTCCTCCGCCACGTAGCGGCCGATCGACCGGCCGCCGCTCGCGCGCAGCACCAGCTCGCCTATCAGCCAGCTGTAGGTCATCGCGTGATAGCCGTGGTCGCTCCCCGGCGCCCAGAACGGCGCCTGCGCCGCCAGCGCGCGCGGCCCGCTGACCCCGTCCAGCGCCTGCGCCGGGGTGAGCGGGACGTCCAGCGCCGGCACGCCCGCGCGGTGCGCGAGGGCGTCGCGCACGGTCACCCGCTCCTTGCCGGCCGTCTTGAACTCGGGCCAGTACGCGCCCACGGGCGCGTCCAGATCGAGCTGGCCGCGCTGGTGCAGCAGCAGCAGGCACGCCGCCGCCACACCCTTGGTCGCGGAGCGGACCACCTGCGCGGTGTCCTGCGCCCACACAGGCCCGTCGGCCGCACCGCCGGCGTTCGCGGCACCGGCCCACAGGTCCACGACCTTCTCGCCGTCCCGGTACACCGTCACCGCGGCGCCGAGCTCCCCGCGCTCCTCGAAGTTCCGGGCGAAAGCCTCCCGGACCGGCTCGAAACCGTCCGTTACCGACCCCAGGACGTCCACCACTGCCCGTACTCCCGCCTTGCCGCCGCCGCTGCTCCCCTCCATGGTGCCTCCCGCGCGCGACGTCCCCGGACCGGGGTCGCACACCGGTGCGGCCCCGTCGGACAGGGGCGCCGGCCGGCGCTCAGGCGGTCGCCGCGGCCGCCGCCCGGCCCGCCGTGCGACCGGAGAAGATGCAGCCGCCGAGGAACGTCCCCTCCAGCGAGCGGTAGCCGTGCACCCCGCCGCCGCCGAAGCCGGACGCCTCGCCCGCCGAGTACAGGCCCGGCAGCGGCTGCCCGTCGGCGCGCAGCACCCGGGCGTCCAGATCCGTCTCCAGCCCGCCGAGCGACTTGCGGGTCAGGATGTTCAGCCGCACCGCGATCAGCGGTCCCGCCTTCGGGTCCAGCAGGCGGTGCGGGGCCGCGGTGCGGCTCAGCTTGTCGCCGAGGTAGTTGCGGGCCCCGCGGATCGCGGTGACCTGGAGGTCCTTGGTGAAGGTGTTGGTGATCTCCCGGTCGCGGGCCACGATCTCGCGGCGCAGCGCGTCCTCGTCGATCAGGTCGTCCTTCGTGACCGCGTTCATGCCGCGCACGAGGGCCGCCAGGTCGTTCTCCACGACGAAGTCCACGCCGTGCTCCTTGAACGCCTCCACCGGGCCGGGCGCGCCCGGCAGCACCCGGCGCAGCACCTCGCGCACGCTCTTGCCGGTCAGGTCCGGGTTCTGCTCGGAGCCCGACAGCGCGAACTCCTTCTCGATGATCCGCTGGGTGAGGACGAACCACGTGTACTCGTGGCCGGTCCGCATGATGTGCTCCAGCGTCCCCAGCGTGTCGAAGCCCGGGAACAGCGGCACCGGCAGCCGCCTGCCCGTCGCGTCCAGCCACAGCGAGGACGGGCCGGGCAGGATGCGGATGCCGTGCCGGGCCCAGATCGGGTTCCAGTTCTCGATGCCCTCGGTGTAGTGCCACATCCGGTCGCCGTTGATCAGATGGCCGCCCGCCTGCTCGGCGACGCCCAGCATCAGGCCGTCCACGTGCGCCGGGACACCGGAGAGCAGCTTGCCCGGCGGCGTGCCCAGCCGCTCCGGCCACGCCTTGCGCACCAGGTCGTGATTGCCGCCGATGCCGCCCGAGGTGACGACCACCGCCTGGGCGGAGAGCCGGAACTCCGAGCGGACCTCCCGCGAACTCGCCTTGCCGCGCTCGGCGTCGCTGTCCACCAGCACCTCGCCCGCGACGCCGTCCACGGCGCCGTCGGTCGTCGTCAGCGCCGTCACCCGGTGCCGGAAACGCAGCTCGACCAGGCCCTTGGCGACGGCCTCCCGCACCCGGCGCGCGAACGGCGCCACCACCCCCGGCCCGGTGCCCCACGTGATGTGGAAACGCGGCACCGAATTGCCGTGCCCGGTGGCCAGGTAGCCGCCGCGCTCCGCCCAGCCCACCAGCGGGAAGAAGCGCAGGCCCTGCGCGTGCAGCCAGGAACGCTTCTCGCCCGCCGCGAAGTCCACGTACGCCTCGGCCCACCGGCGCGGCCAGTGGTCCTCCGGCCGGTCGAAACCGGCCGTGCCCATCCAGTCCTGGAGCGCCAGTTCACGGCTGTCCTTGATGCGCATCCTGCGCTGCTCGGGCGAGTCCACGAGGAACAGGCCGCCGAACGACCAGAACGCCTGCCCGCCGAAGTTGGACTCCGGCTCCTGGTCGAGCAGGATCACCTTCCTGCCCGCGTCGGCGAGTTCCGCGGTGGCGACCAGCCCGGCCAGTCCCGCTCCGACGACGACGACGTCCGCGTCCAGCGCCATGGGTGTGCCTCTCCGCTCCCGTTCGGTGTGCGTGCACGTTACGCTACGCGCCAGTAGCCGGGCGAGAGGGTGCGCGCGACGAAATGCTCTCCCCCGGAGCGGCGGAAGGACCCGGGCATGCGCAGATTCGAAGGACACGTCGCCGTCGTCACCGGAGGCGGCCAGGGCATCGGTGCGGCCACCGCGCGCCGGCTGATGTCCGAGGGGGCCGCGGTCCTGCTCGCCGACGCCGACGGGGAGCGCGCGGCCGCGACGGCGGCCGCACTCACGCAGCAGTCCGATGGCGGCGGCCTCGCCGACGCGGTCGCCTGCGACGTCGCCGACCAGGCCGCGGTCGACGCGGCCATGGCCCACGCCGTCGACCGCTTCGGGCGGCTCGACGTCCTGGTCAACAACGCGTACGCGTGCCACGTCGACCCCCCGCGGTTCGAGGATCTCCTCGACGCGGACTGGTACGAGGACATCGAGGTCACCCTCACCGGCGCGATGCGCTGCGCGCGGGCCGCCCTGCCGTGGCTGACGCAGGCCGGCGGGCGCGGCGCGATCGTGAACATCGGCTCCGTCAACGGCCACGTCGACTTCGGCAACCACGCCTACAGCGCCGCCAAGGCGGGCCTCGCCTCCCTCACCCGCACCCTCGCGGCACACGCCGCGCCGCGCGGCGTCCGCGTCAACCTCGTCGCCCCGGGCACGGTCCGCACCCCCGCGTGGGCCGGCCGCGAGGCCGACCTCGAACGGATCGCGGAGATCTATCCCATGGGGCGCGTCGGCGAGCCGGACGACATCGCGTCGGCGGTGGCGTTTCTCGCGTCGGGGGACGCGGGGTGGGTGACGGGGGTTGTGCTCCCGGTTGACGGGGGTGTGCTTGCCCACCACGCGGGCTTCGCCCGTGCTCGTCCCTGACGGTTTTTCCCCCACCCTCCCTCCCGTGTGCCCGGCGCGGTAAGTGCGGGCCCCGCGCTGCGTGCGTTGTGGGGTCGGCGCCGCTCCGGAGTCCGTCCTCGGCGCTCGCGGTTTGGCCCTACTTATCGGCGCCGCGGTCGCCGCTCGTCGCCTGCGGGCGGACCCCGGCGCACCCCCTCCCGGGGTCGTTGGGGCGACTTACGGCCGGTGGGGTGTCTGTTGGCGGTGACGGCGGAGCATGTTGTTGGCGCTGCGCCAACGGGTGCCCGAACACGGTGCCGTTCAACACCACCCACCGGGGATCAGGCGCATGGCGAAACCTGAGGGGGCGGGGGAGTTGGGGGCACCTCCCAGCGGTAGCTGGGGGAGGGTGGCGTTCTGGACTGTGGAGCATATTTGGGTGCACAACCCGGGGCACGCAGCCGACAGTGCCTGAGGCACCTAAATGTGCTGTCCAGAATGGCAGCCCCGGAGGCCCCGCACCCGGCCCCCCACAACGCGCGTCGGGGCACCTGACTTCCTGGGGCACACGGGTGGGAGGGCGGGGAAAAACCCAGGTCAGGAGTGGAGCATCAGGCCGATGCCGGCCACCACCACCAGGGACGCCACAATCCTCGGGCGCCCCAGCCGTTCGCGGAAGCACACCGCCCCGATGACCGCGCCCGCGATGATGGACGTCTCGCGCAGCGCCGCGATGGGCGCCAGTTCGCCTCGGGTCTGGGCCCACAGGACCAGCCCGTAGGCGGCGACGGACAGGGCGCCGCTGAGCAGGCCGCGCCCGGCGGCGGGGCGCAGTTCGGGCAGGAGGGCCGTGCGGCGGACCGCGAATGCGGTACCCGTGAGCAGGACGCCCTGGAGGAGCAGGAGCCACGCGACATACCCGGGGGCGGTGCCGGAGGCGCGGACGCCCACGCCGTCGACGACGGTGTACGCCGCGATCGTGAGGCCGGTGCCGAGGGCGGCGCCGAGCGCGCGCCGGTCGGTGCGGCGTCCGCGCATGCCCCACAGGGCGGCGCCGGCGAGTCCCGCGGAGGCGACGGCGACGCCCGCGGTCTGCCAGGCGTCCGGGATCTCGCCGACGAACACGGCGGCGAGCAGCGTCACGACCATGGGGGCGACGCCGCGGGCCACGGGGTAGACCTGCCCGAAGTCGCCCAGGGTGAAGGACTTCATCAGCAGGTACATGTAGGCGAGATGGATCCCCACCGACGTGAGGAGCCAGGGCCACGCCCCGGAGGCCGGCAGGGGCGCGAACACGGCGATGGGGGCGGCGCACAGCGCGCCGCCCGCGCCGACGAGGGTGAATGCGGCGAAGCGGTCGCCGATGCCGTGGGCGAGGGCGTTCCAGGAGGCGTGCGTGACGGCGGCGACCAGGACGGCCACCGCGACCAGCGGGGTCACGCGGTGCGTTCGCGGACGTCGGCCAGGGTGGCCCCGGCGTGCCGGACGAGGTCGCCGGGGGCCATCGGGAAGACGGTGTGCGGGGTGCCGGCGGCGGCCCACACGGTCGCGTGCCGCAGCAGTCCCCGGTCGGCGAGGACCGTGGTGCGGGTGCGGTGCCCGAAGGGGGGTACGCCGCCGATGGCGTACCCCGTCGTCTCGCGCACCAGGTCCGCGTCGGCGCGCCGGACGGCCGCCGCGCCGAGTTCGGCCCGGACCAGGTCGACGTCGACGCGGGAGGCGCCGTCCATGAGGACGAGGACGGGGGCCCCGTCCGCCTGGAAGATCAGGGACTTGACGATCTGGCTGAGGTCGCAGCCGATCGCCTCCGCGGCCTGCGCCGCGGTGCGGGTCGCGTCCGGGAAGGAGCGTACGGGGACCTGGAGGCCCAGTCCGGCGAGGGCTTCGGCGAACCTGGGGTGGGCGGCGGCTGGGGTCGGCATGCCCGGAACGCTAGTCCCAGGCGGGGGCCGGACGCCAAATCGTCACGAAGAGGCCTTGAGCACGGACGCCACGATGGGGCCCGCGGAGTCGCCGCCGTGGCCGCCCTCCAGCACCATGCCGGCGGCGGCGACGTCGTTGCGGTAGGCGAGGAACCACCCGTTCGGCTTCTCCTGGCCGCCGACCTCCGCGGAGCCGGTCTTCGCGCCGACGTCCCCGTAGACGCCGCTCATCGCCCCGGCGGCGGTGCCGCTCGACGCGGTGAGCCGCATCATCGACTTGAGGCTGCTGCGCACGCCGTACGGCAGTGAGCTGCCGGCCTTGGCGAGCGGTTCGCCGATGAGGTCCTTGGCGACGAGCCGGGGCTGGCGGAAGGTGCCGGTGTCCGCGGTCGCGGCCACGGCGGCCATGTTGAGGGGGCTCATCTGGATCTGGCCCTGGCCGATCATCTCCTCGGTCATCTCGTCGCCGCTGCCGCCGGGCACCCGGCCGTCCCAGGCGGGGACGCCGACGTTCCAGGTCTGGCCGAAGCCGTAGTAGCGCTGGGCGACGTCGGGCACGGAGGACTCGCTGAGGTTGCCCGCGAGCTTGATGAAGCCGGTGTTGCAGGAGATGGCGAAGTCCCGCTGGAAGGTCGCGGAGGGGTCGGACGAGCTCTCCACGTTGTGGAACATCTTGCCGTTGTTGTAGTTGGCGGTGGCGGGGCACGGCGCCGGGGTGCCGGGGCTGACGCCCTTCTCCAGCAGGGCCGTCGCCGTGATGACCTTGAAGGTGGAGCCGGGGGCCACCTGGGCGTTGAAGGCGTTGTTGTTGTCGGTGGCCGGGTTGTTGGCGAACGCCAGGATCTCGCCGGTGCTCGCCTTCACCGCGGCGACCGACGACTGGGGCTTGCGCTTGACGGCCTTCTCCGCGGTCGCCTGGAGTGCCGCGTCGAGCGTGGTGTGCAGCTTGGCGGGGGTGCCCGCGGAGAGGGTGTGCAGGGTCTGCCCGGGGCCGTCGGGACCGGATACGTAGGTCTCGATGCCGGGCTTGCCGCCGCTGAGCCTGCTGCCGTACCGCTCGCGCAGTTGCGGCAGCACGGAGGACAGGGAGGGGAGTTGGGCGGCGTTCAGGGTCTTTCCGGCACGGTCCACCACGATCACCTGCGGGGAGGCGGCCTCACCGGTGACCAGCGACTGACCCGGCGTCAGTTTCGGGTACAGGACGGACGGCTGCCAGTCCACCAGCGGCTTGTGCGTGGTCGCGCCGCGGAAGACCGTGAGCGCGGAGCCGTACTTCCAGGTGGAGGTCTTGCCGCCGTAGGAGAGCGTGGCGACGACGTTGAACGGCACCACGCGGTCCGCCGGTGTGCCGGGCGTCAGCTTCACCCGGGTCACATGGGCCTCGGTGCGGTAGGCGGCCAGCGCGTCCCGCGCCGTCGTGGCGTCGTTGGTCAGGCTCCCCGCCGCCGTCGTGTCGCCCTTGGCCCAGGCCGCGAGGAAGGCCTTCGCGGTCTGCTCCACCTCGGCCGCGCTCGGCGGCCCCGTCTCCACGGGCGCGGCCTGGGCGGTGAAGCCCCCGCCGCCGTTCAACCCCTGGTAGACGTTGTACGCACCGTAGCCCGCGGCCCCCACCATCCCCGCGAACACCGTGCTGATGATCCCCACCTTGACGCCTCGGCGCATGGCCGACCCTCCCCGTGATCCTCCTGAACGCGTTCAAAAAGCTGTGCAGCAAGCGCACTCTACGCTGCACGGGTGACAACTGGGGCGTTTATCGGTCACAGCTTCGCGTCCCGGGCCCCGCCCGGGGACGGTGTCAGCACGGCGGACCGGTGTAGCCGGCCGGCAACTCCAGCTCCGCCCACACGCTTTTGCCCTCCGGGGAGGAGCGGACCCCGAAGCGTGAGGACAGCGCCGCGGCGAGGGCCACGCCCCGCCCGGCCTCGTCGGCCGACGACGACTTGTGCTGCCGCGGCATCGAGCACCCGTTGTCGAAGACCTCGACGACCAGGACCCGGTCGCGGATCAGCCGCAGCCGTATCGGCACCGCCCCGTGGAGCACCGCGTTGGCGAGCAGCTCGCCGACGATCTGCTCCGCGGCGGGCACCAGGCGCTCCAGGCCCCAGGTGGTGAGGGTCCGCACGGCCGCGGCGCGCAGGCCCGCGACCGCCGCGGCCTCCCGCGGCACCTCCCAGGTGGCGAAGCGGCTGGGGCACAGCGACCGGGTACGGGCGAGCAGCACCGCCACGTCGTCGTCCTGGCGGTGGTCGCCGAGCGTGCCCACCGCCCTGGCGGTCAGCTCCTCCAGCCCGGTCCCCGGCGGCTGGGTGAGCGCCCGGCGCAACTGCTCCAGACCGTGGTCGATGTCGTGCTCGCGGGTCTCGACGAGGCCGTCGGTGTACAGGACGAGGACGCTGCCCTCGGGCAGGTGGTGCGTCACCGGCTGGAACGACCGGGTGCCGATGCCCAGCGGCGCCCCGGAGGGGATGTCGAGGTAGGACACCTCGCCCGTCGCCGGGTCGATGAACGCGGGCGGCGGATGCCCGGCCCGCGCCGAGACGCAGCACCGGGTCACCGGGTCGTAGACCATGTAGAGGCAGGTGGCCCCCATGAGGGCGGTGGGCAGCGCCCGGCCGTCGGACTCCTCGGTGAGGCGCACGTACAGCTCGTCGAGGTTCCTCAGCAGTTCGTCGGGCGGCTGGTCCAGGGCGGCGAGGGTGATCACGGCGGTGCGCAGCCGCCCCATGGTCGCCGCCGCGTTGATGCCGTGCCCGACGACGTCCCCGACCACCAGCGCCACCCGGGCGCCGGACACCGGGATCACGTCGAACCAGTCGCCGCCGACGCCGCCCTCCGCGTCCGAGGGCAGGTAGCGCGACACCACGTCCACGGCGTTCCCGCCGTTCGGGTCGCTCGGCAGCAGGTCCCGCTGCAGGGCCAGGGCCGCGGTGTGCTCGCGGGTGTAGCGGCGGGCGTTGTCCAGGCTCAGCGCCGCCCGGCTGACCAGCTCCTCGGCGAGCGTCCGGTCGTTCTCGTCGAAGGGCAGCGGGTTCTCGGTGCGGACCATCACCGCGATGCCCAGGATCTCGTCGCGGGCGTGGATGGGCAGGATCAGCAAGGTGTGCATGCCCAGGGTCAGGATGCGCTCCCGCCGCCGCGGGTCGTGGTCGAGCCAGTTGCCGGGACCCGTCTCCAGGACGGTCTCCAGATGGGACCGGCCGGAGGACAGGACCTCGATGAAGGGCGAGTCCGGCGGGACGAAGACGGCGCTGCCGCGCGGCCAGAGGGACTCGCGGAAGTCGTCGTGGACCGACATCTGGCCGGCGCGGAAGAACGCCGGGACGTCCCCGTGCGACGAGCCGAGCCGGGCGAGCGGGGCGTCGCCGAGCTCGACGGACTCCGCCAGGTCGACGGTGACGTAGTCCGCGAGCACCGGCACCAGCACGTCGGCCAGGTCCTGCGCGGTCTGCATCACGTCCAGGTGCGCGCCGATGCGGCGGCTCGCCCGGCTCAGCAGGGTCATCCGCTCCCGGGTCCGCCGGCTGCTGGTGACGTCCACATTGAGGGAGCACACCCCTGGGCGGCCGTCTCGGGCGTTGGCGACGGGGAACACCGACAGGGCGTAGGCGCGGTGGCGGTAGTGGTCCAGCTGCTCCAGCTCGTGGTCGATCTCCGGGACCCCGGTGTTCAGCACTTTCCGCAGCAGCCGGGTGACCTCCCGGGTGTTCCGGTACAGCGGCGACTCGTACAGCCGGCGCCCGAGACGCTGCTCGCGGGGCATGCCGTAGGCCTGCGCCAGGGCGTCGTTGAGCCAGGTCATCCGCAGGTCGCTGTCCCAGACGGCCATGGGGAAGGGACAGGCCTCGCCGACCGCCTCCAGCACCCCGGCGTCGGGCGGCGCCATCGAGACCAGCCAGTCCATTTCGCCGTCGCGCCCCGGCAGGGGGGAGACCCGCAGGCCCATCGGGAACGGCGCGCCGTCGCGGTGCCGCAGCCCGACCGTCCCCGACCACGCGCCGGTGAAGCCGTTCGGCAACTCGGCCGCCGCGGCCAGCAGGCCGGCGGCGGGGGTGCTGAGCACCTCCTCGGCCCGGTAGCCCAGCAGCCGTCTCGCGCTGTCGGTCCACCGGGTCAGGCGCCCCGCCCCGTCGACCACCGCCAGCGCCGAACCGCCGCCGGCGTCGGCAGCGGCCGCTTCGATTGCCTTGTCGTCGGGGCTGGTCATATGAGGTGTTTCCCCGTGAGGGGGTGAGCGCGTTTCCACGCTAGGGCGGCGGCGGTGACGCCGCAAAACGGCCCGGCGCTGACCCGCCGGGGTGGGCGGGGGCCCGCTACCGGTGTGGGAAATCAGTAAGACAGTCCGATTGTCGTACGTTCCCGGTCTCGGTGGACGCGCGAGGGGCGCGCCGGTGTGACGGGAGTACGCATGAGGACCAGGCGGTCTTTGACGTGGGCACGCGGGGCGGACGTGGCGGCCCCCCTGGTGGTGAGTGCTCTGCTCTCGGCGTTCGTGCCGGGTGCGGCGAGCGCGGCGGAGGGCCCGGCCGCGCAGTGGATCGTGATGCTCAAGGACTCGGCGGGCGATGTCCGCACCGTGGCCGCCGAGCACGCCCGCCCGCACCACGCCACCGTCGGCCGGGTCTACGACGTCGCCGCCGCCGGCCGCACGCTGAAGGCCTACACCATCCGCGCGACCGCGGCACAGGCCGCCGCCCTCCGTGCGAACCGCCTGGTCAGCGCCGTCGTCCGGGACGGGATCGTGCACGCGCCCGAGCGCGCCGGCCGGGTCGCGGTGCTCCCGCCGCTGAAGCCCGGCGGCGGGACCGGCGCGCCCTCGCCCGGCACGGGCAAGGAGCACGTCCTGCCCGGCAAGGACCGCGTGCCCTACGCGGGTGTGCCGGGCGCCTGCGTGCCGAACGACCCCTACTACACGCCCGAGCTCCAGTGGGGGCTGTTCGCCGTCAAGGCCCCCACCTGCGGTGCCCGCAACGACGTGACCGTGGCCGTACTGGACACCGGCATCGACGCGCGGCACGAGGACCTGGCGGGCGTCGTCGCCGGGGCGGTCAACTTCTCCGGCAGCCCCACCGTGGACGACCACTACGGCCACGGCACCCACCTGGCCGGGATCATCGGCGCCGTCACCGACAACGGCATCGGCATCGCCAGCGAGGCCATGGGCACACGGCTGTGGAACGTCAAGGTCCTCGACGACGACGGGACCGGCTCCGTCTCCCAGGTCGCCGAGGGCCTGCTGTGGGTGGCCGCCAACGCCGCGACGCACAACATCGGCGTCGTCAACATGAGCCTGACCTCCGCCGACGACAGCCCGCTGCTGCACGCGGCCGTGGAGATCGCCGCCGCCTCCGGGGTCACCCTCGTCGGCGCCGCCGGGAACGACGGCACCACGGTGAGGGAGTACCCGTCCGGCTACCCCGAGGTCATCTCGGTCGCCGCGACCGGGCCCGACAACTCCCTGGCGTACTTCTCCAACCGCGGCGACTCGGTGGACATCGCCGCCCCGGGCGTCGACATCGTCTCGACCTACCCGAACAACGCCTACCAGGCACTGTCCGGCACGAGCATGGCCACCGGCTTCGTCAGCGCCACCGCCGCCCTGTGCCGCAGCACCGGCGTGTGCACCGGCGCGCCCGGGCAGACCCTCGCCCGGCTCGGCGCGTGCTCCCAGCCCATCCCCGCCACCGGCCGAGGCGTGCGCTACGGCCTCGTACGCACCGACCGCGCCGGCCTGGACTGCGGGGCGGGGTCCGCCGCCGCGCCGTCCGCCCCCTCCGGCACGGCCGCGCAGCGCCCCGCCGGCCCGCAGCAGGGCGCGGGCGGGACCACGGGCCGGAAGGACCAGAACGGCCAGAGCGGCGAGAACGTCACTGGCGGCGGCGGCCAGGACGGACGGGACGGCGAGAACACGGCCACCGCGCCCATGGACACCTTCACCGCCGTCCGCCCGGGCCGTTCGGGCCGTTCCGATGACGGCACCGACCCCGTCGGGGAGTTCGTCGCCGCCCTCGTCGAGGACACCGTCCGCGACCTCGGGCCCTGGCTCGGCGGCCCCGGCTGCTGACCGCGCGGGCGGGTCAGATCCAGGTGTCGAGCCACATCCGCTGCCGCCAGGCGTCCATCGGGATCGTCTGGCCGGTGTAGAGCGGCCAGAAGTAGATGAAGTTGAAGACGATCAGCAGCACCAGCGTCCCCGCGCCCACCGCGCCCCACATCCGGCGCTGCTCACCCGCCCCCGGCGGGCCGAGGACCGCGCCCAGCATCATCGCGAGGGCCAGGCACAGGAAGGGCAGGAAGACGACCGCGTAGAAGAGGAAGATCGTGCGCTCCTGGTACAGGAACCAGGGCAGGTAGCCCGCGGCCACGCCGCACGCGATGGCCCCGGCCCGCCAGTCGCGGCGGAAGGCCCAGCGGTAGAGCACGTACAGCAGGGCGAAGCACGCGGCCCACCACAGCGCGGGCGTGCCGATGCCCAGCACCTCGCGGGCGCAGCCGCCGACCGCGGTGCAGCCGTCCTGGCCCTCCTTGGGGGACTCGTAGAAGTACGAGACGGGCCGGCCCAGCACCAGCCAGCTCCAGGGGTTGGACTGGTAGGTGTGCGGCGAGTGCAGGTTGACGTGGAAGTCGTAGACCTGCGTCTCGTAGTGCCACAGGCTGCGCAGCGCCGCCCAGGAGTCGGAGAGGAAGCCGCCGTCGCCCTTGGCCCAGGTCCGGTCGTAGCCCTTGTCCGTGGTGAACCAGCCGAGCCAGGACACCAGGTAGGTGCCGAGGGCGACGGCCACCATGGAGAAGCCCGCCCACAGGCCGTCCAGCCAGAACGCGGTCAGCCACGGGTGGCGGGCACCGGCGACGCGGCGGGCTCCGGCGTCCCACAGCACGGTGAGGATGCCGAAGCCGGCGAGCACGTACAGGCCGTTCCACTTGGTGCCGATGGCCAGGCCCAGGCAGATCGCGGCCGCGATCCGCCACGGCCGCACCCCCAGCCATGTGAAGGACGCGACGTGGTCGACCGGGCGCCCTTCGGGCAGCGCCGCCGCGAGGCGGGCGCGGGCCTTGTCGCGGTCGATGAGCAGGCAGCCGAAGGCGGCCAGCACCCAGAACATGACGACGAGGTCCAGCAGGGCGGTGCGGCTCATCACGAAGTGCAGGCCGTCCACCGCCATCAGGCCGCCGGCCAGGCAGCCCAGTGCGGTGGACCGGAACAGCCGCCGCCCGATGCGGCACAGCATCAGCACCGACAGGGTGCCCAGGACGGCCATCGCGAACCGCCAGCCGAACGGGTTCAGCCCGAAGATCCACTCACCGGAGGCGATGACCCACTTGCCGACGGGCGGGTGGACGACGTAGGACGGCGCCTCCGACAACGGGATCGTCGGCGGCCGGGAGAGGATCTGGTCGTTGGCCTTGTCGGGCCAGCTGCCCTCGTAGCCGTACTGCAGCAGCGACCAGGCGTCCTTGGCGTAGTACGTCTCGTCGAATATCACCGCGCGCGGGCTGCCCAGGTTCCAGAACCGCATCACGCCCGCGAAGAGCGCCACCAGCAGCGGGCCGCCCCAGGCCGACCAGCGGGCCAGCCGGGTCGCGAGCACCGGGCCCACCCCCAGCGCCGACCAGGCGCGTGTCCCCGGCTCGGGGAACGGCGGCACCAGCCGGTCGCGCAGGCTCGTGCGCGGACGGTCCACATGGCCGAAGCGGCGCAGCCGCCGCTGCCAGGAGTCCTGCTCCGCCGGCTCGGGGGAGGCGTGCTCGGCGTCCTCGGCCGGATCCGCCTGCGTAGCGGTGTCACTCGTCACCGGGCCATCGTAGGGAAGCGGCTTGTGGATGCGCTGAGGACCGGGCCATCCGAGGGTCCGGCCGGGTCCGACCGGGTGGGAGACTGGGGCGGTGACCACTTCGACCGGACCGGCGGACGCAGGCGTACTCGTGCTCGCGGGCACCCCCATCGGCGACATCGCCGACGCCCCGCCCCGGCTGTCGGCCGAGCTGGCCGCCGCGGACGTCATCGCCGCCGAGGACACCCGGCGGCTGCGCCGGCTCACCCAGGCGCTCGGTGTGACGACCACGGCGCGGGTCGTGTCGTACTTCGAGGGCAACGAGTCGGCCCGCACCCCGGAACTGGTCCGCGCCCTGGAGGACGGGTCGCGCGTGCTGCTGGTGACCGACGCGGGGATGCCCTCGGTGTCCGACCCGGGCTACCGGCTGGTGGCCGCCGCCGTCGAGCGGGACCTGCGGGTCACCGCGGTGCCCGGCCCGTCCGCCGTGCTCACCGCGCTCGCGCTCAGCGGCCTGCCCGTCGACCGCTTCTGCTTCGAGGGCTTCCCGCCGCGCAAGGCCGGCGAGCGCCGGGCCCGGCTGGCGGAGACCGCGGCCGAGCGGCGCACGCTGGTCTGGTTCGAGGCACCGCACCGCCTCGCGGAGACCCTGGGCGCGATGGCCGAGGTCTTCGGCGCGGACCGCCGCGCCGCCGTCTGCCGCGAGCTGACCAAGACGTACGAGGAGGTCCGCCGCGGGCCGCTGAAGGAACTCGCGGCCTGGGCCGCCGACGGCGTGCGCGGGGAGATCACGATCGTCGTCGAGGGCGCCCCGGAGACCGGCCCGCAGGAGCTGGACCCGGCCGAACTGGTGCGCCGGGTACGGGCGCGCGAGGAGGCGGGGGAGCGGCGCAAGGAGGCGATCGCCGCCGTCGCGGCCGACGCGGGGCTGCCCAAGCGCGAGGTCTTCGACGCCGTGGTGTCCGCCAAGCACGCGGAGACGAACCCACCCACAAGCGCCTAAACGCGGCTCTTCGCAAAGTCCTATCGTGGGACAGGGAAAGCTTGCGGGGCGTCCTGCGGCCTTGTGCCACATACACCCCAAAACTGACCCAAGAAAGGGCACCCCCGCTGTCACCGGCGCCTTCGTGGGCGTTCTCTGTAGTGGGAAGTCCCGCTCCGGACGCCTCGTCCGGAGGGCAACAGGAGCTGCCATGAGCGAGACCATCGGAACCGATGGCACGGTTCGTGAGGCGTACGCCTTCGTCTGCATCAGCTGCGGTCGCGGCTGGGAGCAGGCGTACGAGATAGAGCACCACGTCGACGCCCAGGGCCGCGAACTCGTCTGGTACATGGTCGAGGGCAAGCGGGTGCCGTCCCCGCTGACCCGGCCCACGTGCGTCGGGTGCGAGGGCCACAAGGTCCGCATCATGCGGGCCGGACAGGTGTCCGATGTGACCGGCACGTGGTCCAGCACCGCGACGGCCGGCCCCCTTCCCTGCGCCGCCCCCCGGCGCCCCGTCGCGGCCGCCGCCCCCGTCGAGGGCGGCACCGAACGCCGCGGCCGGCACTGGTCGCCGCTGCACCTGCTGCACCGCAGGAGGGACCAGGCGTAGCCGCCACGGCCGCCGCCTAGGATCTGGGGCATGCCCCAGAAGCCCGAACGCCCGCAGAAGGACCAGCGCAAGGACGCGTCCGCCGCCCCTCCCCTCCCCGAACCGCTCGCGGTCCCGGTGGCGGACTCCCACACCCACCTCGACATGCAGGAGGGCAGCGTCGAGGACGCGCTGGCCAAGGCGGCCTCCGTCGGTGTCACCACCGTCGTGCAGGTCGGCTGCGACGTGAACGGTTCCCACTGGGCGGCCCGTACGGCCGCGGCGTACGACAACGTCTGGGCGGCCGTCGCCCTGCACCCCAACGAGGCCCCCAGGATCGTCCAGGGGGATCCTGACGGGTGGTCCCGCCAGGGCGCCCGCGAGGGGGGCGGCACCGCCGCACTGGACGCCGCGCTCGCCGAGATCGACGCGCTGGCCGCGCTGCCGCACGTCCGCGCCGTCGGCGAGACCGGCCTGGACTACTTCCGCACCGGGCCCGAGGGCGTCGACGTCCAGCACTACTCCTTCCGCCGCCACATCGACATGGCCAAGCGGCACGGCAAGGCCCTGGTCATCCACGACCGCGAGGCGCACGCCGACGTCCTGCGCATCCTCGACGAGGAGGGCGCCCCGGACACCGTGGTCTTCCACTGCTACTCCGGCGACGCGGAAATGGCCCGGACCTGCGCGGACAAGGGCTACTACCTGTCCTTCGCCGGCACCATCACCTACAAGTCCGCCCAGAACCTGCGCGACGCGGCGGCCGTCGCCCCGGCCGAGCTCCTCCTGGTCGAGACCGACGCCCCCTTCCTGACCCCGGTGCCGTACCGCGGTCGGCCTAACGCTCCGTATCTCGTTCCGATCACGGTGCGTGCGATCGCGGAGGCGCGGAAGGCGGCAGAGGACGAGGTCGCGGCGGCGATCGGCGCCAACACGGCGCGCGCGTTCGGGTACTGATCCGCGACACGGGGTGACGACGCAGCCACGGATAGCGACGAAGTTCGGCTAAGGTCCCGGTTCGGTTCCGACCGGACCCGCCGGAGGTACGTCGTGAGTCATTCGTATGCCGAAGCCGGGCTGTACGGCAGCGGACTGCCGCTGCAGCGCCCGGCGCCCGCCGTGGGCGGCCGTGCGGCAGCCCGCGTCGCCGCACGCGCGGAAGCCCGCAGGCGGCGCGCCGCCGAGCGCCCCGACGCGCTGGCCAGGCTGCTGCCGCGCGCCCTGGTGGTCGCCGTCCTCGCCGGCGGCACCGGCGCCTACGTGACGGGCGGCAAGGCGGTCCAGCTCTCCGTCGACGGCCAGGTGCGCACCCTGCACACCTACGCCGGGGACGTCGGGGAACTCCTGCGCCGCCAGGGCGTCCGGGTCGGCGACCACGACATCGTCGCCCCGGGCCGGCACGCCGAACTCCACGACGGGGACAGCATCGCCGTCCGCTACGGCCGCCCCGTCACGCTCACCCTGGACGGCCGCCCGAAACGGCTGTGGACCACCGCCCGCACCGTCGACGAGGCCCTCGGCCGGCTCGGCGTGCGCGCCGACGGCGCGTACGTCTCGACCTCCCGCTCCGAACCGATCGGGCGCCGCGGCCTGGCCCTGAACGTACGCACCGAACGGCAGCTGACGTTCCTCGTGGACGGCAAGGAGCGCACCGTCCAGACCAACGCCGCCACCATCGGCGAGGCCGTGCGCGACGCCGGCATCCGGCTGAGCGGCGAGGACACCACCTCCGTGGCCCCCGACAGCTTCCCCCGCGACGGCCAGACCGTCTCCGTCCTGCGCATCCGCGGCCGCGAGGAGACCCGCGAGCAGCCGATCCCCTACGAGGTCGTGCGGCGCGAGGACCCCCAGCTCTTCCAGGGCACCACCGCCGTCGACGAACGGGGCCGCAACGGGCTCCGGCGCGTCACGTACTCGTACCGCACGATCAACGGCGTCCGGCAGAAGCCCGTGCCCGTCGCCGAGGAACTGGTGCGCGACCCGGTCCGCGAGATCGTCCGCGTCGGCACCAAGCGCCTGCCGGACTCCGTCGCGGGCGCGGACCACCTCAACTGGGACGCCCTGGGCAAGTGCGAGGCCGGCGGCCGCGCCAACGCCGTCGACTCCAGCGGCACCTACGGCGGCCTCTACCAGTTCGACCGCCGCACGTGGCGCGCGCTCGGCGGGAGCGGGCGGCCGCAGGACGCGTCGGCGAAGGAGCAGACGTACCGGGCGAAGCGGCTCTACATTCAACGGGGGGCGACGCCGTGGCCGGTGTGCGGGCGCAAGCTCACCCGCTGACGCGGGTGCGGGGGGAGGTTCTTTTCCCCGCCCTCCCTCCCGTGTGCCCGGCGCGGTAAGTGCGGGCCCTGCGCTGCGTGCGTTGTGGGGTCGGCGCCGCTCCGGAGTCCGTCCTCGGGGCTCGCGGGTTACCCCTGCAATTCGTGTACTGCGGTCGCCGCTCGTCCCTCCCCCAGCTACCGCTGGGAGGTGCCCCCAGCGGGCGGACCCCGGCGCACCCCCTCCCGGTGTCGTTGGGGCGGCTTACGGCCGGTGGGAGTGCTGTGGGCGGTGACGGCGGAGCAGGTCGTTGGCGCGGCGCCAACGGGTGCCCGAGCACGGTGCCGCTTCACACCACCCACCGGGGATCAGGCGCTTGCAACTACGGAGGGGGCGGGGTTGGAGGGGTGGCGTTCTGGACACTGGAGCATATTTGGGTGCATGACCCGGAGCGCTCGACGGAAAGTGCCTGAGGCACCTAAATGTGCTGTCCAGAATGGCAGCCCCGGAGGCCCCGAACCCGGCCCCCACACAACGGGCGGCGGGGCGCCCAGACTTCATGGGGCACACGGGCGGGAGGGCGGGGTAGGAACCTGGGCGTCCGCGCCGCGGATACCCTGGAGCCGTGAGTGAGACCGATCATCAGGACGACGCGCTGCTGGGCCCCGGAGACGTGCGGGCCCTGGCCGCCACCCTGGGCGTACGCCCCACGAAGCAGCGCGGCCAGAACTTCGTGATCGACGCGAACACGGTCCGCCGCATCGTCCGGACCGCGGGCGTGCGTCCGGAGGACGTCGTGGTGGAGGTCGGGCCGGGACTGGGCTCACTGACGCTGGCGCTGCTGGAGGCGGCGGATCGCGTGACGGCCGTGGAGATCGACGACGTGCTCGCCGCGGCGCTCCCGGACACCGTCGCCGCCCGCCTGCCCGGCCGCGCGGACCGCTTCACGCTGGTGCACAACGACGCGCTGCGGGTGGCGGAGCTGCCCGGGCCGCCGCCGACCGCGCTGGTGGCGAACCTGCCGTACAACGTGGCCGTGCCGGTGCTGCTGCACATGCTCGCCGGCTTCCCCACCATCGACCGCACCCTGGTGATGGTGCAGTCGGAGGTCGCCGACCGCCTCGCCGCGCGGCCCGGCTCGAAGGTCTACGGGGTGCCGTCGGTCAAGGCGGCCTGGTACGCCGAGGTGAAGCGGGCCGGCGCGATCGGCCGCAATGTGTTCTGGCCCGCGCCGAATGTCGACTCCGGTCTGGTCTCGCTCGTGCGCCGCGCCGAGCCGCTGAGGACGACCGCGACGCGCGAGGAGGTCTTCGCCGTGGTGGACGCCGCGTTCGCGCAGCGCCGCAAGACCCTGCGGGCCGCGCTGGCCGGCTGGGCCGGCTCGGCGGCCGCCGCCGAGGAGGTCCTGGTGGCCGCCGGGGTGTCGCCGCAGGCGCGCGGGGAGTCGCTGACGGTGGAGGAGTTCGCGGCGATCGCCGAGCAGGGCGCCCGGCGGTAGCAGCAGGCACAATGGGGGCCGCCGCCGTGCGGCCCCGTTCCGTTCCCCGAGGAGAACCACGCCCGTGACCAGCCGATCCGTGACCGTCCGCGTGCCCGCCAAGGTCAACGTCCAGCTCGCGGTGGGCGGTCCGCGCCCGGACGGGTTTCACGACCTGGCCAACGTCTTCCTGGCCGTGGGCCTGTACGACGAGGTCACCGTCACCCCGGCCGGCGAGCTGCGGGTCACCGTCGAGGGCCGGGACGCGGACCAGGTGCCGGCCGACGCGAGCAACCTCGCCGCCCGGGCGGCGATCGCACTGGCCGCACGGCACGAGGGTGTGACGCCGGACGTGCACATCCACATCCGCAAGGACATCCCCGTCGCGGGCGGCATGGCGGGCGGCAGTGCCGACGGTGCCGCGGCCCTGCTCGCGTGCGACGCGCTGTGGGGGACCGGGGCCGGCCGCGAGGAGCTGCTGGAGATCTGCGCGGAGCTCGGCAGCGACGTGCCGTTCAGCCTGGTCGGCGGTGCGGCGCTGGGCCGCGGCCGGGGCGAGCTGCTGACCGCGCTGCCGGTGGGCGGGGTCTTCCACTGGGTCTTCGCGGTTGCCGACGGCGGCCTGTCGACCCCGGCCGTCTACGGCGAGTGCGACCGCCTGCGCGGCGACGCCGCGGTGCCGGACCCCGAGCCCGCCCCGGCCCTGCTGGACGCGCTGCGCACCGGCGACCCCGTCGCGCTCGCCGCCTCGCTCGCCAACGACCTCCAGGCCGCCGCGGTGTCCCTGCGTCCCTCGCTCGCGGCCACCCTGGCCGCCGGCACCGAGGCGGGGGCGCTGGCCGGTCTCGTCTCCGGCTCGGGTCCCACCTGCGCTTTCCTCGCCAAGGACGCCGAGTCCGCGCAGGCCGTCGCCGCCGCGCTCACCGCGTCCGGCACCTGCCGCGAGGTCCGTGTCACCACCGGCCCGGCCGAGGGCGCGACCGTCGTCCGGCAGTCGTAGGTACGCGTACTCACCCTGTTCGTACGGGAGTTGAGTAGTCCGGCGGTGCCGGGCCCGGGCGGTCCGGCGGCATCGTGGCCGCATGGTGGAGACGAACGCCGCGGCACTGGCCGCGGCCACGCCCGCGAGCCGGGACCGGTACGTGGACTTCCTGAGGGTGGCGTCGCTGGCCGCGGTCGTGCTGGGGCACTGGCTGATGGCCGCGGTGAGCACCCGCGACGGCGGCATCGAGGTCGGCAACCTGCTGGCCGTGCGCCCCGTGCTCCAGCCGCTGACCTGGGTGCTCCAGGTCATGCCGGTCTTCTTCTTCGTCGGGGGCTTCTCGCACGCGCTGTCGTACCGCTCGGTGGTGCGCGCGGGCGGCGGCTACGCGGCGTTCCTGCGCGCCCGGTTGCACCGGCTGATGCTGCCGACGGCGGTTTTCACCGTGGTCTGGGGCGCGGCGGCGCTGCTGCTGCCCGTACCGGACGCCGCGGCGCGGCTGGTGGCGCAGCCGCTGTGGTTCATCGGGGTCTACCTCGGGATGGCGGCCTTCACACCGCCGCTGCTGCGGCTGCACGAACGGTACGGGTGGGGCGCGTTCGCCGCCCTGTGCGGCGCGGCCGCGGCGGTGGACGTGCTGCGCTTCGCCGCCGGGGTGCCCTTCGTGCCGTTCCTGAACTTCGCCTTCGTGTGGCTGGCGGTGCACCAGCTGGGCTTCCTGCGGGCGGACGGCCGGCTGCGCGGGCCCGCGGTGGCGGGCGTGATGGCCGCCGGCGGACTGGTGGCGGCGACGGCGCTGGTGGCCCTCGGCCCGTACCCGCTGTCCATGGTCGGGATGCCCGGCGAGCGGATCTCCAACATGGCGCCGCCCACGCTCGCCCTGCTCTGCCACGGTGTGTGGCTCGTCGGCGCCGTCGAGCTGCTGCGCGGACCCGCCGGGCGGTGGCTGCGCCGGCCGCGGGTGTGGCGGGGCGTGGTCGCCGCGAACGGCGTCGCCATGACCGCCTTCCTGTGGCACCTCACGGCCATGCTCGCGGTCTACGGCGCGCTGATCGCCCTCGGGCGTGACCTGCCCGTCCCGGCGTCCGCGGCCTGGTGGGCCCAGGTGCCGCTGCGGATCGCCGCGGCGGCGGCGCTGACCGCCGCGCTGGTCGCGGTCTTCCGCCGCGCCGAACGCCCGCCCGCCCCGCGTCCCGTCGCGGCTCCCGGCCCGCTCGCCGCACCCGGCGCCGCCCTGGGCGTCGCCCTCGCCCTCCTCGGCGTGCTCGGCCTGTCCGCGGTCGGCTTCGGCGGCCTCCTCGACGGGCACTCCGCCGTCCTGATCGCCGTCCGCCTCACGGCCCCCGCCGCCGTCCTCATGGCCGCCACCGGCTGGGCCGTGGTCGCCCGCGCGGGCCGGAGCCGGCCCAACCTGTGAACGGCGGACGGGTCACGAAGACTCCGCCGTGAGGTCCTCGTCCTCCAGCGCGGCCATGAAGGCGTCATGGGTCATCGAGCGGCCGGTGGGAGCCGCCTCGCGGGCCGCTGCTTCCGCCGCGTCCGCCGCGTCACGCAGGCGCCGGGGTTCTCGGCCGACGAGCCGCCCGAGCCGGTCGGGGGCTTCGGCGAGCGGATCCTTCTCCACGGGGGAAACGGTACAGACAGGCGGCCGCGCCGTGCGGGAGGGTGCCGGAGCCCGATGGGCGTATCCGGGGCGACATGCGGCAGCACTACCCTGGGAGGTCGTTCTTTCGTATCGACAGGAGTCCCATGGCCGTCAATCTGGTCAACGTCGAGTCCGTCAGCAAGGTGTACGGCACCCGCACCCTGCTGGACGCGATCTCGCTCGGCGTATCGGAGGGCGACCGCATCGGCGTCGTCGGCCGCAACGGGGACGGCAAGACGACCCTGATCCGGATGCTGGCCAAGCTGGAGGGCCCGGACAGCGGGCGCGTGACGCACACCTCCGGGCTGCGGCTGGGCGTGCTGACCCAGCACGACAGCCTGGACCCGGCGGCGACCGTCCGCCACGAGGTGCTCGGCGACCGGCCCGACCACGACTGGGCCGGGGACGCGAAGATCCGCGACGTGCTGACCGGCCTGTTCGGCGGGCTGGACCTGCCCGGTTTCCCGCAGGGCCTGGAGACGGTGATCGGGCCGCTCTCCGGTGGCGAGCGGCGCCGCATCGCGCTGGCGAAGCTGCTGATCGAAGAGCAGGACCTGATCGTGCTCGACGAGCCCACCAACCACCTCGACGTCGAGGGCATCTCGTGGCTGGCGGGCCATCTGCGGGTGCGCCGTTCCGCGCTGGTGTGCGTCACCCACGACCGCTGGTTCCTGGACCAGGTGTGCACGCGGATGTGGGACGTGCAGCGCGGTGACGTCCACGACTACGAGGGCGGCTACAGCGACTACGTCTTCGCCCGCGCCGAGCGCGAGCGGATCGCCGCGACCGAGGAGGTCAAGCGGCAGAACCTGATGCGCAAGGAGCTGGCGTGGCTGCGCCGCGGCGCCCCCGCGCGCACCAGCAAGCCGCGCTTCCGCATCGAGGCGGCCAACGAGCTGATCGCCGACGTGCCGCCGCCGCGCGACAACGCGGAGCTGATGAAGTTCGCCACGACCCGGCTGGGCAAGACGGTCTTCGACCTGGAGAACGTGACCGTGCAGGCCGGTCCCAAGGTGCTGCTGAAGCACCTGACCTGGCAGCTCGGCCCCGGTGACCGGGTGGGCCTGGTCGGCGTCAACGGCGCGGGCAAGACCTCGCTGCTGCGGGCGCTGGCCGAGGCCGCCGCGAGCGACGGCGAGAAGCAGCCCGCGGCCGGCAAGGTCGCGGTGGGCAGGACCGTGCGCCTGGCCTATCTGTCGCAGGAGGTCGCCGAACTCGACCCGGCGATCCGTGTGCTCCAGGCCGTGGAGTCCGTGCGCGGCCGTGTGGACCTCGGCAAGGGCCGTGAACTGACGGCAGGTCAGCTCTGCGAGAAGTTCGGCTTCACCAACGAGAAGCAGTGGACGCCGGTCGGCGACCTGTCCGGCGGTGAGCGCCGCAGGCTCCAGCTGCTGCGCCTGCTGATGGACGAGCCGAACGTGCTCTTCCTCGACGAGCCCACCAACGACCTGGACATCGAGACGCTGACCCAGCTGGAGGACCTGCTCGACGGCTGGCCGGGCTCGATGGTCGTCATCTCCCACGACCGCTACTTCCTGGAGCGCACCACCGACCGCACCTTCGCCCTGCTCGGCGACGCGACGCTGCGCATGCTGCCGCGCGGCATCGACGAGTACCTGGAGCGGCGCCGCGCCGTGGTGGAGGCCGCGGCCCCCGCGCCCGCCCCGGCCAAGCCCAAGGGCGGCGGCGACAGCCGCGCCGCCAAGAAGGAACTGCAGCGCATCGAGCGGCAGTTGGACAAGGTCAGCGAGCGGGAGTCCAAGCTGCACGCGGCCATCGCCGAGAACGCGACGAACTTCGAGAAGGTCGCCGAACTCGACATGGAGCTGCGCTCGCTGGGCACGGAGCGCGAGGAACTGGAGATGCGCTGGCTGGAGTTGGCCGACGAGGCGGAGGCGTAGCCACCTGCCGGGCAGGGGTGTAGCAGTGCCGTAACGGTCGCCGGGCGCGGGCTCGGAACGGTGTGTCACCGGTGGTACAAAGAGGGTCACCGTCCGCCCTCGCACGCCTGTGCCCGAAAGGTGCCCGCTGATGTCGCAGCCGCCGCCCCCGCCCGGCGACCAGCCCGGATTCGGGCCGCAGCCGCCTCAGTACGGTTACCCGCCGCCGCAGCCCAACCCGTACGCCGCCCCGGTCCCGCCGCATCCTCCGGGTCCGGGCGCGTACGGCCCCAATCCGTACGCGCAGGCCCCGACCCAGCCCCTTCCGCCGTACGGCTACCCGCAGTTCCCACCGCCCCCGCCGCCTCCCCGCAAGGGCGGCGGCAGGCTGGTGGCCGTCGTCGCGGCGGCGGTCGCGGCGGTGCTCGTCGTCGGCGGCGGTGTGTTCGTGGCGTTCACCTCGGGCGGCCAGGACACGTCCGGTACGCCGTCGCCGAGCCGCGGCGGTGGCAGCGGCGGGCGCGACGGCGGTGTGGTCCGGGCGAAGGCGCTGTGGGACAAGGACGGTGCGCGTCCGCCCAAGTCGGAGATCCTGGCGGCGATTCCGGACGCCTGGTTCACCGGCAACGCGGTGGTGAAGACGACACCGGACGCGGTGCGCTCCTTCGACATCGACACCGGCAAGGAGAACTGGTCGGTCCCGCTGTCCGGCGAGTCCTGCCCGGCCTCGCGCGAGGCGTCCGGGGACCGCGTGGTCGTCACGTACGGCACGGACTGCGGCGAGGTGATGGCGATCGACATCGCCAAGGGCGCCAGGCTGTGGGCCAAGCAGCTGCCGGACCAGAACGGCCAGACCTCGCACGACTACACGCAGGTCGCCGTCACCGGTGACACCGCCGCCCTGGCGTGGCTCGGCGGCTCGGTCGGCTACCGGATCGGCACCGGTGAGGTCCTGTGGACCCCGAAGGCCGGTTCCGACTGCAACGACAAGGGCTACAAGGGCGGTGCGAAGCTGGTCGCCGTCGTCCAGTGCGGCGGCTGGAACGGCGACATGTACGTCCAGGGGCTGAGCGAGAGCGGCCGCAAGCAGTGGTCCTGGCAGGTGCCCACCGGCAGCGATGTGCAGAACATCCTGTCTACCGACCCGGTCGTGGTCGGGCTGTCGGCCGGCGCGAGCGGTCTGATGACCGATCTGGCGTACCTGGAGGACGGCAGGATGAAGAGCCGCATCTCCCTGGGCGCCGGCGGCTACCAGGGCACGTACGCGGTCACCTGCCCGCCCAACGGCGAGGCGCACTGCGCGAACTTCGCGATCGACGGCACCACGATCTACCTGCCCACTCGGAGCCATGCCGGCACCGGTGAGTCCTACGCGCAGACCAACGAGATCGCGGCGCTGGACCTGCGGACCGGCAAGCCGAAGTGGCTGGCGGAGCCCGGCGAGGAGCGCGAGGTGAAGATCGTCGGCATGCGGGACGGCAAGGTGATCGGCTATCAGCGCAACACGTACGACAAGCCCGGCAGGCTGATCGCCGTCGACCCCGGCACGCACACGTCCGCCGACTTCATGGAACTCCCCGCCGGCGGCAAGGAACTGGAGAACCAGTTCCTGGACGGCAGCTCCTTCTACTGGCTCTACAAGGACCACTTCTTCGTCAACCCCGCCAGCATCTCCGCCAACCCCACCCTCACCGGCAAGGCGATCGCGGCCTTCGGCTGAGTGGTCGATTTCCGGGTATGTACGGTACGGAACGAGCGGTTTCGGGTGAGAAGCGGCCAGGAAGACCGGTCATTTCGGAATTGCTGGAGGCTTCTGGCCGGTAGGGGGCGCGCCGCGTCGAACAAGCGTGTACCTTCCCGGGCATGACCCGGGCCCGCGGTGGGCCACCGTGGGGGCACGCGTGGGACGCCGGGCGGTGGCCGCGCTACGGCATGTGAAGGGGGACCGGCTTGGACTCGGTGGGCAGGCCCGCACCGGTCCATGGGGGGATGAGGGGGACGCCCATGGGCGTACGGCTCGTCGTCGTCGACGACCATCGTCTGCTGGCCGAGGCGCTCGCCTCGGCACTGAAACTGCGCGGGCACCGGGTGCTCGCCGCGGCCGCGCCCGCCTCGGGCGCGGCCGATCTGGTCCTGAGCCGGGCACCCGAGGTGTGCCTGATCGGCACCGCGGCCCCGGCCGAGCCGGGCGCCTTCGACGCCGTCGCGCGGATCAAGCGGGAGCGGCCGGGGGTGGCGGTGCTGGTCCTGGGCCCGGTGCCCAACCCGCGGGGGATAGCGGCCGCGTTCGCCGCCGGCGCCTCGGGCTACGTCCGGCACGACGAGCGGATCGAGGGCGTCGAACGGGCGATGGCCAAGGCCCGCGCGGGCGAGGTCGCCGTGGCCCCCGCCCTGCTCCAAGGGGCCTTCGCGGAACTGCTCAACCCCGTGGTGGAGCCGGACGACGAGGGCACCCGGCTGCTGCAGATGCTCACCCCGCGCGAGGTCGAGGTGCTGATGCGGGTCGCGGAGGGGGAGGACACCCGGCTGATCGCCGCGGGGATGGCGATCGCGCCGAGTACCGCCCGTACGCATGTGCAGCGGGTGCTGATGAAGCTCGGGGTCGGGTCGCGGCTGGAGGCGGCCGCACTGGCCGCCCGCACCGGACTGCTGGACCGCGTCACGCACCGCCCTCCGGGCGGGGTCGTGATTCCTCCGCAGGCGTCTCCTCCGGGGACGGCGGGGGAGGGGGCGGGCTGAGCCGCGCGCCGACGCGTGGCACGGCGTGGCACGGCACGTCTTCCGCGTGCGCCCGCCCCACCTCACCCCGAAGGGGATGTGACCGCTTCGCCGCCGTGAACGGGGGCGATTCCCGCCCGCCGCGCCGTTGAGGGCCGCGGTGCCGGGTGGTTCCCTGCTGTGCCGCGCGGCGCCGAGGCTCGTCCCGGTCCTGCCCGTGTCCGGTAGGGCCGTCACCGCTGGTCCGGCGGTCCGGGCGGCGCCGAACGCCGGGTCGATACCCCGTCCTGGACGGCCCCGCACGCTTTCGACGTCCCCATGCGGACCGCGCCATGCCGCCATCGCGGCCCCGCGGGACCGTCACGCGCGGTGAAGTCGTGGCGTCCTCGAAGCCCGCCGTGCCGCGAGGAGGGCCGTGTCATGGACCCCACCCCCCTCCTGATCCATCCGGTGATCACTCCCTGTGGCGCTGCTTTCGTTGACGTTCCTGTTTCGTTGTGGTTCATTGTGTTCGGTTCTGTTGGTTGGGGTGTGTGTGAGGAGCCCGCAGGGTGAAGAAGACATCGACCCGGCTCGCCGACGGGCGCGAGCTGATCTACTACGACACCCGTGACGACGCGGTGCACGACGCCGTCGACCGGCGCCCGCTCGACCCGGTGTCCTCGGTCTCCGAGATCCGCCACGACGCCCTGCTGGGCGACTCCGTCGCCATCGCCTCGCACCGGCAGGCCCGCACGTACCACCCGCCCGCGGACCAGTGCCCGCTGTGCCCCACGCGTGACGGCCGCCTCACCGAGATCCCCGACGACCACTACGAGGTCGCCGTCTTCGAGAACCGCTTCCCCTCGCTCTCCGGAGAACACGGCCGGTGCGAGGTGGTCGTCTTCACCGACCACCACGACCAGTCCTTCGCGGGGCTGAGCCCCGAGCGGGCGCGGCTGGTGCTCGACGCCTGGACCGACCGCACCCGGGAGCTGTCCCAGCTCGCGGGGGTCGAGCAGGTCTACTGCTTCGAGAACCGCGGCGAGGAGATCGGCGTCACCCTCGGCCACCCGCACGGCCAGATCTACGGCTACCCCTTCGCCACCCCGCGCACCGAGCTGATGCTGCGCTCGCTGGAGCGGCACAGCGAGGCCACCGGCGGCCGCAACCTCTTCGACGACATCGTGGAGCGCGAGCGCGAGGACGGCTCCCGGATCGTCCTGGAGGGCGAGCACTGGACCGCCTTCGTCCCCTACGCCGCCCACTGGCCGTACGAGGTGCACCTCTACCCGCGCCGCCGGGTCCCCGACCTGCTCGGGCTGGACGAGGACGCGCGCGCCGAGTTCCCGGAGGTCTACCTGGAACTGCTGCGCCGCTTCGACCGGATCTTCGGCCCGGAGGAGCCGCCGACCCCGTACATCTCCGGCTGGCACCAGGCACCCTTCAGCAGCCCCCTGCGCAGGGAGTTCGCGCTGCACCTGGAGCTGTTCACGATCCGCCGCACCAAGGGGAAGCTGAAGTTCCTGGCGGGCTCGGAGTCCGGCATGAGCGTCTTCATCAACGACGTGCCGCCGGAGGCCGCCGCGGCCCGGCTGCGCGAGGTCGCCACCCCGTGAGGCCGGCACCGGCACGCGCGCGGCACGCCCTCGCCCGTCCCCACTACGGTTGCTCCGAGACGGACCCGAGAAAGGCTGTGACCTCATGAGCAACACCCCGAGCGCCGGCGCCTCCCCGACCGGCGGCAAGAAGGTCCTGGTGACCGGTGGCGCCGGATATGTCGGCAGTGTCGTGGCGGCCCACCTGCTGGAGGCCGGGCACCAGGTCACCGTGCTGGACGACCTGTCCACCGGCTTCCGGGCGGGCGTGCCAGCCGGCGCCACGTTCGTCGAGGGCCGTGTCCAGGACGCCGGCAAGGTGCTCGACTCCTCGTACGACGCTGTGCTGCACTTCGCGGCCAGCTCGCAGGTCGGCGAGTCCGTGGTCAACCCGGAGAAGTACTGGCGCAACAACGTCGCGGGCACCCTGGAGCTGCTGGGCGCCATGCGCGAGGCGGGGGTCCGCCGGCTGGTCTTCTCCTCCACCGCGGCCACCTACGGCGAGCCGAAGTCCGTCCCCATCACCGAGGACGACCCGACCCTGCCGACCAACCCGTACGGCGCGTCCAAGCTCGCCGTGGACCACATGATCACCAGCGAGGCGGTCGCGCACGGCCTGGCCGCGGTGTCCCTGCGCTACTTCAACGTGGCGGGCGCGTACGGCGAGTTCGGTGAGCGGCACGACCCCGAGTCGCACCTGATCCCGCTGGTCCTCCAGGTCGCCCAGGGCCGCCGTGAGGTCATCTCGGTCTTCGGCGACGACTACCCGACCCCCGACGGCACCTGCATCCGCGACTACATCCACGTCGCCGACCTCGCCGAGGCGCACCTGCTCGCCGTCGACGCCGCCACCCCGGGCGAGCACCTGATCTGCAACCTGGGCAACGGCAACGGCTTCTCGGTGCGCGAGGTGATCGAGACCGTCCGGCAGGTCACCGGCCACCCCGTCCCGGAGGTCGTCGCCCCGCGCCGGGCCGGCGACCCCGCCGTCCTCGTCGCCTCCGCCGAGCGCGCCAAGGAGCGGCTGGGCTGGCGGCCCTCGCGCACCGACCTCGCGGAGATCGTCCGCGACGCCTGGACCTTCACGCAGGCCCTGCAGAACCGGGAGTAGAACGACAGTGACAGCGGACGCCTTCCGAACGACGTACGGCACCGGTCCCGAGGGCGTGTGGGCCGCCCCCGGGCGGGTCAACCTCATCGGCGAGCACACCGACTACAACGACGGCTTCGTGATGCCCTTCGCGCTGCCGCACACCACCGTCGCGGCGGTCGCCCGCCGCGCCGACGGACGGCTGCGGCTGCACAGCGCGTCGCCCGACGTCGACGGCGGCGTGGTCGAACTCCACGTGGACGAGTTGGAGGCCGGGGGCGGCGCGGGCTGGGCCGACTACCCCGCCGGGGTGGTGTGGGCGCTGCGCGACGCCGGCCATGTGATCACCGGCGCCGACATCCACTTCGAGAGCACCGTTCCCACCGGCGCGGGGCTGTCGTCGTCGGCGGCACTGGAGGTGGTGACGGCCGTCGCGCTCAACGAGCTGTACGGGCTGGGACTCGAGCCCTGGCGGCTGGCCCGGCTGTGCCAGCGCGCCGAGAACGTCTATGTGGGCGCCCCCACCGGGATCATGGACCAGACGGCCTCGGCGTGCTGCACCGAGGGGCACGCGCTGTGGCTGGACACCCGTGACCTGTCGCAGCGTCAGATCCCGTTCGACATGGCCGCGCAGGGCCTGCGGCTGCTCGTCGTCGACACCCGGGTAACGCACGCCCACAGCGAGGGCGAGTACGGCAAGCGCCGGGCCGGCTGCGAGCAGGCGGCCGCCGTGCTGGGTGTCGACGCGCTGCGCGACATCCCGCACGACGGTCTCGACGCTGCCCTGGAGCAGCTGGCCGGCGAGCCCGAACTGCGCCCGCTGGTACGGCACGTGGTGACCGAGGACCGGCGCGTGGAGCGGGTCGTCGAACTGCTGGAGGCGGGCGACGCCCGCGCCATCGGGCCCGTGCTGACCGAGGGGCACGCCTCGCTCCGCGACGACTTCCGCGTCTCCTGCCCCGAACTCGACCTCGTGGTCTCCGCGGGCACCGGGGCCGGGGCGCTCGGCGCCCGCATGACGGGCGGCGGCTTCGGCGGCTCGGCCATCGTGCTGGTCGAGGAGGCGGCCGCGGAGAAGGTCGCCGAGTCGATCGTGGCCGCCTTCGCCGACGCGGGGTACCGCGAGCCCCGGGTCTTCACGGCGGTGCCCTCGCCGGGCGCGCGGCGGCTCTCGTAGCGCGACGACCCCCGGCGCACGGGCCACGCCGTGCACCGGGGGTCACACCCGCGTACCCGGGCCGGGAACTCCGCCCGCCCAGTTTTTCCATTCCGGCGCCTTTGTCTGCTCCTGCCCCTACGCTCTTGAGCAGCGCCGGTGGGGGCCGGCGGCATCAGGGGGCGAGACACAAGGGTTCGGCACCTGGCGGAGGACGACGGCTAGCCCGGCGGCATGCGGCGTCCGCTCCAGGTGCCGGGCCTCGGTGCACCTCAACCTCGTCCGTTGGGGGGAACGCCTAATGCCGGGAGTGGGGCCCGTGGGACGAATCCGTGTTCTCGTCGTGGACGACCACCGCATCTTCGCCGAGTCGCTTGCCGCGGCCCTGGCCGCGGAACCCGATGTGGACGTGTCGGCGGCCGGCAGCGGAGCCGCCGCCCAGCGCTGCCTCGAACGCGCGGCGGCGGACGGCCGCCGCTACGACGTACTGCTGGTGGACGCCGACCTCGGGTCGGCCGCCGGCGCGGCGGGCGTGCGCACGCTCAACGCCGTGGACAACGCCGCCTCTTCGGCCTCCGGCGCGCCCGCCGCGGCCGGCGGCACGCCGGCCGGTGTCGACGGCATCGCCCTGGTGGAACGCGTCAGGAGCGAACATCCCGCCACCCGCACGGTGGTGCTCGCCGAACGTGACGACGCCCGCCGTGCCGCCCGCGCGCTGCAGGCCGGCGCGTCGGGCTGGGTGGCCAAGGACTGTTCGCTGTCACGGCTGCTGGCCGTCATGCGCGGGGTGCTCCGGGACGAGACCCATCTGCCGCCCGCCCTGCTCACCGGCGTGCTGCGGGAGTTGACCGCCGCGCGCCGGCACCGCACCGAGAGCGAACAGCTGGTGGAGTCGCTCACCCCGCGCGAGCAGGAGGTCCTGCGCTGCATGGTGGCGGGGCTGGGCCGCAAGGCGGTGGCCGAGCGGCTGTACCTGTCCCCGCACACGGTCCGCACCCATATGCAGAACGTGCTCGGCAAGTTGGGCGTCCACTCGACGCTGGCCGCCGTGGCGCTGGCCCGGCGGGCCGGGGTGCCCCCCGTGGAGGGCGACGGCGGCCGGGTGGGCTCGGTGGCCCCGGCGTGACACGACGGCGGCCCGCCCTCCCCGGAACCGGGAGAGCGGGCCGCCGGGTCACCGCGACGTCCTAGCGACCGCCGCCTTCACCGCCACGGCCGCCGCCGTCGCCGCCGCGACCGCCGCCTTCACCGCCACGGCCACCACCGTCGCCGCCGCGACCGCCGCCGCCACCACCGTAGTTGCCGCCACCGCCACCGCAGCCGCCGCCACCACCGTAGTTGCCGCCACCGCCGCCGTAGTTGCCGCGACCGCCGCCTTCACCGCCACGGCCACCACCGTCGCCGCCACGGCCACCGTTGTCGCCGTAGTCGCTCACGCTGAAGCCACGGCTGCCGCCGCCACCGCCTTCACCGCCACGACCACCGCCTTCACCGCCGCGACCGCCGCCTTCACCGCCGCGACCGCCGCCGTCGCCGCCACGGCCGCCGCCGTCGCCACCGCGACCGCCGCCTTCACCGCCGCGACCACCGCCGTCGCCACCGCGACCGCCCCCGCCACCGCCACCGCGGCCGTCGTCGCGGCCGCCGTCGCCACCGCCTCCGCCGCCGTAGCAGCCTCCGCCGCCACCGCCGCCGATGCCCCCGCCGCCGATGCCGCCGATGCCTCCGCCGCCACCGCCGCCGATGCCCCCGCCACCGATGCCGCCGATACCCCCGCCACCGATGCCGCCGATACCGCCGCCGCCGATGCCACCGCCGCCACCACCGCTGAGTTCACTGGCGGCGCAGACGCGCGGTGACGCGCCGACGTTGGCGATGTAGCGGCCCGCCGACCATGCGTAGAGGTTCTGGGCCAGGCGGTACCAACGCGGGTTGCCACCGATGTCCTGGCCATTGGTCTTGCAGACAATCGAGACCAGAGAGTTGTACGGCAGCACGCCCACCGAGCTGAACTGCGTGCCCGGGCCGCTGCGGACGCGGAGACCGATGCGGGCGATGACACGGCCCTGGTAGAGGGCGTTGTTGGGGAGGGCCGCCGATGCGGACGCGATCTCACCGGACAGGTCCGGGAGGTCCTCGCCGGCGCCCACGCTTTCCGTGTTCCCCGAGGGAGCCGGCGCGGCCTTCGGCGCGCCGGGTGCAACCGTCTCGTTGGCGAACGCGGTGCCCATCGTGGCAAAGGCAAGGGTGCCGGCCAAGGCGCCGGTCACCGCTGTCGCGGCCATCTTGCTTGCGCGGGTGTGCAGAGTCATCTGCATCTCCAAGGTGGAGCGGGACCCGAGAGGGCCCAGGGATTGGAAGCCGGCGCGGCTCGGCGCCTTTCAAAAAATGGCGCCGGTGCTCGGGTGCGCCGGCAGCCGCAAAGGTGGCCATCCGGGCCTTTATGCGGCGTTCACGTAGATCACGCTAAATCTGCCACTTTGGGTGCGCAACCGGTGGCAGAGCGTGGTCGTTTGTGATCTTCCACGGCCGATTACGCCGCGTAACCGGCCTCAGCTCGGGATGTTGTCGAAAGGCGCCGTCAACTGGCGCAGAAGACCGGCGAGTTCCCCGCGCTGGCGGTCGGAGAGTTCGCCGAGGATGGCGCGTTCCTGTGCCAGGAGGCCCGCCAGGGCCTGGTCGGCCCGGTCGCGGCCCTCCGGGGTGAGCCGTACGAGGACACCGCGCCGGTCCGAGGGGTCGGGGAGCCGTTCCACCAGACCCTTCTTCGTGAGCCGGTCGATGCGGTTGGTCATCGTGCCCGACGTCACCAGCGTCTGGGTGAGCAATTGCCCGGGGGAGAGCTGGTAGGGCGCGCCCGCGCGGCGCAGCGACGTCAGGACGTCGAACTCCCAGGGCTCCAGGCCGTGCTCGGAGAACGCCAGACGCCGGGCCCGGTCCAGGTGCCGGGCCAGCCGGCTGACCCGGCTGAGCACCTCGAGCGGTTCGACGTCGAGGTCAGGGCGCTCCCGGCGCCACGCCGCGACCAGCCGGTCGACCTCGTCCTCCATGGGGATCAGTGTAGTGGTTCTGTCGACATGAAGTCTCTTGACATCAAGAGATTAGGTCCGCAACCTTGTGGGCAAGGTCGGCGGCAGGAAGAGATCCACCTTTCGTCAGGGAGTTCGAGACATGCCAGCAGCATCGTGGGACCCGCAGCAGTACCTCCGGCACTCCACCCACAGGACCCGTCCCTTCCACGACCTTCTGGCCCGGATACCGGAGCTCCCCGGCGCGTCCCCGCGCATCGCCGACATCGGCTGCGGCCCCGGCAACGTCACGGCCCTGCTCGCCGACCGCTGGCCCACCGCGCGCATCACCGGCTTCGACAGCTCCGCCGAGATGCTCGAGGCCGCGCAGGCCCACGCGGGCCCCACCCCAGGGGGCGGCAGCCTGGACTTCAGGGCCGCCGACGCCGCCCACTGGGTGCCCGGCGAGGACTACGACCTGATCGTCTCCAACGCCGCCCTCCAGTGGGTCGAGGGCCACGCGGAGCGCTTCCCCGAGTGGACCGCGCACCTGGTGCCCGGCGGGGTCCTCGCCTTCCAGGTGCCGGGCAACTTCACCTCCCCCAGCCATGCACTGCTGGGCGAGCTGTGCGACTCCCCGGCCTGGCGCCACCGGCTCGGCGACGGCCACGGCCGCCGCTACGTCCACATCCTCGAACCCGCCGCCTACCTGGAACGCCTCATCGACATCCCGGACATCGACGCGGACGTCGACGTGTGGGAGACCACCTACGTCCAGTTGCTCCAGGGCGAGGACCCGGTCCTGGAGTGGACCAAGGGCACCGCCCTGCGCCCCGTGCTCACGGAACTGGCCGACGACCCCGCGGCCGCGGCGGAGTTCCTCGGCCAGTACCGCGATCTGCTGCGCAAGGCCTACCCCACGGGTCCGCACGGCACGGTCTTCCCGTTCCGGCGGATCTTCGCCACCGCGCGCAAGGCCCGGTGACCGCCGTGATAGCCGCGCTCGACCACGTCCAGCTCGCGGCGCCGCCCGGCGCCGAGGAGCGGCTGCGCGCGTACTACGCCGGCGTCCTCGGCATGACCGAGGTGCCCAAGCCGCCCGTGCTCGCCGCCCGCGGCGGCTGCTGGTTCGCCTCCGGCGGCGCCCAGCTGCACATCGGGGTGGAGGAGGACTTCCGCCCCGCCCGCAAGGCCCACCCGGGCCTACGGGTCCGGGACATCCGCGCGTACGCGGATCTGCTGGAGTCCCGGGGCGTGAAAGTCGTCTGGGACCACGACCTGCCGGGCCACCGCCGCTTCTACTCCGAGGACCCGGTCGGCAACCGCCTGGAGTTCCTGGAGCCCGACCCGGCCTGAGGCGCCGGCCGCGGGGGCGGCGGGCCTACAACGTGAGGAACACCGCCCCCAGCAGCGCCGCCCCGGCGATCCCCGCCACCCAGGCGGTACGGGTCCACCGCAGCAGGCCCGCCAGGACGAGCGCCGCGAGCAACAGGGCGCCCCCGAACGGGATCCAGGTGTACAGCACACCGGCCGTGCCGACGCGCACCACCGTGTCGGTGCCGGGCTCGACGGCGACGGGCAGCCGCTCGCCGACACGGTGCGTGACCGCCTTGTTGATCGTCACCTTCGCCCGGATGGAGCCGAGGCCGTCCGGCACGAAGGGCCCCGTGCAGGTGTCGGCGGCGCACGCGGAGACCGTCATCGTCCCCCGCTCGCGCCCCTTGGTGAGCATCGCGTGCTGCGCGGTCTTCCACGAGGTCCACACCCCGGCCGCGAGGATCAGCAGGACCAGTGCGCTCAGCACCACGATCCGGGCGACCAGCAGCAGACCCCACGTGCTCTCGGCAGTGCGGCGGGCAAGACTCCGTTTGGCCATGCGGGCGATCCTTGGCCATCGCCTGGCCCTGGGTCAACCTCGCAGGTGGGTCAGCTGTTGTAGGTGCCCTGCGCCCGCTCCAGGCCCTCGCAGATCAGTGCCTCCACCGCGTCGGCCGCCCGGTCCACGAACCAGTCCAGCTCCTTGCGCTCCGTGCCGGAGAAGTCCTTGAGCACAAAGTCCGCCACCTGCATCCGCCCCGGCGGGCGCCCGATGCCGCAGCGCACCCGCAGATAGTCGGGGCCGAGCGACTTGGTGATCGACTTCAGGCCGTTGTGCCCGTTGTCGCCGCCGCCCTTCTTCAGGCGCAGCGTCGCGTAGTCGATGTCCAGTTCGTCGTGGACGGCGACGATGTTGCCGAGCGGCACCTTGTAGAAGTCGCGCAGCGCGGTCACCGGCCCGCCCGAGAGGTTCATGTACGTCATCGGCTTGGCCAGGACCACCCGGTGGCCGCTGACGCGCCCCTCCACCACCTGCGAGCGGCTCTTGTGGGTTTTGAAGCGCCCGCCGATCCGGTCGGCGAGCAGATCGGCCACCATGAAGCCGATGTTGTGCCGGTTGCCGGCGTACTCCGGGCCGGGGTTGCCCAGTCCGGCCACCAGCCAGGGCCCCTCGGGGGCGCTTTCCGCTGCGCTCATGCTCATGGCGTCCATTCAACAGGACCGCCGTCCCGCTCCTGGCGGAGCGGGACGGCGGTCGTGAAAAGCGTGCTGCGTGCCGCTGGTTACTCGGCGGCGGCGGCCTCGGCGCCCTCGGCGCCCTCGCCCTCCTCGCCCTCACCCTCGGCGGGGGCCTCGGCCTGCGCTGCGACGACCTGGAGGACGACGGTGTCCTCCTCCACGGCCAGGGTGGTGCCCTTGGGGAGCGGGATGTCCTTGGCGAGGATGGAGGTACCGGCCTCCAGGCCCTCGACGGAGACGGTCACGCCGTCGGGGATGTGGGTCGCCTCGGCCTCGACCGGCAGCGCGTTGAGCACGTGCTCCAGCAGGTTGCCGCCGGGGGCGAGCTCGCCCTCGGTGCTGACCACGATCTCGACGGTGACCTTCTCGCCGCGCTTGACCGCGAGCAGGTCGACGTGCTCCAGGAAGCCCTTCAGCGGGTCGCGGGTGACGGCCTTGGGGATGACGAGCTCCTTGCCGTCACCCTCGATGTCCAGGCTGATCAGGACGTTCGGGGTGCGCAGGGCGAGCAGCAGCTCGTGGCCCGGCATGGAGACGTGCTTGGGCTCCTGGCCGTGGCCGTAGATGACGCCGGGGACCTGGTGCGCGCGGCGGATGCGGCGGGCAGCGCCCTTGCCGAACTCGGTGCGCAGCTGCGCGGCGATCTTCACCTCGGACATGGGAATCACACTCCTCGTGATGACGACGGGACTTCTGTCGGGTCGCCCAGCCCACGACGGGCCGTTCCACTTACGAGGAGCGCGTCGATAACGGAGTCCACCGCCGGAAACGGCAGCGGCCTCCCTCGCCGAGCAACTCGGTGAGTCTACCCGGCGGGGAGGCCGCCCCGGAAATCGATCAGCGGGTGATCAGTTCGAGTCCTCGAAGAGGCTCGTCACGGAACCGTCCTCGAAGACCTCGCGGACCGCGTTGGCGAGGGTCGGCGCGATCGACAGCACGGTGATCTTGTCGAGCTCCAGCTCGCCCGGCGTCGGCAGCGTGTCCGTGAAGACGAACTCGCTGACCTTGGAGTTCTTCAGCCGGTCCGCGGCCGGGCCGGAGAGCACACCGTGGGTCGCGGTCACGATGACGTCCTCCGCGCCGTTGGCGAACAGGGCGTCCGCCGCCGCGCAGATGGTGCCACCGGTGTCGATCATGTCGTCCACCAGGACGCAGATGCGGCCGCGCACGTCACCGACCACCTCGTGCACGGTGACCTGGTTGGCGACGTCCGGGTCGCGCCGCTTGTGGACGATCGCCAGCGGGGCGCCGAGCCGGTCGCACCAGCGGTCGGCCACGCGGACGCGGCCGGCGTCGGGGGAGACCACGGTGAGCTTGGAGCGGTCGACCTTGGCGCCCACGTAGTCGGCCAGCAGCGGCAGCGCGAACAGGTGGTCCACCGGCCCGTCGAAGAAGCCCTGGATCTGGTCCGTGTGCAGGTCGACGGTGAGGATGCGGTCGGCACCGGCGGTCTTCAGTATGTCCGCGACGAGCCGCGCCGAGATGGGCTCGCGGCCGCGGTGCTTCTTGTCCTGCCGGGCGTAGCCGTAGAAGGGCACGACCACGGTGATGCGCTTGGCGGAGGCCCGCTTCAGCGCGTCGATCATGATGAGTTGCTCCATGATCCACTTGTTGATCGGAGCGGTGTGGCTCTGGATGACGAAGGCGTCCGAGCCGCGCGCCGACTCCTCGAAACGGACGTAGATCTCACCGTTCGCGAAGTCGAAGGCCTTGGTCGGCACAAGGGAAACGCCCAGCTCGCGTGCCACCTCCTCCGCGAGCTCGGGGTGTGCGCGGCCGGAGAAGAGCATCAGCTTCTTCTCACCGGTCGTCTTGATCCCGGTCACTGCACCGTCTCCTTGATGTTCAACGCAGCTTCGCCCACGGTCGGCAAGCCGGCGGAATTGTGTGCACCTCACACGGTACGCGCTGCTGGAGGCGGCCGCGCACGTGAGAATGGCCTCTTCCGCCCCTGCCCCGGGTCCGGCTAGGCGTCCCGCTCCTCCTGCTCGGCACGCTCGGCGGCGTGTGCCGCGGCGCTGCCCGGCCGCTTCCGGGCCACCCAGCCCTCGATGTTGCGCTGCTGACCGCGCGCGACGGCGAGCGAACCGGCGGGCACGTCCTTGGTGATGACCGAGCCCGCGGCGGTGTACGCGCCGTCCCCGACTGTGACGGGCGCCACGAACATGTTGTCCGAGCCGGTGCGGCAGTGGGAGCCGATGGTGGTGTGGTGCTTGGTCTGGCCGTCGTAGTTCACGAAGACGCTGGCCGCGCCGATGTTGGTGTACTCGCCGATGGTCGCGTCGCCGACGTACGACAGATGCGGCACCTTGGTGCCCTCCCCGACCGTGGCGTTCTTCATCTCCACGTACGTGCCGGCCTTGGACTTCGGGCCCAGCCGCGTGCCGGGGCGCAGGTAGGCGTACGGACCCACACTGGCCGCCTCGCCGATCTCGGCGCTGTCGCAGACCGCGTTGACCACGCGGGCACCGGGGCCGACCACGGTGTCGGTCAGGGTGCAGTTGGGGCCCACCTCGGCGCCCGCGGCGAGCCGGGTGGCGCCGTACAGCTGGGTGTTCGGCAGCACGACCGTGTCGGGCTCGAACTCCACCGCGACGTCCACCCACGTGGAGGCCGGGTCCATGATCGTCGCGCCTTCGAGCATCGCCCGTTCCAGCAGGCGGTCGTTGAGCAGCCGGCGGGCCTCGGCGAGCTGAACGCGGTTGTTGATCCCGGCGATCTCGCGGTGGTCGGCGGCCACGCAGGCGCCGACGCGGTGGCCGGTCTCGCGCAGGATGCCGAGGGTGTCGGTCAGGTACTCCTCGCCCTGGGCGTTGTCCGTGGTCACCTTGGCCAGCGTCTGCGCCAGCAGCGCCGCGTCGAACGCGAACACCCCGGAGTTGATCTCGCGGATGGCGCGCTGCTCGTCGTCGGCGTCCTTCTGCTCCACGATCGCCAGCACCGAGCCGTCGCCGCCGCGCACGATGCGGCCGTAGCCCGTCGGGTCGGGGACCTCGGCGGTCAGCACGGTCACGGCGTTGTCGTCGGCGGCGTGCGCGGCGACCAGGGCGCGCAGCGTGTCCGGGGTGAGCAGCGGGGTGTCGCCGGCGGCGATCACCACCGTGCCGCTGAGCTCGGGGAGTTCCGCCAGGCCGACGCGGACCGCGTGGCCGGTGCCGTTCTGCTCGTGCTGGACCGCGGTGCGGATCGACGGGTCGATCTCGCCCAGGTGCGCGGTCACCCGGTCCCGGGCGTGGCCCACGACGACGAGCAGGTGCTCGGGGTCCAGGGCGTTCGCGGCGGCGACGACGTGCCCCACCAGGGAGCGGCCACTGATCGCGTGCAGGACTTTGGGGGTTGCCGACTTCATGCGGGTGCCCTCACCCGCGGCAAGGACGATGACGGCAGCCGGGCGGTGGGCGCTCACGGAACGGGCTCCTCGGCGTGGGGTGACAGACACCCGCAGGATACCGGGGCGTAACGGGCGCTCGACGCGGAAGGTCCGAAAACCGGGGACGACCCGGGAGAGGCGCTCCGCTGCCAGGATTCGAACCCGGACTTAAGGGACCAAAACCCTCAGTGCTGCCGTTACACCACAGCGGATGGCAGAAGCCGTCGTACCGGGCGCCTCCGCGGAGGTGCCCGTTCGGCCTCCCCCACTATGCCGCACCGAGGCCCCCCAATGCGACGACAAAGATCGGCACTTCTCCTTCCCCGATCGTGGGTACATGTGCCAAGAGCCGTATTCCGGTCGACACGCGCGCTCGGTTCGGCCGTCACGTGGAGTTGCCGGAACTACGGCACCGTAGGTTACGGTTGCGTAGCTCCCCGACATCGTGAGGGACCCCCATGACCACACAGACCGACGTGATCACCGAGTCCCCGGAACCCGGGTCCGGCGACGACACCTCGATTCCCCGAGCCACCCTCGGCGCGGACCGGAAAGGGTCCCTCGAACAGATCACCCTCGGGCTCTTCATCGGCATCCCCTTCCTCGCACTCGTCGCGGCGATCCCGCTCGCGTGGGGCTGGGGCCTGAGCTGGCTCGATCTCGGCCTGATGGTCGGGATGTACTTCCTGGGCTGCCACGGCATCACCATCGGCTTCCACCGCCACTTCACCCACGGCTCGTTCAAGGCCAAGCGGCCGCTGAAGATCGCCCTGGCGATCGCGGGCTCCATGGCCGTCGAGGGCCCGGTCGTCCGCTGGGTCGCCGACCACCGCAAGCACCACAAGTTCTCCGACGCCGAGGGCGACCCGCACAGCCCCTGGCGCTACGGGGAGACCCTGCCGGCCCTGCTGAAGGGCCTGTGGTGGGCGCACATGGGCTGGCTCTTCGACGAGGAGCAGACGCCGCAGCAGAAGTACGCCCCGGACCTGGTCAAGGACCCGGCGATCCGCCGCGTGAGCCGCGACTTCTGGCTCTGGACGACCGTCTCGCTGGGGCTGCCCCCGCTCGTCGGCGGTCTGGCCACCATGTCGTGGACCGGCGCCCTCACCGCCTTCTTCTGGGGCTCCCTGGTCCGCGTCGCACTGCTGCACCACGTCACGTGGTCGATCAACTCGATCTGCCACGCGGTCGGCAAGCGCCCCTTCCGCTCCCGCGACAAGTCCGGCAACGTCTGGTGGCTGGCCGTCCTGTCCTGCGGCGAGTCCTGGCACAACCTGCACCACGCCGACCCGACCAGCGCCCGGCACGGCGTGCTGCGCGGCCAGATCGACTCCAGCGCCCGCATCATCCGCTGGATGGAGCAGCTCGGCTGGGCCACGGACGTGCGCTGGCCGACCGCCGACCGTATCGCGGCCCGCCGTAAGGAAAGTGTCAGCGAAGCGGCATGATTGACGGGTGAGCGACGGCAGCAGTAGCAGCAGAGGAAGCGAGGCGGCCACGTCGTCCCGGCGTACCCGCCGGGTGCGCATGACGGGCAAGGAGCGCCGGGAGCAACTCCTCGACGTGGGCCGCACGCTCTTCGCCGAACGCGGCTTCGAGGCCACCTCCGTCGAGGAGATCGCGCACAAGGCGGGCGTGTCCAAGCCCGTGGTGTACGAGCACTTCGGCGGCAAGGAGGGCCTCTACGCCGTCGTCGTGGACCGCGAGATGCGCCAGCTGCTGGACATGGTCACCGGCGCGCTCACCGGTGGCCATCCGCGCGAACTGCTGGAACAGGCCGCCTTCGCCCTCCTCGACTACATCGAGCAGTTCACCGACGGCTTCCGGATCCTCGTCCGGGACTCCCCGGTCGCGCAGTCCACGGGCACCTTCGCCTCGCTGATCAGCGACATCGCCACCCAGGTGGAGGACATCCTGGGCATGGAGTTCAAGCAGCGCGGCTTCGACCCCAAGCTCGCCCCGATGTACGCGCAGGCGCTGGTCGGCATGGTCGCGCTGACCGGGCAGTGGTGGCTGGACGCCCAGAAGCCGAAGAAGGCCGAGGTCGCCGCGCACCTGGTCAACCTCTCCTGGAACGGGCTGTCGGGCCTGGAGCCCCGCCCCCGGCTGATCGGCCACCGCAAGAACTGAACCACGGAAGTGGACCCGGCACGCCGAAGGCGCCGCACCCCGGGCGGGGGCGGCGCCTTCGCCGTACGGGACGGATCAGCCGGTGTTGCGCAGACCGGCCGCCACACCGTTGACGGTCAGCAGCAGCGCGCGGGCCAGCAGCGGATCGGGCTCCTCGCCGCGGGCCGCGGCCTCCCGCTGCCGGTGCAGCAGCGCCACCTGGAGGTAGGAGATCGGGTCCAGGTAGGCGTCCCGGATGTGGAAGGTCTGCCGCAGCGCCGGCTGCGCGTCCAGCAGCTCCGCCTCACCGGTGATCCGCAGCACCTCGGCGACCGTCAGCTCGTGCTCCGCCGTGATGACGTCGAAGACGTGCTTGAGCTCGTCCGGCACCAGGGTGTCCACGTAGTGCCGGGCGATCCGCAGGTCCGTCTTGGCCAGCGTCATCTCGACGTTGGACAGGAAGTTGCGGAAGAAGTGCCACCGCTCGTACGCCTCGGCGATGTCCGCCTCCCGGCCCGCCTCCCGGGCCGCCTTCAGCCCCGAGCCGACACCGAACCAGCCGGGCACGATCTGCCGCGACTGCGTCCAGCCGAACACCCACGGGATGGCCCGCAGGCCGTCCAGGCCCGCGCCGCTGTCCGGGCGGCGCGACGGCCGGGATCCCAGGTGCAGCTCCGCGAGCTGGTCGACCGGCGTGGAGGCGAAGAAGTACGCCGGCAGGTCCGGGTCCTCCACCAGCCGCCGGTAGGCCGCGTGCGCGGCGTCGGAGACCACGTCCATGGCGGCGTCCCAGCGGGCCAGCGCCGCGTCGGACTGCCGCGGGGCCGTGTGCAGGGCCGAGGCCTGCAACGTGGCCGCCACCGTCAGCTCCAGGTTCTCCCGGGCCAGCGACGGGATGAGGTACTTGTCGGAGATGACCTCGCCCTGCTCGGTCACCTTGATCTCGCCCTCCAGCGTGCCCCACGGCTGCGCCAGGATCGCGTCGTGCGTGGGGCCGCCGCCCCGGCCCACCGTGCCGCCGCGGCCGTGGAACAGCCGCAGCCGCACCCCGTGCCGGTGCGCCACGTCGCGCAGCCGCCGCTGCGCGCGGTGGATCTCCCACTGCGAGGTGGTGATGCCGCCGAACTTCGAGCTGTCGCTGTAGCCGAGCATGACCTCCTGCACGTCCCCGCGCAGCGAGACGAGCTTGCGGTACGAGGGGTCGGAGAGCATCTCGTCGAGCAGCTTGTCGGCGACCTTCAGCTCGTCGGTGGTCTCCAGCAGCGGCACGATGCCGATCCTGGCGACGTCCCCGTGCAGGTCGATCAGCCCGGCCTCGCGCGCCAGCACCGCCGCCGCGAAGACGTCGTCCGAGCCGAGGCACATCGAGATGATGTACGACTCCACGACCTCCGGCCCGAAACGCTCGAAGGCCTCGGCGACGGTGTGGAAGACGCCGAGCGTCTTCGCCCCGTCCGCGTCCAGCGGCGCCGGGGTGGGCGCCAGCGGACGGCGCGAGCGCAGCTCCTTGGCGAGCAGCTTGCGCCGGTACTCGCGCGGCATGTCCGCGTACCGCCAGGACTCCTCGCCGAGGCGGTCGAAGAGCTGGCCGAGGGCGTGGTGGTGGGCGTCCGCGTGCTCGCGCACGTCCATCGTGGCCAGCTGGAGGCCGAAGGCCGACAGCGTGCGGATGGTGCGGTCCAGGCGGCCGTCGGCGATCAGCTCGCCGCGGTTGGCGCGCAGCGACTCCTGGATCAGGCGCAGGTCGGCCACCAGCTCGGAGGTGCCCAGGTAGTCCTTGCCGGGGACGTGCGGGGTGCCGGTGGCCAGCCGCTCGCGCGTGTTGAGCAGCTTCTGCCGGATGCAGGTGGCCTTGAGCCGGTACGGCTCCTCCGCGTTCAGCCGCCGGTAGCGCGGGCTGATCCCCGGCAGCCGCTTGAGGTCCTCCTCCAGATCGGCCAGCAGCTCCGGGCTGGCCCCGGAGTTGCGGATGGAGTTCGACAGCATCGCCCGCAGGTCGTCGACGAGCTCCAGCGCGTCGGTGATGCCGTGCTCGTGCTGGAGGATCAGCACGTCCCAGGTGACCTGCGGCGTGACGTTCGGGTTTCCGTCGCGGTCGCCGCCGATCCACGTGCCGAAGGTCAGCGGGCGGGTCTCCGGCGGCAGCGGCACCCCCACCCGCTCCAGCTCGGCGGCCAGGTCCTCCAGCACGTCGCCCACGGCGCGGGTGTGCAGCTCGTCCAGGTAGTAGATGGCGTTGCGCGCCTCGTCCGCGGGCTCGGGACGCACCACGCGCAGCTCGTCGGTCTGCCACAGCAGGTCGATGTTCTCCGCCAGCCGCACATCGGTCCTGCGGCGGTCGGTGTCCTGCGGCTTGTCCAGCAGGGCGGCGATGCGGCGCAGCTTGTTCAGCACGCTGCGGCGGGCCGCCTCGGTCGGGTGGGCGGTGAAGACCGGCCGCACATTGAGGTTGCGCACGGACTGGCGCAGGTGCTCGGGATCGGCGTCCTTCAGCAGGTCCGCCGTACGGGCCAGCAGGCTCCCGTCGGTGGCCCGCCGGGCCCGCAGCTCACGGCCGCGGTGCACCTGCTCGGTGACATTGGCGAGATGGAAGTAGGTGGAGAAGGCGCGCACCAGCTTGGCGGCGGTCTGCAGATCCGTGTCGCCGAGAAGGGCGGCGGCGGCCTCGCCGTCGCTGCGGGTCAGCGCCCGCACCCTCTCCACGAGGTCGAGGAGTTCCTGGCCTTCCTGCCGTACGAGCGTCCCGCCGAGGAGGTCTCCCAGGCGGCGGATGTCCGCGCGCAGGGGTGCGCTCTCGGTCGTGTTGTCGGCGCTGCTCACAGGTGCGGCTCCTAGTGCAGTGGTATGGATCGCGGCAAGAAACGCAAGGGCGCCCCGCGCTGCGGGTCGTCCGGGGGGCGGACCGCGCTGTCCGACGCCACCAGGATAGAAGGGCCGTCCGCCCGCGACCGGGGCTGACCGCCAGGCGGACAGCGCCGCGTCTAGGCTGGGCCGTATGAGTACGACGGGGGAGTACGTACCGGACGGAGCTGGAGGACGGAGCCGGGGGGCCGCCGCCGGGCCGTGGTGGTGGGCCCGGCGGCGCAGCATGGTCCTCGACGTGGTGCTGGCCGCCGTGTCGGCCCTGGAGTGCCTCGTCGAGGGCGTGGCCTTCGCGCAGAAGACCGGCGTGTCCCCGGTCGTCGCGGGCGTCTTCGGCCTGCTGGCCGGCTCCCTGCTGGTGCTGCGCCGGCGGTGGCCGGTGGCGGTGGTCCTCGTGTCCATCGCGATCACCCCCGCCCAGATGGGCATCCTGCTCAGCATCGTCGGCCTCTACACCCTGGCCGCCTCCGACGTGCCCCGGCGCATCATCGCCGTGCTGTCCGGCATGACCATGCTCGGCACGCTGATCGTCACCTTCCTCCAGATGCACGGCGACCTCAGCTCCGGCACCTACCACGCGCCGCTCGTCGCGGTCGCCCTCACCTCCGTGCTCGCGGCGCTCGGCGTGACCGCGCCGCCCGTGCTGCTCGGGCTCTACGCCGGCGCCCGGCGGCGGCTCGTCGAGTCGCTGCGCGAGCGGGCGGACGGCCTGGAACGGGAGCTGTCGCTGCTGGCGGAGAAGGCCACCGAACGCGCCGAACGGGCCCGCATGGAGGAACGCACCCGCATCGCCCGCGAGATGCACGACGTGGTCGCCCACCGCGTGAGCCTCATGGTCGTCCACGCGGCGGCCCTCCAGGCGATCGCCGTCAAGGACCCCGAGAAGGCCTCGGCGAGCGCGCAGCTCCTGGGCGACATGGGACGGCAGGCGCTCAACGAACTCCGCGAGATGCTGGGCGTCCTGCGGACGGGGCCGGCGGGGCCGGACGTGCCCGCTGTCACCGCGCCCGTGGAGCCCGCCCCCGCGCCCCCCGAAGAGCCCGACGACTCCGGGCCCTGCCTCGCGGAACTCCACGCCCTCGTCGAGGAGTCGCGGGCCGCCGGCATGCACGTGGAGTACACCGTCGAAGGGGCGCAGCGGCGGCTCGCCGCGCGCGTGGAGGCCACGGTCTACCGCGTGGTGCAGGAAGCGCTCACCAACGTCCACAAGCACGCCCCGGGCGCCCGCGCCCGCATCCGCCTGGCGTACCGCGAGGCGGAGGTCGCCGTCCTGGTGCAGAACGGGCCGTCCGGCGGGGTACCGCCGATGGCGTTGCCTAGCGGCGGGAACGGGCTCATCGGGATGCGGGAGCGGGTGACCGCCCTGGGGGGCGGCTTCGCCGCGGGCACCACCCCGGAAGGCGGCTTCCGCGTCTCGGCCCTCCTCCCGGCGTGAGCTCGGTTTTTTCCCCGCCCGCCCGCCCGTGTGCCCTGTGAAGTCTGGGCGCCCCGACGCCAGTTGTTGGGGGCCGGGTGCGGGGCCTCCGGGGCTGCCATTCTGGACAGCACATTTAGGTGCCTCAGGCACTGTCGGCTGCGTGCCCCGGGTTGTGCACCCAAATATGCTCCAGTGTCCAGAACGCCACCCCTCCGACCCCGCCCCCTCCGTCTCGTATCGCGCCTGATCCCCGGTGGGTGGGTGAGAAGGCGGTCCGGGGTTGCCGCAAGTGCTCTCCGAACCCCCACCGGCCGTCAGTCGCCCCAGCCGACCCGGGAGGGGGTGCGCCGGGGTCCGCCCGCAGGCGACGAGCGGCGACTGCGGCACACTAATTGCTGGGGTAACCCGCGAGCGCCGAGGACGGACTCCGGAGCGGCGCCGACCCCACAGCGGACAGAGCGCGGGGCCCGCACTTACCGCGCCGGGTAATCGGGCGGGAGGGCGGGGGAAAAACCAAAACCGGGGGCGTCAGAGCGTGAGGCGGTGGGGGCGCAGGCCTGCCGTGACCGTGCACAGCGCAGCGTCGATCGTCGGGCCCAAGTAGTAGTCCCCGGTGTGGTCCACGCAGTACACCCGCCCCAGCGCATCAATCCCCAGGTGCCCCTGCCCCGTGGACTCCACCCCCAGCGGCGCCACCTCCGTGTCGAGGGCGGAGCCCAGATCGCCCCAGGTGCGGGCGAGGTGGAGGCCCTGGAGGGGGTCGATGACGACGCCGCTCGGTGCGACCTGGGGGCGGCCGGGGGCGGAGACCGCGGGGACGGTCAGGCCGCCGAATTCGGCCCAGGCCTCGACGGCGGCCGGGAAGACGCTGTGCCGGTGGCCGCCGGGGGAGACGTAGGCGCGCAGGGTGTCGGCCCAGACCTCGGCCCGGCGGATGTCCCACTGGCCGGGCTGCCAGCCCGCGGCGCGCAGCGCGGCGTCGACGCCGACGGGGAAGCGCGTCGAGGTGGTCCGGGCGTTGAGGGCGTCGCTCGCGTTCACTCGGTCTCGCTCCCCGGGTCGAAGGCCCGCACGCCGAAGTGCTCGAGCAGCGGGAGGCAGGTGCGGCAGGGTGGCGCGTAGCCGCCGTGCTCGGGGTCGCCGTCCTCGCGTATATGACGGGACGTCAGTTTCGCGCCCTTGAGTGCCTTGCGGGCATCGGCGTGGGTGAACGGCTTGCGCGCGGCGCGCTTGCTGCGCCCCGTGTCGGCCTCGGTGAGCCAGCGGGACAGCAGGACGGGTTCCGGGCACCGCCCGGTGAACCGCTCACGCTGTGCTACCGGCAGGGTGTCGAGGGCGTCCTGGACCAGGGGGTGCAGTGCGGGCGGCTGTTCGCCCTTGCTCCCGGTGCAGGTGAGCACCTCGTCCTTGACCGACAGTGCCGCGGCGACCGCCGGCAGGATGCCGTCGCGGCGGTGGCGCAGCACGGGCGGGGGTGGCGCTTCCTCACTTCCCCAGGTCAGCCGCGGGTCCGCGGCTCCTCTCGTCAGCATGTTCCTATGACCCTCCGATCCGTCCTTCGAGAAGGACGTCCCCCTTATCCGCGTAAGACTGCCAATTGATCGCGCGTTACGGAAGTCGGTTGTGAGGTGAGAGGTTTACTTTGTGCCGGATGTCACGGCACTGGGGGGAGATGGGTGTCGCAGTCCTATGTGCCACCGCCTCCCGGTCGTCCTGGTGTTGGCCACTGGTTGTACGGATAGTAGCGCCGGGTCGGATGCGGGGGGCGGCATGGCCGCCGATTCGTGATCAAGTTCGGCTCAGGGCTGGGGAGTTCGCGGGTCCGCGACAACGTGCATCCGGTGCGCGGCAGTGACCGGAACCAGCCGAAGTCCCTGTTGCCCCACCCCCTAGGCTGTGCCCAACAACAGATCCAGCATGGGGGCATCCGCAATGACGACAGGTCGGCTCGGGCACCGGGCCGCGCCACCGAACGCGGCCTACGCCGGTCAGATCGTGCACTTTCCCGACCCGGTGCGCCGCGCCCGCCATCCGCAGGGCGTCCGCGTGGACGACCACGGCTTCCCCGACTTCACGCCCTTCGCCCGTGCCGCCGCCGAGATCGCCGAGCCGCCGGACGGCTTCGGGATCGACGAACTGCGGCTCACCGACCACGTGTCGGCCAACGCCGCCCAGCACGCCGCCGGTCACGAGCTGTGGGGCAGCCTGTCGCCCGTCGCCACCCCGCACGGCTGGACGTGGCACCATGTCGCCGGCTCGCGCCGCCTGGAGCTGATCCCCGTCGAGGTCAAGTCGCTGCTGCGGCACCACGGCGGCCTCGCCACCACCGCCTCGGCGGACCACGGCAAGCGGGGCACGCGACCGCTCCAGGACACCCGTCCCACGCACTTCGCCGTGGGCACGGGGCGGCGCGATGCGGCGGCCGTCTCCGAGCAGCAGGTGCGCGATGTCGAGGAGGAGCTCGGCTACCGGCTGCCCGGCGCGTACCGCAGCTTCCTCAAGGCCGCCGGCGGCTGCGCCCCGCGCGGCGTCGCCCTGCTGCCCCTGCTGGGGCTCCTGGTCGACCAGCCCTTCTTCACGGTGCGCGAGGAGTCGGCGGTCAACGACCTCGTCTACGTCAACAAGTGCCTGCGCGACCACCTCACCAAGGACTACCTCGCGATCGCCTATGTGCAGGGCGGGGTGCTCGCGGTCAAGGCGCGCGGCGCCGACCTCGGCTCGATGTGGCTGTGCCCCTACGACGACGTCCGGGACACCGACGGCGCCTTCGCCTCCACCGAGGAGCGGGTCGCCGCGCTGCTGCTGCCCTGCGGCGAGGACTTCGACGCCTTCCTCGCCGCGCTCGCCGGCGATCCGCCGGAGCTGGACACGGTCGCGAACCTGATGGTGGACGGCGGCTTCGCCCGCGCCGTCCCGGTGGAGGGGTGAGACGGGGATGGTGACGTTCGCGGAGGCGCAGGAGCGCGCCGAGCGGTGGATCAACGCAGGCGTCCCGGCGTACCTCGTCCGCGAGGTGCAGGTGCGCGAGTTCGGCCAGGGCTTCGTGGTCTGGTCCGAGCCGCGTGAAGGGGGGCCCACCGGCGACGAGGGCGAGGCCCGCCTCGTCATCGCCAAGGACAGCGGGGAGGCCACGCTGTGGCCGGCGCTGCCGGTCGGCGAGATCATCCGGCACTGGGAGGAGGCGTACGGGGGCGCCGTCGTCGCCGACGCCGTACCGGAGCCGCCGAAACGGCTGGACCTGGGGGCGACCTCCTTCCTGCTCAGCCCGCCGCAGTGGCTCCAGGACGCGGCCGACCGCCTGGGCATCCCGGACCACCGGCAGCCCGCCGCCCCGGAGCCCTCCGACGCCGTCACGGTGGCGGACGCGGGGGCGACCGCCGGCGCTCCCTCGCCGTTCGACGGGCCGCCGCCCCCCTTCGTCCCCACGCCGACGCCGGCGATGCCGCTGCCGTACGACCGGTCGCCGACGCCGCCGCCCTCGACCTGGCGGGACACCAACAACGGCGACGCGGGCCGGGCCGTGCCCCCGCCCGCGACGGTCTACGCGCCGCCGATCACCGACTCCGACGACGCGCACACGCCGCCGCCCAGGAACAGCGCCGAGGCCAGCACCGAGCGGCTGCCCGGGGTACCGGAGACCGGTACCCCGCTGCCGCCCGGCGGTTACGGCTACCCCGGCGGCGCGGCGACGCCGCCGCCCCCGCCGCCCGCGCCGGGGCCCCCGCCCGCGGACGCGCACCGCGCCGCGACGATGCTGTCGCGCCCCGACGGCCCGCCGCCCCCGCCCGGAGTGCCGGGTGCCGGGGCGCGGCGGCAGGGCGCCGCGGACCTGGCCGGCGCCGAGACCGCCAAGGCCGGACCGCCGCCTCCGCCCCCGCCGCCGCCCGGTCCCGGTGTGCCCGGGACCCCGGGCGCGGGCTATGTGCCGACGCAGCTGGTGCAGGCGCTGCCCGCGAACCAGCCGCCGCCGCCCGCGCCGGGGCCTCCGTCCGCGGACGTGCACCACGCGTCGACGATGCTGTCGCGCCCCGACGGCCCGCCCCCGCCGCCGCCCGCACCCGGCCCCGCACCCGGGCCCGTGCCGGTGGCCCCGCCGCCGCCCCCGGCGGCGTACGGCTACCCGCAGCCCCCGGCGCCGCCGCAGCCGCAGCCGCCGGCGGGCGTGCCCACCATCGGACCGGGCTACATGGCCGTGCTCCGCTACCGGGCGCAGGACGGTTCCGAGCAGCAGCTCATCCGCCGCTCCGCGCCGGGCACCCCGCACCCGGAGTGGCAGATCCTGCACGAGCTGCGCGCCCTCGGCGTGCCGCCGCAGGCGGTGCTGGAGCTGCACACCGAACTGGAGTCCTGCGACCTGCCCGGCGGTTACTGCGCCCGCATGATCCGGGAGACCTGGCCCCAGGTCCGGATCAGCAGCACCGCACCGTACGGAAAGGACCGGGCCGGCCGCCGCGCGGGCGTGGAGCACCTGCTCACGCACCTCGGCGAGCTGCACCAGGTGGCGAGCGCGCCGGCGCCCGGCCGCCCGCACCGCGTGCCGATGCCCGAGCCGCACCAGGTCCAGCGGGTGCCCGCGATCCCGCTGGACGCGATCGGGCACGAGCTCGCCCAGTCCTTCGGGCCGCAGGGCGTCTTCCGTTTCGACCAGCGCGCGGTCGCCCGGCAGGGCGTGCCGGACATCGTGGCGCAGACCCTGACGTGGTCCGGGCTGCCGGTGGACTTCGGGCCGTTCTTCTGGGCGCAGGCCCAGCCGGGGCGCCCGGTGCCGACGCTGGCCGAGCTGGCCGCCGAGCGCGGTGTGCAGCCGGCGCCGGACGCCGGTTCGTACCTGGTCATGGGCAACGACTTCGGCCGCCAGTTGTGCGTGCAGTACGGCACGGCGCACATCGTCGCGGTCCCGATGGAGGCGGGGCCGGGCGGTGGGGCGGTGGCGCCGCAGTTCGTCAACTCCTCCCTGCCGGAGTTCGTCCGCTGCCTGGCGCTGCTGGGCAAGATGTGGCGCTGGCGGCTGGGGCTGACGCCGGACCAGGCGGGTCGCTGGACGGTGGACTTCCAGGCGCAGATCGCCGCGCTGGACCCGGCGGCCGTGGCGTCGCCCGAGCACTGGTGGTCCGTGCTGATCGAACAGATGTGGGACGGGATGCTGTAGTCGCGTCGGCACCCCGGTCGTACGCGGCCGGAGTGTCGCATGATGTGCAAATAGGGCAAACCCATGAATATGGGGGTATGAGTACGGCATACCCCTACGGCTTCGCCACGGGCCGCGGCCGTGGCTACCGCACCGACCAGGTGGACCGCTTCCTCGAGGAGTTGTCCGAGGACCGCGACGCCGCCTGGGAGCGTGCCGCACGGCTCACCGTCCTCGCCAACGAGATGGACGCCGAGTGCGCCGCCCTGCGCGACGTCGTCGCCGGCCTCGCCCCTCCCACCTTCGAGTCGCTCGGCGGCGGCGCCCAGGAACTGCTGCGCCTGGTGGAGGAGGAGGCCGCCGCCGTGCGCGACCGCGCCGAGGAGGAGGCCCGCACCGCGCACGACGCCGCCGAGGCCGCCCGGCGCACCCTGCTGGACGAGTCCCGTGCCGCCGCGCAGGCCCGCCGTACCCGTGCCGACGTCCAGGCCTCGGCCACGCTCGACGAGGCCCGCTCCACCGCCTCCGAGCTCGTCGGCACGGCCCGGCGCGAGGCCGCCCACCTGCGCGACGACGCCGCGCGGCGCCTCGACGCGCTGCGCCGGGACACCGAACGCGCCTTCGCCGCACAGGAGAAGGAGCGGCGCGAACGGCGCGACGCCCAGGAGCACGAACTCGCCGAGCGCGAGGCCGGCCTGGACGCGCGCCTGGCCGAACTCACCCACTACGCCGAGAACATGGTCGAGGAGGCCCGCCGCGCCCTGGCCGCCACCGAGGAGGCCGCCCGCCGCCGGGAGCAGGACGCCGAGGCGGCCGCGGCCGAACTGCTCGCCCAGGCCCGTGTCCGCGAGGAGCGCATCCGGCTGGCCGCCGAGCGCGAACTGCGCCAGCACGAGGTCCGCCGCGACGAGATCCGCGAGCATCTGGCGCACGTCCGCAGCAGCCTCGTCGCCCTCACCGGCGGCGAGGCCCCCGACACGGACGACACAGATGCCGCGGACTCGGGCTCCGCCACCGGGGAGGTGCCGCCGCCGGCGAAGTCCGATGACACCGACGACACCGACGACACCGACGACGCCGAGGGGAAGCAGGAGCCGTAGTCCCGCGGGACTACGGCTGCGGGTCCTCCTCCAGCACCGGGAAGCGGCGCGGGGCCACCAGGAGCACGGCGAGCAGCGCCAGCACGGCGGCCAGCGCCGCACCCGCGTAGACGTGGTTGACCGCGGCGGCGACCGCGCGCCGGACCGGCTCGCTCAGGTGCGCGGCGCCGGTGACCGCGTCGAGGTCGGTCCCCGAGCCGTGCAGGCGCGAGGCGAGGGTCGCGTTGGCGACGGCGCCGAAGACGGCGGCCCCGACGCTCTGCCCCACCTGGCGGCAGAAGAGGATCGACGAGGTCGCGGTGGCGCGCTCGCGCCAGGGCACCGTGGACTGCACGCCGACGATCAGCGGCAGCTGGAACAGGCCGAGGGCCGCGCCCAGCAGCAGCATGACGAGCGTGGGCTGCCAGGCCGGGCCGGCGTACGGGAGCATCACCAGCGCGACGAGGACGACGACGGCCGCCGCCATGCCGAGCGCGGCGGTGTCGCGGAACCCGATGCGCAGATAGACGCGGTTGCTCAGGGCGGCCGAGAGCGGCCAGCTGATCGTCATCACCGACAGCACGAAACCGGCCTGTATCGGCCCGAGGCCGAGCACGGTCTGCGCGTACGTCGGGAGGAAGACCGTCGGCGCCACCATCAGCACGCCGAGCATGCCGAGTGCGAGGTTGACCGCGACGATGGCGCGCCGCCGCCAGACCCAGCCGGGGATGATCGGCTCGGCCGCGCGCCGCTCGACCAGATAGGTCGCGACGCCCAGGACGACGCTGCCGCCGAGCAGCCACGGCCGGAGCGGGCCGCCCTGGACGAGGCCGCTGATGAGCAGCCCGCCGGAGAGGAACAGACCGAGCGCGCCGGGCCAGTCGACGCGGTGCCGGGTGCGGCGGGCGACCGACTCGCGCAGGTGGCGGGAGATGAGGAAGAGCGCGATCGCCCCGATGGGCAGGTTGATCAGGAAGATCCAGCGCCAGCTGGCGTAGCCCGACAGCAGCCCGCCGCACAGCGGGCCGACGACGGCGGAGACCGCCCACACCGTCGAGATCGCCGCCTGGATGCGGCCGCGCTCCTTGAGCCCGTACAGATCGGCGGCCACGGTCTGCACCGTGCCCTGGATGGCGCCGCCGCCGAGCCCCTGCACGATGCGGAAGGCGATCAGGCCGGCCATGTTCCACGAGCCCGCGCAGAGCAGCGACCCCAGCAGGAAGATCGCGATGCCGACGAGCAGCACCGGCTTGCGGCCGAAGGTGTCGGCGAGCTTGCCGTAGACCGGCAGGGTGACCGTGACCGCGAGCAGGTAGCCGGAGAAGAGCCAGGAGAAGACGGAGAAGCCGCCGAGCTCGCCGACGATCTGCGGGACGGCGGTGGAGATGATCGTCGAGTCCATCGCCGCCAGCGCCATCGCCAGCATCAGCGCGGCCACCACCGGCCCGCGGCGGATCGGCGGCGCGGCCACGGCCGCCGCGGTCGTGGTCTGATCGGTGCCCTGCACGGGAGAACCCCCTGGATCTGTGTACGACACACTTTTTCATGTCCGTACGGGTGCCGCACAGGGGGTTCTCGCAGGCCGGACACCCGGGCTTGAGCCTCCCGCCGCGGGAGGGTGCAGCATCGACCCCGAGCCGGGTCACCCGAAAGATGCAGTCCCCCTAGGGGGCGCACCGAGTTTTCTCCTACCCCCGGTTCGTACCGGCGGAGGACGAGCCACCCCTCCCGGGCTCCCTAGCCTTCTCGGTGGGGCTAACCCCCGGGTCGATACGGAGACCCGCACCATCGTCCAGGCCCCCGTCCGGCAGCCAGTCTGTAGAGGCGATGGCGCACGTCCGCACCAGCCAGGACATCCACCAGGAAAGCAGGACAGACAGTGACAACGGCAGTATCGATTCCCAAGTCCGGGGGCAGCGGAGAACGTACGGCCGTTGCCGCCAGTGCCCGCGGCGTGACCAAGGCGTACGGTTCCGGCGAGACCCGGGTCGTGGCCCTCGACGCGGTCGACGTCGACATCGAGCGCGGTCGCTTCACCGCGATCATGGGGCCGTCCGGCTCCGGCAAGTCGACCCTGATGCACTGCCTCGCCGGCCTCGACACCGTCACCGAGGGGCGGATCCTCGTCGGTGACACCGAGATCACCGGTCTCAAGGACAAGAAGCTCACGCAGCTGCGCCGGGACAAGATCGGCTTCATCTTCCAGGCCTTCAACCTGCTGCCGACGCTCAACGCGGCCGAGAACATCACGCTGCCCATGGACATCGCCGGCCGCAAGGCCGACCCCGAGTGGCTGCAGCGCGTCGTGGAGACGGTCGGCCTGGCCGGCCGCCTGAAGCACCGGCCCGGACAGCTCTCCGGCGGCCAGCAGCAGCGCGTCGCCGTGGCCCGCGCGCTCGCCGCCCGCCCCGAGATCATCTTCGGCGACGAGCCCACCGGCAACCTCGACTCCCGCGCGGGCGCCGAGATCCTCGGCTTCCTGCGCCGCTCGGTCGACGAACTCGGCCAGACCATCGTCATGGTGACCCACGACCCGGTCGCCGCCTCCTACGCCGACCGCGTCCTCTACCTCGCCGACGGCCGGATCGTCGACGAGATGCGCGACCCGACCGCCGACTCCGTCCTGGAGCGCATGAAGGACTTCGACGCCCGCGGGAGGACGTCGTGACCGTCCTCAAGACCTCCCTGCGCAACTTCGTCGCGCACAAGGGCCGCATGGCGCTCTCCGCCATAGCCGTCCTGCTGTCGGTGGGCTTCGTCTGCGGCACGCTCGTCTTCACCGACACGATGACCTCCACCTTCGACAAGCTCTTCGCCGCCACCGCCTCCGACGTCACCGTCACGCCCAAGAGCGCGCCCGGCAACGACGGCATGCAGATGACGGCGAAGGCCGCCACCGTGCCGGCCTCCGTGGTCGAGCGGCTCAAGACCGTCGACGGCGTCAAGGAGGCGACGGGCGAGGCCGGCAGCCAGACCCTGACCGTCACCGACAGCTCCAACGACAGCCTCAGCCCCACCTCCGGCGCCCCCACCATCGCCACCAACTGGGACTCCACCGAGGAACGTTCGGTCGACCTCACCTCCGGCCACGCCCCGCGCGGGCCCACCGAGGCCATGGTCGACGCCGACACCGCCGACAAGCACCACCTGAAGATCGGCGACGAGATCCGCGTCATCGCCATCCCCGGCGAGTTCCGCGCCCGGATCACCGGCATCGTCACCTTCAAGGTCACCAACCCCGGCGCGGCCGTCTTCTACTTCGACACCGCCACCACCCAGACGAAGATCCTCGGCGCCAAGGACGTCTTCAGCAGCGTCGGCCTGACCGCCGCCCCCGGCGTCAGCGACGACCAGCTCAAGAAGAACGTCGCCGCCGCGCTCGGCACCACCGGCGGCTACAAGATCCAGACCCAGGCCGAGTGGACCGCCGAGAACAAGAAGGACATCGCCGGCTTCCTCGACGTCATCAAGTACGCGATGCTCGGCTTCGCCGGGATCGCCGTCCTCGTCGGCGTCTTCCTGATCGTCAACACCTTCTCCATGCTGGTCGCCCAGCGCACCCGCGAGATCGGCCTCATGCGCGCCATCGGCGCCAGCCGCCGCCAGGTCAACCGCTCGGTGCTCATCGAGGCGCTGCTCCTCGGCGTCGTCGGCTCCGTCCTCGGCATCGGCGGCGGCGTCGGACTCGCCGTGCTGCTGATGAAGCTCATGGGCAGCATGGGCATGAACCTCGACACCTCCTCGCTCACCGTCAAGGCCAGTACGCCCGTCGCCGGCCTGGTCCTCGGTGTCGTCGTCACCGTGCTCGCGGCCTACCTGCCCGCCCGCCGGGCCGGCAAGGTCTCCCCGATGGCCGCCCTCCGCGACGCCGGCATCCCCGCCGACGGCCGGGCCGGCCGGGTGCGCGCCATGATCGGCGTGGTCCTCACGCTGGCCGGCGCCGGCGCCCTCGTGGCCGCCTCGCGGGCCACCAAGGCCACCGACGGCTCGGCCTTCCTCGGCCTCGGTGTCCTGCTCACCCTGGTCGGCTTCGTCGTCGTCGGGCCGCTGCTCGCCGGCTTCGTCGTCCGCGTCATCAGCGCCGGCGTCCTGCGGGTCTTCGGCCCCGTCGGCCGCCTCGCCGAACGCAACGCGCTCCGCAACCCCCGCCGCACCGGCGCCACCGCCGCCGCCCTCATGATCGGACTCGCCCTCGTCGCGGGCCTGTCCGTGGTCGGCTCCTCCATGGTGGCCTCGGCCAGCGACCAGCTCGACAAGTCGGTCGGCGCGGACTTCATCATCGCCTCCGACAGCGGCCAGCCCATCACCCCGCAGATCGAGAACGCGATCAAGGCCGCGCCCCACCTCGCGCACGTCACGGACTACAAGTCCCTCGACGCGAAGATCACCACCCCCGACGGCGCCGTCTCCGACACCAGCATCTCCGCCGCCGACCCCACCTACGCCCAGGACCTCCAGGTCAAGACCGTCGCCGGCGAACTCTCCGCCGCCTACGGGGCCGACGCGATGTCGGTCGGCGAGAGCTTCGCCGACAAGCACCACGTCACGCTCGGCGACACCCTCACCGTCCACTTCTCGGCCGGCAGTACCGCGAAGCTCAAGGTCACCGCGATCACCACGAAGGACACCGCCTTCGACGGCGGCGCGATGTACACCAACATCACCACCGCGGCCCACTACGTCCCCGCCGACCGGATGCCGATCAACGACATCATGTTCGCGGCCGCCGAGGACGGGCAGCAGGACGCCGCGTACGCCGGACTCAAGAAGGCCCTGCACGACTTCCCGCAGGTCCAGGTCCGCAACCAGGCCGACTACAAGCAACTGCTCAAGGACCAGATCGGCCAACTGCTCAACCTGATCTACGGCCTCCTCGCGCTCGCGATCATCGTCGCGATCCTGGGCGTCGTGAACACGCTCGCCCTCTCGGTCGTCGAACGCACCCGGGAGATCGGCCTCATGCGGGCGATCGGCATGTCCCGCCGGCAACTGCGCCGCATGATCCGCCTGGAGTCCGTCGTCATCGCCCTCTTCGGCGCGATCCTCGGCCTCGGCCTGGGCATGGGCTGGGGCGCCACGGCCCAGAAGCTGCTCGCCCTCCAGGGCCTCGGCATCCTCGAGATCCCCTGGCCGACGATCATCACGGTCTTCATCGGCTCCGCCTTCGTCGGCCTCGTCGCGGCACTGGTGCCGGCGTTCCGGGCGGCCCGCATGAACGTCCTGACGGCGATCGCGACCGACTAGCGCCGCGCCACGATGTGGGGGGCGGGGTTACCCGCCCCCCCCTCCCGTGTGCCCTGTGAAGTCACGCGCCCCGACGCGCGTTGTGGGGGGCCGGGTTCGGGGCCTCCGGGGCTGCACGTCCTGGACTGGATATTTACGTGCGTTTCCAGCGCCTGCCGTTGTTCGCCCCGGATGCCGCACACAAATATGCCGAACGTCCAGCACATCCACCCTCCCCCAGCTACCGCTGGGAGGTGCCCCCACCTCCCCCGCCCCCTCCGTTTCGCCATGCGCCTGATCCCCGGTGGGGGTGAGAAGGCGGCCGTGGCCCGGGCCGCAGTCAGCGCGGCGGAATCGGCCGCAGGAGAACGGCCACCAGCCTTTGGCCGGGGGGTTCCCGCAGGTGAGCATTCGCGCCTGATCCCCGGCGGGAGCAAGGAGGCGGCCAGACCACCCGTCGGTGCGGCACGGTCGGCTGCGGTCGATGATCAGCCGACAGACAGCGTTGGGCGGCCCGGCGGTCCTCTCGCGACGCTTCCCGGTGCGTTGGTGGTCCGGCCCGGTCCGGGTGCCTACAGGGGACGGCCGCGCTGCGCCGATGACGGCTTGAGCACGGTGCCGCTTCAGACCACCCACCGGGGATCAGGCGCTTGCAACTACGGAGGGGGCGGGGTCGTAGGGGTGGCGTTCTGGACACTGGAGCATATTTGGGTGCACGACCCGGAGTGATCAACGGAATGCACCTGAGGCACCTAAATGTGCTGTCCAGAATGGCAGCCCCGGAGGCCCCGAACCCGGCCCCCCGACAACGCGCGTCGGGGTACCTGACTTCACAGGGCTGGGGGCACCCCCGGCCGAAGGTTGGGGGAGGGCGGGCGGGTGGGGAAAGGGGCGGCCCCCGAAGGGAGGCGGCACCGGGTGTCAGCGAAGCGTCGTACGCTGGGACACCCCGGCCCGTTCCCACGCGTCGGGCTGTTCGCGCTGCCCCGCCTGTCTGCCTCTGGGACGGAAAGCCACATGAGCCTCAACGGTCTGCTCGACGTCGTCGTGGACGACCCCGCGCTCGCGGAGGCGGTCCGTGCCGCAGCCGACGGCAACCGCCCGCACGTCGATCTCGTGGGCCCGCCGGCGGCCCGCCCGCTGGCGCTGGCCGCGCTCGCGGCCCGCACGGGCCGCACCGTGCTGGCGGTGACGGCCACCGGCCGCGAGGCCGAGGACCTGACGGCGGCCCTGCGGTCGCTGCTGCCCGCCGACTCCGTCGTGGAGTACCCGGCCTGGGAGACGCTGCCGCACGAGCGGCTGTCCCCGCGCTCGGACACCGTGGGCCGCCGGCTGGCGGTGCTGCGCCGGCTGGCGCACCCCAGCGCGGACGATCCGACCGCCGGTCCGGTGCGGGTCGTGGTCGCGCCGATCCGCTCGGTGCTCCAGCCGCAGGTCAAGGGCCTGGGCGATCTGGTCCCCGTGGCGCTGCGCACCGGGCAGACCGCCGATCTGAACGCGATCGTGGACGGCCTCGCGGCCGCCGCGTACGCCCGTGTGGAGCTGGTGGAGAAGCGCGGCGAGTTCGCGGTGCGCGGCGGCATCCTGGACGTCTTCCCGCCGACCGAGGAGCATCCGCTCCGGATCGAGTTCTGGGGCGACGACGTCGAGGAGATCCGCTACTTCAAGGTGGCCGACCAGCGGTCGCTGGAGGTCGCCGAGCACGGTCTGTGGGCGCCGCCGTGCCGGGAGCTGCTGCTCACCGACGAGGTGCGGGCCAGGGCGGCGGAGCTCGCCGAGCAGCACCCGCAGCTGCGGGAGCTGCTGGACAAGATCGCCCAGGGCATCGCGGTGGAGGGCATGGAGTCCCTCGCCCCGGTGCTGGTGGACGACATGGAACTGCTGCTGGACGTGCTGCCCGCCGGGGCGATGGCGGTGGTCTGCGACCCGGAGCGGGTGCGGGCCCGTGCCGCGGACCTCGTGGCGACCAGCCGGGAGTTCCTGGAGGCGTCGTGGGCGGCGTCCGCGGGCGGCGGGGAGGCGCCGATCGACCTGGGCGCGGCCTCGCTGTGGGGCATCGCCGACGTCCGCGACCGGGCCCGGGAGCTCGGCACCCCGTGGTGGTCGGTGAGCCCCTTCGGGGCCGACGAGGACGCCGTCGACGGTGAGGCCGACACCCTGAAGCTGGGCATGCACGCCCCCGAGCTCTACCGCGGCGACACCGCCCGCGCGCTGGCCGACACCAAGGGCTGGCTCGCCGAGGGCTGGCGCACGGTCTACGTGACCGAGGGCCACGGCCCGGCCGCCCGCATCGTGGAGGTGCTCGGCAACGAGGGCATCGCCGCCCGGCTCGACACCGAGCTGTCCGGGCCGATCGAGCCCGCCGTCGTCCATGTCGCCTGCGGCTCGATCGAGAGCGGCTTCGTGGACCCCGCGCTGAGGATCGCCGTCCTCACCGAGACCGACCTGTCGGGCCAGCGCTCGTCCACCAAGGACATGGGCCGGATGCCGTCCCGGCGCCGCAAGACCATCGATCCGCTGACGCTCCAGTCGGGCGACTTCATCGTGCACGAGCAGCACGGTGTCGGCCGCTACGTGGAGATGGTGCAGCGCACCGTGCAGGGCGCCACCCGCGAGTACCTGGTGGTGGAGTACGCGCCGGCGAAGAAGGGCCAGCCGGGCGACCGGCTGTTCGTCCCGACCGACCAGCTGGAGCAGATCACCAAGTACGTCGGCGGCGAGGCGCCCTCCCTGCACCGCCTGGGCGGCGCGGACTGGACGAAGACCAAGGCGCGCGCCAAGAAGGCGGTCAAGGAGATCGCCGCCGACCTGATCCGGCTGTACTCGGCGCGCATGGCCGCCCCCGGGCACACCTTCGCGCCGGACACCCCCTGGCAGCGGGAGCTGGAGGACGCGTTCCCGTACGCGGAGACCCCCGACCAGCTCACGACGATCGCCGAGGTCAAGGAGGACATGGAGAAGTCGGTCCCGATGGACCGGCTGATCTGCGGCGACGTCGGCTACGGCAAGACCGAGATCGCGGTGCGGGCGGCCTTCAAGGCCGTCCAGGACGGCAAGCAGGTGGCCGTCCTGGTGCCGACGACGCTGCTGGTGCAGCAGCACTTCGGGACCTTCTCCGAGCGCTACTCGCAGTTCCCGGTCGTGGTGAAGGCCCTGTCCCGGTTCCAGAGCGACAGCGAGGCCAAGGCGGTCCTGGAGGGCCTGCGCGAGGGCTCGGTGGACGTGGTCATCGGCACGCACCGGCTGTTCTCCTCCGAGACGAAGTTCAAGGACCTCGGCCTGGTGATCGTGGACGAGGAGCAGCGCTTCGGCGTGGAGCACAAGGAGCAGCTGAAGAAGCTGCGGGCCAACGTCGACGTGCTGACCATGTCCGCCACCCCCATCCCGCGCACCTTGGAGATGGCGGTCACCGGCATCCGCGAGATGTCCACGATCACCACCCCGCCGGAGGAGCGGCACCCGGTGCTGACCTTCGTCGGGCCGTACGAGGACCGGCAGATCGCCGCGGCGATCCGGCGCGAGCTGCTGCGCGAGGGCCAGGCCTTCTACATCCACAACCGGGTGGAGAGCATCGACAAGGCCGCGGCGCGCCTGCGCGACCTGGTCCCCGAGGCCAGGGTCGCCACCGCGCACGGGCAGATGGGCGAGTCGCAGCTGGAGCAGGTCGTCGTCGACTTCTGGGAGAAGAAGTTCGACGTGCTGGTCTCCACGACGATCGTCGAGTCCGGCATCGACATCTCCAACGCCAACACCCTGATCGTGGAGCGCGGCGACACCTTCGGCCTGTCCCAGCTGCACCAGTTGCGCGGCCGGGTCGGCCGCAGCCGCGAGCGGGGCTACGCGTACTTCCTGTACCCGCCGGAGAAGCCGCTCACCGAGACCGCGCACGAGCGGCTGGCGACCATCGCCCAGCACACCGAGATGGGCGCGGGCATGTACGTGGCGATGAAGGACCTGGAGATCCGCGGCGCGGGCAACCTGCTCGGCGGCGAGCAGTCCGGCCACATCGCCGGTGTCGGCTTCGACCTGTACATCCGCATGGTCGGCGAGGCCGTCGCCGACTACCGGGCCGCGCTGGAGGAGGGCGGCGGCGAGGCCGAGGAGGCCCCGCTGGAGGTCAAGATCGAGCTGCCGGTCGACGCGCACGTCCCGCACGACTACGCGCCCGGCGAGCGGCTGCGCCTGCAGGCCTACCGCGCGATCGCCTCCGTCAACTCCGACGAGGACATCAAGGCCGTCCGCGAGGAGCTCACCGACCGCTACGGCAAGCTGCCCGAGCCGGTGGAGAACCTGCTGCTGGTCGCCGGGCTGCGGCTGCTGGCCCGCAAGGTCGGTGTCGCCGACATCACGCTGCAGGGTGCCAATGTGCGCTTCTCGCCGGTCGAGTTGCGCGAGTCCCAGGAGCTGCGGCTGAACCGGCTCTACCCGCGCACGGTCGTCAAGGCCGGGACCAAGCAGATCCTCGTCCCCCGCCCGAGTACGGCGCGCATCGGCGGCAAGCCGGTCGTCGGGCGTGAACTGCTCACGTGGACGGCGGAGTTGCTGACGGCGGTGCTCGGGGGCTGACGGGGGCGGAGGGGATTCTCCGCGTCCGGGTTCCCTCGCGGGGGAGTGGCATGTCTCACATCCGTCACACAGGCATTCCCTGCCCCACGAAGGATGGTTATGGTACCTACCGCCGGGCGTCAGCCCGGCTGGTGGACGCGGCATGCCCTGCCCCCACCGACCGGCGGTCCGGTCGGCGATCCGGGGTACACGGGAACCGGGACGCCCTCCCGCGCGGGGAGAGAGCCGTGCCCCCGAACACACGTGATCCGGAGCCCGGGCCGGACGACGTCCGGACCCGGTAAGCCCGACAGGGAGTGAGCACGATCTCCGTGCAGCCGACCATCACCGCCCCCGCCACCGCGACCGGGCCCGTCACCGCGGCAGAGACCGCTTCCGCCGAGGTGCCCCCCGCGAAACCGGTGCGTGAGCACCGGTACGACATCGACCTGCTGCGCGTCCTGTGCTCGATCGGCGTCATCGTCTGCCACGCCGCGGGCCAGTTCCTGAACGTCGTCGGCCGCCACCCGTCGGGGGGCGCCCCCGTCTACTGGGTCGCGCTCGTGGGCCACGGACTCAGCCGCTGCGCCGTGCCGCTGTTCTTCGCCATGGCCGGGTGGGTCGTGCTGTCCGGGGCGCCGCCGCGCAGCGAGGCGCAGGTGCGGACCCGGCTGGTCCGCATCCTGGTGCCCATGGCCGTCTGGACGGCCATCTACCTGCTGTGGGGCTGGGCGCAGGACACCAACCCCCACTCGACGAAGCGGCTGGCGTACGAGTCGCTGTTCGGCTCGGTCGCTCCGACCCTGCACCTGTGGTACCTGTACGCCTACGTCCCGGTGATCCTCGTGCTGTCCATGACGTCCCTGGTCAAGGACGGCAAGCGGCCCTGGGGCCTCGCGGTCGTGTTCCTCGCCCTCGCGCTGACGCCGGCCTTCCTCGACGACGCGGCGGGCGTGCTGAACATCGACATTCCCGAGTTCACCTGGGTTCCCCTGCCCTACCAGATCGCCTACGCGGCCGTCGGCGCCTTCCTGCTGGCACTGCCCGCGTCCGCCACCACGGGGCGGGGCCGGCGCACGCTGTGGCTGGGCGCCAGCGTGTGCGCCTGGGCCGCCGTGGTCCTGTACGAGCACTTCGTGCGCAACCCGGCGCCGTACGACGGCTTCATGATGCCGATCCTGGCCGGCACGCTGCTGATGGCGTTCAACCGGCTCACCGTCCCCAAGCGCTTCCGTCCGCTGCTCTCCAAGCTCGGCACCGCGGCCTTCGGCGCCTACCTGGTGCACCTGCTGTTCCTGAAGCTGCTGGCCCGCCACCTGGTCACGCCGGACGCCGGCTGGCTGGGCGCGCTGGGGCTGATGACCGTGCTTGTGGGAGTGACGGCCGTGCTGTCCTTCGCCGTCAGCATGCTGTGGACGCGGCTGCACCTGTCGCGCTGGCTGGGCTGAGCGGCTCGTCGGGCCGGAGGGGGACCGCCCGGGCGTGTTCGGCGCCGGGCGGTCCGGAAGGGGTCAGCGGCGGGCGGCGCGGAGACCGCGCACCAGGCGCCGGACCGCGGGGTTGCGGCGCAGCGTGTCGGCGCGGCTGGGGTTCCCGCCGGGCAGACCGAGGCGCGTCAGCCGCTTCTCGCTGAAGTACCGCGCGTTCTCGGCGAGATGGCCGTCGAGCCAGGCCGCCGCTTCGCCCTTGAGGGCGGCGTACGCCTTCGGCTGCATGCAGTAGCCCACCGCCCGCACCAGGGGGGCCAGCTCGCTCCCGACCCGCTCCGGGTCCCGGTGGAGCGGCGTGCCGATCGCGGCCGCGTCCTTCTCGAGGTCCGGCAGGACGGCGTCGATGACCGTCAGCGGCACCCGGTTGCTGTTCTCGTACGGGGTGAGGCGCTTCAGCAGTTCTTCGGTGCCCACCCGGGCGACCGGGATGCCGTAGAACGCGGAGGCGGTCATCAGCGCGGTGGAGAAGCAGCCGACGACCAGCCCCGGGCGCAGGTACTGGTAGACGGTCTCGGCCAGCAGGGGCGTGTCCAGGACGGTGAGCGCGACCCCGAGTTCGGCCGCGGCCTGCTCCAGTGACCGCGAGTACTGGGCGGGCGCGCTGGGGTGCGGCTTGAACAGCAGGTGCCGGTGGCCCGCGGCCACGGCGCCGCGGAGCATCCGCACGTGCAGTGCGTCCTCCTCGGCCACCGTGATCAGTTCGAGGGCGGAGAGGTACTGGCCGAGCAGCACCGCCGTCGGCCGGTCGTCCGCCGGGACGAGCTCCTTCAGCAGGGACACGCCGTGGCCGCCGATGTCCTCCAGGACCTGCTGGAAGGTGTCCCCGGGGATGACGACCGGTTCCACCCCGTACTCGGACAGCAGCAGGGGCCGCAGGCCGGGGACCAGGTCGAGGTGGAGGAGGCGCCGGAAGCGGTTGTGCAGGTCGGCCGGCATGCGGTTGCGCGTGGGGCCGTAGCTCATCAGGCCGTCGGCGTACACATGGATCGGGCTGTCGGCGAAGATGTCCGCGACCGCGCGGGACGGGTTGGCCTGGATGGACTCGCAGGCGATCTCCACCGGCCCGTCGCCCAGTTCCCAGGCCAGGCGCAGCGCCCGCTCCCACACGGGGATCTCCTCGGGGAGAGGGGACCAGCCGGCCGGGTGGTGCGGGGCGATCATCTCGTTCCACGAGTAGACCGCGTCGTACTCGGGCCGCAGTTTCTCGAATCCGGCCATGCGGTCCACCGGCGTGGTCAGTTCGGGAATCGCCGAGGTGTTGCTGATCACCAGCACCCGCCGCCGCCCCTCACGGGAGCCGAAAAGCCCGGCCTTCACAGCGGCGGTTATGGTCGCGGCGGCGTACTGCGTCGCCGCGAAGAATATCTGGGTCATCTCGAAGGCTTCCTTTATGCCCGCGTTGCCCGCGCATACCTGGCGTGTGCACGGTCTACCGGGCCGGCTGCCTCGGGGCGGGTGGCAAGACCCGTCAGTATAGTCGGACGCCGCTTCGCACCCCATGGCGAAAAGGTTGCCGGAAGGTTAACGCGGAGTTTTCGGCCACCGGCCACCCCTTCCCCGTGGATCCCGGTACGGAAGTGAACGCCAGGGGAAGCTGGCACCAGGAACGGGTGAACTCTGCTCCCAGTCACTCGACGCGTGACTGTGGGATCCTTCATTATTCAGTCGGTGCGTCGAGGCACTTGGCTGTTCGATTTGTCCGCCTGTCGGCCGGAGGGGCGCGAGATGGCCGGGTCCGCAACCCGGTTCTGCCGCGCCAAGGGAATAAAATGCATATAGCGATTTTTGTCGAGAACCGGAACGGGGTCGACCTGGCCGGCAAGATCATGCAAGCGGAGGGAGCCGGAGAACACACGTTCTCGGTGATCACCGCGGACCTGGAGGGAAACGTATCCCGCTGGATCCGCGATGAGGCAGCCATCCGTCTCGGCGGCATACCGGCCCGCAATCTCTTCAACGAGGGCGAGGCTCTCGACGACGGCGCCTTCTACGAGGAATTGAGCCTCCGGGTCGTCGCTTTCGTGGAGGAAAAGGGAGTCGACCGGCTCGTTCTCTTCAACGACCAGTCGCAGCGCGGCAAGCGGGTCACCCAGGCGCTCAACCCCCGGCTCCCCGTGATCCTGGTCCAGGACGGACACCTGGACTTCCACTACAAGGAGCAGCGGGCCGGCCAGCGCGACCAGAACTGGTACTACGGCTCGTCCGCCCCCGCGGCCATCTGCGTGTGGGGTCCGGCGACCTACAACCACATCAACTTCCGCTCGTCGCAGGTCTCGACGCAGGTCCACATCACCGGCGCCCTGGGGCACAGCGACGACCCCGCCCTGCTGCAGGCCGCGCGTTCCGGTGTGCACCGCTCCTCGACGAGCGACGAATCCCGCCTCCGCTTCATCGTGCTGGACCAGCCGCTGGGCGACCAGCGCAAGCTCTCCGTGCGCGAGCACCGCCAGCACCTGAAGGAGATCCTCGAGTCGCTCACGGCCTACGGGGACGTGGACGTCAAGCCGCACCCGTCCTCGCTGCCGCAGCACCTCAAGTGGCTCGAAACCCTGCCCGACGTCACGGTGCAGAGCGCGGAGACCCTGCTGGACGCCGAGGCGCTCCAGTCCTACGACCTGGCGGTCACCTACTTCTCGACCACCTACCTGCAGACGCTCCGCGCCGGAGTGCCGCTCGTCCTGGTGAACCCGCTGCCGCTCAACATCGTCTTCCCGACCATCCACCACCCGCTCCTGCGCAGTGTCGGCTCCGCCGGTGAACTCACCGACGTCGTCAGCAGGCTCAAGAGCACCGGGAAGTTCCTGGCGAACACGCACGGGGAGCCCATCGAGCACTACCTCACCTTCAGTGAGGACGTCGCCGAGCAGATCCTGCGGGTGGTGGAGAACGCGGAGCTCCCCGCACCTCTGGCCGCCACCGCGGCCGGCGAGGAGGAGAGCACGCGGGTCGGGTCCGGCGCCGCGCCGCTCACCCTCGCGGAGCGGGCGTTCCTCGCCGTGCAGAAGCGCGCCGACCGCCCGAAGTCGCTGGCCGTGCTGGGCGCCGGCTTCTCGTACGTCACCGGTGTCGCGGTGCCGGTGCTCACCTACACCCAGTCGCTCCTGGCCGAGAGCCCGGTCGACGTGCGCTACTTCGACATCGCCGCCTTCACGCGCCCCGACGACCTGGCCGCCGCCCTGGGCGGTGCCGAGGTCATCATGGTGAACAGCCTCGCCCTGTTCTGGCGTTCGCCCATCGGCAACGCCACCGTCCAGGCGCTCATCGACTCCGGCCGCAATGTCGCGCTCTACGCGCACGAGACGGAGTACGTCTTCAACTGGGAGGCCAACCGGGTTCCCGAGCGCCACCAGGAAATGCTGAACATCCTGCCCAAGCTCAAGGTCCTGTGCGTGTCCAAGGCCCAGGCCGACATGTTCCGGCAGCTCGGCGTCGTCGACCCGATCGTCGTGTACAACACGGTGCCGCGGGACAGCCACCGCAAGATCGCCTCCCGCACCCCCAGCGCCAGCCCGCGCATCGTCATGGTCGGCACGGTCCAGGACCGCAAGGGCGTCGACCTGTTCTCGCGGGTGGCGGAGCGGGCGCACAGCCTGGGCCTGCCGTGGCGGTTCTCCTGGATCGGCTGGAAGACCCCGCGGGTCGGCGAGAAGTCGCTGCTGTCGGACCGCGTGGAGTGGATGGGAGCCCTCTCCCGCGACCGCGTCCGCGAGGAACTGGCCGCGTCCGACGTCTTCTTCCTGTCGAGCGTCGACGACCCGATGCCGCTGTCGGTCGTGGAGGCCGTGCAGCACAGGCTCCGCGTCGCCACCTTCGACCGCGTCGGGTCCAGGGAGGTCCTCCAGGGCGTCCCCGGGTACCGGTCCTTTGCCGAGTACACCCCCGAGGCCGCGCTCGAGGCGCTGCGCGAGGTGCTGGCGGACGAGGTGTCCGAGGCGGGGTACGCGGAGGTCGAGGAACTCTTCGACATCCCGGCCTTCACGACCCGTATGACCACGGCACTCGGCCTGCAGATGGGCGGTTCGCCCGTGGGCGCGCCGGGCGTGGGCACCGTGGACGAGGACGCGGACTCCGAGGACGGTACGGCGGAGGAGAGCCCGTTCGCCGCGGCGCTCGTGCAGCAGGTCCGCTTCCTCACCGAGGACTTCGTGGAGCACTTCAAGGCGGGCCGCGACGAGGACGCGCTGCGCGTCGGCGCGGAGATACTCCGCCGCCGCCAGCCGGCGGACGTCGTGATCGGCATGGCGGAGATCCGGGCGCGCCGGGGCGAGAAGTCCGCGGCACTCAGCCTGCTCGCCGCGCTCGCCTGCGTGGGCGGCACCCGGTCGTGGGCGTGGACCGAGATCGCCCGCGTGGCCGGACTGCTCGGCCCGGAAGGCCGCGCCGTCTACCGCCTCGCCCGGCGCGAGGCGCTGCGCATCAAGCTCGCCAACCGCGCGGCGCGCAGCGGCACCCGGCGCTGACCCCTGGGGCCCCTGGGGCTTCCCCGCCCGCACCGGGCGGGGAAGCCCACCGCTCCCGGGTGAGGGCGTGCTGCGCCGGCCGCGCGGAGGGCGGGGAGCCGTCCTGCGGCCGGCGCGGTGGGGCTCTTCGGACGATGCGACGCTTCCCTCCGGCGGAAGGCTGGGGGAGTGCCGTGTTCGGGGGTGGCCCATAGGTCCGCGGGGGAGGGCGTGTTGTGACAGCCGCGCCGGGCTGCCCGTTGGGCGGGGTGCCGTCCTGCGGTCGGCGTGGCCGGGCTTTTCGGACGATGCGACGCTTCCCTCCGGTGGAAGGCTGGGGGAGTGCCGTGTTCGCGGGGAGCCCCAGCGGAGCCGGGGGAGTCGCGGACGGGGCCCCCAGCGGTAGCTGGGGTGGGAGCACCTCCCAGCGGTGGCTGGGGGAGATTTCGGAACCCGCGCTAGCGGCCCATCTGGCCGAGCCACGCCAGCGTCCGCCGCAGCTCGACCGAGAGCGGGTGCCGCGGGCCGTGCACGCGGTCGGAGTCGTAGAGCAGCCGGGACAGCACGTCGTGGGCGCCCATCCGGTCGCCCACCGACAGCAGCAGGTGGCCGATGCGCCGCCGCACCTCCAGCGGCAGCTCCGGGTCGGTGGCCCGGTACTGCTCGAAGGACGGCAGCAGGGCGCGGTACTCGGCCAGCGCCGCCGTGGCCTCGCCGAGCTGCTCCAGGCACTGCGCCGCCTCGTAGCGGTACTGGAGCGACGGCCGCCCCGACGGGCCCGACTCCGCGGCGAGTTCGTCCGCGAGATGGCGCAACTCGGGCAGCGCGCGGCGGTACTGGCCGTCCTCCATCAGTGTGGCCGCGTACTGCTTGCGCAGCATGCGCACGACGGGGGAGTGCGCGCCGTGCTTCTCGGCCGCTGCGGGCAGCACGCCGCCCAGGATGTCGACGGCCTGCGTGATGCGGCCCGCGTCCAGCAGCCGTTTGACCTCGTCGACCGCCTCGGCGATGCCGTGCGCACCGGTCCCCGGGGCCGCCGCGGGCACGGGCGGCACCGCGGAGGGCGGCGGCGGCACGGCCGGCCGGTCCGGCCAGGGGGCGTGCGGGCGCAGGAAGGGCCGGGTGGGGTCCATCGGGCCGGGGCTGTGGTGGCCGGCGCCGGGCACCGGCAGCAGCGGCGCGAGCTGGCGGTAGGTCTCCTGCGCGTCCGCCGGGCGGTGCTGGGGGTCCTTGGCGAGCAGCCGGAGCACCAGTGCCTCCAGCGGCTCGGGCACTTCCGGGCGCACCTGGCGCAGCGGTACCGGCTGCTCGTACAGATGGCGGTGGAGCACGCCGAGGGCGGTGGACCCGGCGAAGGGCACTGTGCCGCTGAGGAGTTCGTGCAGCAGCACCCCGAGCGCGTACAGGTCGGTGCGCGGTCCCACGGCGCCGCTCATCGCCTGTTCCGGGGCCATGTAGGCGGGGGTGCCGATGGGCGTGCCGGTGTGGGTGAGACGCGTCGTGTCGGTGTCCAGCACGGAGGCGACGCCCAGGTCCAGGACGACGACCGAGCCGTCCGGGCGCACCATCACGTTGCGCGGCTTGAGGTCGCGGTGCACGATCGGCACCGCGTGCACGGCCGACAGCACCGCGCACAACTGCGCGGCGACGGCGACCGCCCACGGCCAGGGGTACGGGTCGTGCTCGGCGAGGTGGTCGGCGAGGTCGGCGCCCTCCACGTACTGCATGACGAAGTAGAGCTCGTCGGTGTCGCTGCCGGCGTCGTGGACGGTGACCAGACCGGGGTGGTCGACCTGGGCGGTGACCCGGCACTCGCGCAGGAACCGCCGGCGCAGTTCCTCGGCGTCGGCCGCGCCCGCGACCTTGTCGGGGCGCAGCAGTTTGACCGCGACCCGCCGGTCCAGCCGGCGGTCGTACGCGGTCCACACCTGGCCCATGCCGCCCTGGCCGAGGACCGTGGCCAGCTCGTAACGGCCGGCGACGATCCGTCCGTTCACCCCTGGTCCTCCTGCTTGCGCAGCAGGTCACTGAGTTCGTCCAGCTCGGCGCGCACCTGGTTGAGGCGCGGCGGGTGCGGCGCGACGGGCGGCTGCTGCGCCGGCGGGGGTGTGGGGACGGAGCTGTACGGGTTGTAGCCGCCGGGGCCCGGCTGCTGCGGGGGGTAGGGGACGGTCGCCGCGTACGGCGGGTACCCGGGCAGCGCCTGCTTGCGGTGCAGGGCCATGTCGGCCACGAGGTAGTGGACGCCGACCAGCGGGACCATGGAGATGACGACGATCAGCGCCGCGTCCGTCCAGGGGTTCGACTCCGGCAGCGTGCCGATGGTGGCGAAGGCCGCGACGGTCACCGCCGTGCCGGTCCAGAACAGCACCCAGTCCAGCGCCCTGCGGCGTTGCACCGCGAGGTGCAGCAGCGGCAGGCAGGACAGGAAACCGCAGCTCAGTGCCGTCAGTACGAGGAAAGTGGCACGCAGCGCCACTGCGGTGCCCCCGGACTGCGCGGGAGGGGGCGGCGGGACCGGGCCGGGGCCGTTCAACACTGCTCCTGGACTCCTGGACATGCGTACGGGACAGCTGCGGGTGGCATCGCGAGCGTATCGGCAGCAGCCGGCACTCGTTCACCCGATCCCCTAACTATTCGGGCCGTACGGTGCCGTCCGTCAAGCCGTCGTACAGACCTTGCACCAGTTGCTCGCCCAACTGCCCGGCCAGGCGCAGCGCCTCCTCGAAGACGGCCAGCGTCCGGAACCGCTCCCCGTAGCGCCGCTGGTCGGCCGGCGGCAGCCGGGGGACCTGGAGCCTGCGCACGTCGAGCCGGGTCGAGGTGGACGCGTAACTGCTGGCCTGGCGGTTGTTGGCGGTGCCGCGCAGGAATCCGGCGAGGAACCACGGGTCCACGGCGGCGGGGTCGGGGCGCAGCAGGTGCAGGTTGCGGCCGAGGGCGGCGCCCGCGGTGGCGGCGTCGACGACCCGCGCGGCCGCACCGCGGCCCAGGACCGGGACGACCACGTCGCCCTCCTCGACCAGTACCGGCGCGTCCTCCTGCGGCCCCTCGGGCAGGGTGCCGGTCGGGCCGGTGCCGGCCAGGACGTCGTGCTCGGTGAGCACGGCGGGGCCCCCGCCGGGGCCGCGGCTGCCCTGGCCGCCCGCGCGCAGCACCAGGGCCCCGGCCCGGGCCAGTTCGCCGACCGTGGTCAGCGGCCACCGGGCGGGCGGCGCGGACCGGGCGGGCCCGGGGGCGAGTTCGCAGGTGCGGCGCAAGGTGTCCGTCAGCAGGTCCCGCACATCGGTGAGTTCGGACGCGCCGGCACCGGTGGCCGGGGGCGGGAGATGGCGCGCGGGGGCGAGGTCCACGTCGTCGTCGAGGAGGTCGATGACGGGCAGGGCGCGGCTGACGCCCGGCCGGTCGGCGCCCGGACCGGCCGTCCCGTCCCGGTCGAAGGCGGTCCACGCGTCCAGCACGGTGGCGCGCACCGTCTGCCAGGGCACCTTCTCGCCGCCCGGCGCGGTCCCGCCCGGTGCCTGCGCGGCGTCGACCAGCAGCAGGTGCGGCGACGGCGGAGCACCGTCCCGCGGCCTGCGCAGGACCCACAGGTGCAGCGGGATGCCGTACGGGGGCGCGGCGCCGGCCGGCAGGGCGATCACGGCGCGCAGCGCGCCGCGCCGCAGCAGGTCGGCACGGACCCGGCGCCCGGAGCGGCGGGACGCGGCGGCCGGGGGCATCAGGAGCACCACGGTGCCGCCGTCGCGCACGCGGGCCAGGCAGTGCTGCACCCAGGCGAGTTCGGACTCGGTGCGGGCCGGGAAGCCGTACTCCCAGCGGGGGTCGTAGGCCAGGTCCTCGTGGCCCCAGTTGCGCTCGTTGAAGGGCGGGTGGCACAGCACGGCGTCGGCGGCGAGGCCGGGGAAGGCGTCGTCGCGGAGGCTGTCCCCGGCGGCCACCTCGACCTGCGCGGCGGGGTCGGCGTGCAGGGCCAGCCGCAGCGCGGCGAGCGCGGCGAGATCGGGGTCGGCCTCCTGTCCGCGCACCTCGTGGGGCGCTTCCACGGCGCGCAGCAGTGTGCCGGTGCCGCAGGCCGGGTCCAGCACGCTGCGGGCGGGCCCGGCGAGCGCCGCCATCAGTTCGGCGGGGGCGGCCGGGGTGAGCGTGTACTGCCGCGGGTTGGCGTCCAGGTGGCGGCCGAGCAGGAACTCGTAGGCCTGGCGCGGGCCCAGTTCGGCGGCGAGGCCGGCCGCGCCGCGCAGCAGGGCCGTGTCCACCGGCGCCCCCAGGGGGAAGCGTCCGCCGAAGCGCCGTTCCAGCAGCTCCCCCGCGGCGCGGGCGAGCGCGTCCGGTTCCGCGTGCCGCCCTTCATCGGGGTGTTCACGGACGAGCAGCAGGACGGCCCCCGCCTGCCGCAGGGCGGTCGCGGTGCCCGCGGGATGGGCCTCGGCCCGCTGCCAGACGCGTTCACGCAGCGGGACCTCGGCGAGTTTGCCCTGGCCGCGCAGCCACTGCTCGACCTCGGCGAGGGCGAAGGCCGGGCTGGTGTCGGTGCCGCCCACGGGTTTGGGGAAGTCGGGGTGCCGGCGGCGCCAGTTGCTGACGGCGGCGCGTCCCACACCGGCCAGTCGCGCGATGCCGGCGGCGGTGACTTCTGCTGCGTTCTCCGGCACCTGGCTGGATCCCCTCCCACGCGGGTCTCGATGGTGGCCCCGAGCATACCGATGAACGCCCGTTCCGGCCCTTCACAGCGTGAAGTCGCGTGAACAGAGAATCCATGTTGACTCGGTTCACAGGACATGCTGTGATTGACCCATCGGTTCACGGAGTGCCCGCAACCGCGACCGCCGCCGTACGAGCGGTCAGGGGGGGGCGCGGGCACTCCGTGAACTCGATCCCGATCTGCGCGAACGACAACGCCGGCGGCACCGCCGGCGCGACGCTCACCGCCCAGGACGCCTCCTTCGGCGCCGGCGGCTGCGGCGACCGGAAGAAGACGGGCCGACCACGCCCGCGCGACTCACCCAGGGGAGACCCACATGACCACCGTCCGCGCCGCCTTCACCGCGCTCGGCTGCTCCACCGCCGCCCTCGCCCTCGCCGCCTGCGGCCCGCTCGGCGCCGGCAAGGCCCAGCCCGCGTCGACGGCCCTGGCCGACCGGCCCGCCGCCGAGATCGGGACCAAGGCCCTGGCCGCCATGAAGTCGGCCTCCACGATGACCGTCGACCTCGACGGCATCACCGACGGGGAGCCGATGAAGTACCACATGACCATGACCCGCACCGGCGACTGCCAGGGCAACCTCACCATGGAGGGCGGCAACGTCCGCCTGCTGAAGTCCGGCGCCTTCCTCTACATGAAGGGCGACGACGCCTTCTGGTCGTCCCAGGGCTCGGACGGCAAGGCCGCCCAGGAGGTCATCGGGAAGCGGTGGATGAAGACGAGCGCCTCCGGCCCGGACTCCAAGGAGTTCCTCCAGGCCTGCGACCTGAAGGCGTTCCTCGCCGAACTCGACAAGGAGGAGGACGGCGACGACGACGGCACCAAGGGCAAGCCCACCACCGTCGACGGTATCCCCGCCCTGCCGATCACCGGCAAGGACGGCGCCGAGACGATCACCGCCTACGTGGCCACCCAGGGCAAGCCCTACATCCTCAAGGTCGTCACCAAGGGCGGCAAGGAGCCCGGCACCCTGCGCTTCACCGACTTCGACAAGGCGGCCGCCGTCCAGGTCCCCGCCGCCAAGGACGTCGTCGACATCGACAAGATGGGCAGCTGACCGGCCGCCGCCGGGAATTGCGTCAGTGCGTCACCGGAAAGGCCGAGGCGAACCGGGGACCGTCCGACCGGTGCTGCACGGGGAAGGTCACCTTGAGACCCTGTTCCTGGCCGGCCACCGAGAGGCGGGTGGCGTACTGGAGGCCGAGAAATGCCTTCTTCGAATTGCCTGCGGACACGTAGGGCCGGGGCAGATTCAGCATGAGCTTGCCCGGCTTGCCGCCCCGATTTCCGTCGAAGAAGAGCACGCGGCGGTCGGTCAGGGCGATGTACAGGGGGCGGGGGGTGACGGTGGCCATCACCGTGCCGGCGCTGAGCACACCGACCACTGCGGCGGTGAGGACCTGCTTGCGGACCGAGACCGTGCCGACAGCGGCCAGCGAGGTCAGCTCCACCTGCTCGCCCTGAAGGAGCAAGGGGGCGAGGGCTTCGAGCAGTTGGCGATTGCGGCGGGCGTTCAGTGCCATGGCTGACTTCCTGGCGAGGGGGACGGGCTGTGTGCGGCGAGTGCCGGACGGAGATTATGCGGTTTTCGTGGACGGAAGCCGATGGTCCGGTATGGACACAATCAAATTCACGTCAAGTCGGGTGGGGTGCGGCCGATTTCCCGGTCGGTCGATTCCCGCAAGGTTCGCTTAGGAGCCGCGTATGTCGCTTGTTTCTTCCCTGCCTCCCCCGGATTTCGAGGAGGCGTCCGCCCATCCCGAAGTCGCGTGGCTCCGCCAGGCAGCCGCCGCTGCCGACATGGAGGCGCTGCGCGGGTATGTCCACGGGCTGCCCGAGGGGACCGGCCGCGCCTACGCCGTCCGGACCGTGGCCGAAGTGCCGGGCGTCGAGCACGTCCTGCGCACGATGGTCGCGGCGGCTCCGGAGGACGTCTTCGCCCTCACCGTCCTCGGTGCCCGTGAAGTCCAACTCGGCTGGGAGATCCGGACCGCCAAGCGGGCGCAGAGCGTGAGCAGGGAGCAGTTCGCGGCGTTTCACGCACACCTGCGGACGGCGGAACAACTGCTGATCCGGGCCACCGCCCTCGCCCCGTCCTGCGGCACGGCCTGGGCGGAGCGGCTCAACACGGCCAGAGGGCTCCAACTCGGGCAGAACGAGGCACGCCGCCGCTACGAACGGCTGGCGAGGTACCACCCGCACCACTTCACGGGCCAGGCACGGCTCCTCCAGCAGCTGTGCCCCAAGTGGAGCGGGAGCTGGGAGGCCGCCCACGCGTTCGCCCGGGAGTGCATGCAGGGCGCCCCCGAAGCGACGCTGAACGCGGGGCTGGTGGCCGAGGCACACCTCGAGCACTGGAGCGCTCTGGACTCCGACCGCGACCGGGCCGAGTACCTGCGCCGGCCGCACGTCCACCCCGAACTCGTCGAGGCCGCCGAGCGGTCCGTGTCCCATCCGCGGTTCCGGCGCGACCACGGGTGGGTCGTCGTCCAGGGCTCCTTCGCGGCCCTGTTCTCACTGATCGGCGACACCGCCCGGGCCGCCGCCCACTTCCGCGCGCTGGGCAACCTGGCGTCCGAGTTCCCGTGGAGCTACCTCGGTGAGCCCGCCGACGTCTACGTCCGACACCGCAACGTGGTTCTCGCCAGAGGATGACCCGCCCATGCCGAACAGAGGCCTGAGATGAACCAGCAGGCCGCCGTCCACCACACCGAGGTCGACGGCATACCCACCCTCTTCACCTACGCCGCCGGGCCGATGCGCGCGGGGCTGGTCTTCCGTGTCGGTGCCGCCGACGAGACGCTCGGGCGGGCGGGCCTGACGCACCTGACCGAGCATCTGGCCCTGCACCGCCAGGGCCTGGCCGACTACCACTTCAACGGGGCGACCAAGGCGGCGTTCACCCACTTCCACGCGGAAGGCGCCGAGCACGAGATCGTCGCCCACCTCACCGGTGTCTGCGCCTCCCTCGTCGACCTGCCCATGGACCGGCTGGAGACGGAGAAGGAGATCCTGCGGACCGAGGAGTCGCGCCGCGAACCCGGCCAGCTCCCGTTGTGGCGTTACGGAGCGCAGGGGTACGGCCTGGTCAGCTACCCCGAGTGGGGTGTGCGGAACGTGAGTGCCCAGGACGTGTGGCAGTGGGCGCGGACCTGGTTCACCCGGGGCAACGCCACGCTGTGGATCGCCGGCGAGCGGCTGCCCGCTGGACTGTCGCTCGAACTGCCCGGCGGGGACCGCAGGCCGATGCCGGCGGTGACCTCCGCGCTGCCCGTCGCTCCGGCCTACTTCTCCGACGGGACCGGCGGGGTCCTGATGGACGCCGTGGTCACCGACACCACCGCCGCCCGGCTGTACGCGGCCGTCCTCGAGCGCGAACTGTCCCGCGCCCTGCGGCAGGAGGGCGGCTACTCGTACACCACGGCGGCCGACCACACCTCGCGCCGCGACGGGTTCGCCCTGGTGACCGCCTTCGCGGACGCCCTGCCCGCCAAGCAGGACGCGGTCCTCGGCGGATTCGTCGACGTCCTCGCGGGACTGCGGGCGGGCCGGATCGCCCAGGCCGACCTCGACGCGGTGCGCGGCCGCGCCGACGCGGCCCTGACCGCACACGACGCGGTGGTGCGCCGGCTGCCCGGCATGGCCGAGGAGCTGCTCGCCGGACGCCTCCCGCGCACGTCGGAGGAACTGCGTTCCGAACTGTGGGCGACCGCGCCCGCACATCTGCACGCGGTGGCCCTGGAGGCCGAGGGAACCGCCCTCATGCAGGTGCCCGCGCGGCACTCGGCGGACTGGGCCGGGTACACGGCGGCGCCGGTCAGGTCGCCGTACGCGGTCACCGGGCGGCGTTTCACCCAGAACCGCAAGGACGCCCCGGAGTTGGTCGTGGGCGACGACGGCGTCAGCCTGACGGAACGCCCGGCCGCCGGGACCGCCGGGACAGAACGTGCGGTGACCGTGCTCTACCGTTCCTGCGCCGCCATGCTGAGCTGGCCGGACGGCGGCCGCCGGCTCATCGGCACCGACGGCATCACGGTCGAGGTGGAACCGGGCCCGTACGGCATCGACGCGCACACCGTCGCCGTCATCGACGCCGCGGTGCCACCGGCGGCGGTGGTGCAGATGCCGCCCCGGCAGCCGCCACCGCGACGGGAGGCGGCCGGAACCGGCGACTCCGCTCCTGCCGTCACGCCGGCGGGTGCCGCCCGCACCCGGCGCACCGGGCTCCAGTCGGTGGCGATGGTCCTCTTCGGGCTGCTGGGCGGCTTCTTCGCCTTTGTGGCCCTCGCGTACACGGTCTTCGGCGCCGACGACCCGGAGACCGGCACCGGCGAGTGGATCACTGTCGCGGTGTTCCTGTGGGCCGTCAGCGCACTGCTGCTCTGGCCCGTCCTGCGGATCCGTCGGCGCACCACGCGACGGATATGATGCCGACCGCCCCGCACACGGAGGCCCGCGCACCCGCCGACGGCGGACGGAGCGCGGCCCGTCGGGGCGGTCGACGACTTCGCGGCGGAACGCACGCGTGCGTTCGCGTGTCATGAGCAATGAACAACGAATGGGGTGGGGATGTCCGGTCACCGGATGTCGAAGAAGCGTCGTTACATCGCCTGGGCGGTCGCGGGTGTCGCCGTGCTGGCGGGCGCCGGTGTCGCGGCGGAGGCCTCGATGGCGACCACCGTGTCCCGTCCCGCGCCGAAGGTGTACACGGGCCGGGCGTTCGACACCTGCACCGCGCCCTCTTCGGCGGCGATGAAGGCGTGGAAGTCCGCCGACTTCTACGGCGCCGCCGCCGTCTACGTGGGCGGCAAGAACCGCGGCTGCGCGCAGCCGAACCTGACCGCGTCCTGGGTCAAGACCGTGAGCGCGTCCGGCTGGAAGCTGATCCCGCTGTACGTCGGCGCGCAGCCGCCGTGCCAGACCAGCCGCAACCCGGAGAAGCTGACCGCCGCCACGGCCGCCTCGCTCGGCGCCACCGACGGCGCGGACGCCGTGGCCAAGGCCTCGGCGCTCGGCATGAAGGCCGGCAGCACCCTCTACCTGGACATGGAGTCCTACGACATCACGAACACCGCCTGCAACACCGCGGTGCTCACCTACATCCGCGCCTGGGACAAGACCGTCCACGCCAAGAACTACTGGGCCGGCTTCTACGGCTTCAAGAGCAGCAGCGCCGCCGCCGTGGCCAATGCCAAGGACCGCACCGAGCTCCCCGACGCCCTCTGGTACGCCCTGTGGGACCAGGTGAAGACGACGACCTCCGACTGGCCGTTCTCCAAGACGCTGTGGACCGGGCACCGCCGCGGCCACCAGTACATGGTCAACAGCAAGGAGACCCGCGGCGGTTGGACCCTCACGGTGGACCGCAGCGACTGGGACGCCCCGGTCGCCGTCACCGGCTGACTGCCGGGGGCGCGGACCGCGGGCCGGAAGGCCCCCTGCCGGTCCGCGCCCCCCACCCCCTACAGTGCCAAGGTGGTCACAACCAGGGCGGGTTCAACGGCGGTAACGGCAGCGGCGCTGCTCGCGGTGGTC